>CAZDUT010000018.1:0-25261 GCA_964508695.1 uncultured Alteromonas sp.
TTTGGCAATGACTCTTTTGACATGTAGCGGGATCTCATTACGTGAAAGCTGATGGATTGATTAAGACTTCTGGACGTCTATACGCTCAAATTAACAGAGATTCGGGAAGCTGAAAAGTGTAATTTCACTTCCCGCCGGAGTTTAATCGAAAGTTGTCACCCCTTCGTCAGACGCCGTTAGCACGATGTCAGCGCCCCGCATTGCAAAGATGCCGTTAGTCACAACGCCGGCAATATTATTAATACTTTGTTCAAGATCACGGGGGGCGAGAATATCCAGATTATGAACATCCAGGATCACATTTCCGTTATCGGTCACCACGCCTTGGCGATAAACAGGATCACCGCCAAGTTTAACCAGTTCTCTTGCCACATAGGAGCGGGCCATGGGGATCACCTCCACGGGCAGCGGGAAATTACCAAGCACCGGTACGCGTTTACTGTCATCAACAATACAGACGAAGGTTTTGGCCACCGCTGCAACAATTTTTTCCTGGGTCAGCGCGGCACCGCCGCCTTTTATCATGTGTTTGTGTTCAGTCACTTCATCGGCACCATCGACATACACAGACAGACTATCGACATCATTTAACGACATGACCTCAATACCCAGTTTTTCAAGCCGCTCCGTAGACGCTTTTGAGCTGGATACTGCAGCTGTAATGGTGTTTTTAATATCGGCTAATGCATCAATAAAGTAATTGACCGTGGAACCGGTGCCCACGCCAATGATGGTATCGGGTTCAATGTATTTGAGCGCCGCCTGTGCTACAGCCTGTTTTTTTTGATTCTGATCCATGCTTCCTCCTGTCTGCGGATGGGAATAAAGTGTACCTGAAAAGCACGCAGGGCATACAGCTTAAATTATAGAAGTGGCGGTATGCGGTGGTGAGCCTGGCACTGGACCACAGGTTGTTTAGCGCGGGGTAATAACCTGTGAAGGCGTGACAATGGCATCCAGGGGAACATCCCAGCTGGCCACAGGGAGCGATTCAACTTGCTGGCAGTCATGTGCAATACCGATTAACGCCGGTCGCGCCGGCCAGCGGTGACGCTGTGCCAGTGTGCGATCGTAAAACCCGCCCCCCATACCGAGCCGGTTGCCATCAGCGTCGAAGCCAACCAGCGGCATTAAAATGACGTCAAGCTCTGCAACAGGAATAACGCCGGTGCAGTCGAGCGCCGGTTCCTCGATACCAAAGCGGTTTGTCTGCATGGCGGTGTTGGTGTGGTAATGCAAAAAAAGCAGATGCCCTTTACAGAAAGGGTGCAACACCGGTAGCGCCAGACGTAATGACGATGCTGATGACTGAGAGTTTTGTGAAAATGGTCGAAGATCTACTTCGCCGTCGTTAGGCAGGTACATGGCCAGACTGGATGCCTGCGAGACCTGTGTGAATGTACCTAGCCGGGACGCGATAGCGTCGGCAGCGTCTTGCTGTTGTTCAAAGGTAAGTGCGTTGCGAGCCTGTCTGAGTGTCTGTCTTAGCAATGTGCGTGATGATTCAGGCATGTGGTTTCCCTGAGGCTATTTCTAACGCAAATCTGGCGGACCAGGTTGCACATGGAAAATGCTGCGCGGACATTGGCCGCGCAGGGAGCTTTACAGTGCGTAGGTATCAATGAACAGCTGTTCCAGCTTGCTGTGATCAACCTTCGTTGCCACGTTAATCGTCTTGGCATCGGTCCATAGCGGGCTTGGAGTTGTGCCTGGCGGGGCAACCATTGTCTGCCCGCGGTCCAGTGTGTCGGTGCCGACACGAACATGGCCTTCGGTTAATTCAAACAGCTCCGGATGGCGCAGGTGAGCGATAGGGAATGCATCGTGGAAGAAGCACACCCGGTCGGCGCGATTCTGCGAATAGAAGTCCATGTAAAATTGCGCAGACTCCTGAACAAAACCACCCAGCTTGGGGTTTTTCTCTGCCAGTGTGTCAACAAAATCAGGCTTGAACGGCACATCATTGGTAACATCCAGCCCAAACATCGTCAGATCCCAGTCAGCGGCAAATACAATTGCAGCCGCATACGCATCGTTCCAGATATTGGCTTCCGCCACCGGCGTTACATTGCCGCGTACAAAGGCCGCACCACCCATGATGCTGACACCCCTGACCAGTTTTGGCAGTTCCGGCTCAAGACGCAGGGCCAGTGCCAAATTACCCAGGGGACCAATAGCAACCAGGGTGATTTCACCGGGGTACTTACGCGCCATGTCAACAATAAACTGCGCAGAGCTGCGCGGGTCAAGTTCCCGTTTTGGTGCCTCAGGCTTAATATGGCCAAAGCCGTACTCGCCATGCACAAAGTGAGCATACGTCGACTCAGGTCCTACCCAGGGCATTGCGACGCCCTTAGTTACCGGAATATCCTGGCCGGCGATATCGCACAGGCTTAGCGCATTTTGCGCCGCCATGGTGACCGGCACGTTACCATATACGGTGGTCAGGCCCAGCACCTCAATGTCCGGAGACTGAAAGGCGAAGAAAATTGCCATCGCATCGTCGATACCTGGATCGGTATCCAAAATAATTTTATGCGTCATAATCGTTTCTTGTTCGTTAGCTGGCATTTTTTGCCATAAACCGGTCCACTTCCTGTTGAGTGGGTATGGATTGCGCCGCGCCTTCGCGGGTTACCGCAATGGCTGATGCTGCGCAGCCTCGTAGCAGTGCCTGACGGGCGTCAGTATGACTACAGTAAGCTGACAGGAAGTAGCCGATAAAGGTGTCACCGGCGGCCGTCGTGTCAACAGCATCCACGGTAAAGGCGTCAACACTTATCACCTCATCGCCCCGTAGCATTTTCACGCCTTGCTTACCCAGCGTAATAATCACTTCCGCGCTCTGCCAGTCTTGTTGAAAGGTGGCAATGATTTCATCCAGGTTGTCTTTACCGGTAAGCGCGGCTGCCTCGGTTTCATTGACAATGAGCAGATCGATACAGTCCAGAGGCAGATGTTTGACCGACTCGCTCATTGGTGCCGGATTAAATGCTACCTTCATCTGTTTGTCACTGGCTTGCTTTAACACGTCAGCAATACTGCTGGTCTCGTTTTGCGTGAGTACCCAGTCCGAGGTAGAGGTATCATCAAGCGCTTGCGTGACCGTATCGGCAGTGATGGTCTGGTTGGCCCCACCAAATAGCACGATGGCATTTTCACCGCTGGGCGTCACCTGAATGATCGCGTGGCCCGACGGGGTGTCGTGACATTTTACGCCACGGCAATCGACGCCTTTTTTGATCAGCGCCTGCTTAAACGATGCGTCGTTTTCATGGATGCTACCTACGTGGCGCACATCCGCTCCGGCCTGAGCAAGTGCAATAGACTGGTTGGCACCTTTGCCGCCCAGTAATTGCTGGTAGTGTGTAGAGGCGAGTGTTTCGCCTGGGCGAACAAAGTGTTCAACCTGATAAACATGATCGATATTGATCGATCCGAAATTAATTATTGCCATTTCTTCTTCCGTCGAAAGAGGGCGCTTCCCAAGATGCCGCTGTTCATTGTTCGCCCGTGAACCGAAAAGTTCAGGGCGGAAGAATCACGATAACCGTAGGCTTCTCGATACGCGCCGAGCTTGCGCAATAGTTATCGGTTCAACTTCCTTAGTTTAAAGCATCGGCCAGGGACATGAATGAACTGGCAAACATCCCAGGAAGCATTGTTATTGTGCTTACCGCAACAGAGTATAACAAACGTCGCACACCCCAAAGTGGATCTCACAGGCAAGGTGACTGTATGTTGCGCTGAATTTTGTACTGATGACCCGGATAATTCCGAAGTTGACCAGATAGTCAGGCAGTATACCGATAATCGCAGCGACGACAATGTGTTGTTGCGTTTTGCATACCAGGACCCTCCGTGCTCCAGGTGAGGGTGAAGGGAACGTTGCTAAGGACCAGCATAGTACCCCTTACCCGTCAGTGCGATCATAGAGCAATCAAACTACTGACGCTACCCCATTGGTTTATGACGGGCTGAAAGTGAACGGCAAGTAACCGATGTGTGGGACGTGTGCTTGGGCGCTTCCTTTGGTAGACTGGAAATAAATGAATTGAAAGGGTGTGTTGTGGAAAAACAGCTAGATTATGACACCGTCTCAACCCGACTCTCCCAGCAGGGGATCGCCGTTGATGGTGCGGAAATGCAGGGCCTCCTGTGTGGTATGTTTTGTGGCGGCATGTCACTGACGGACCAGGGCTGGCTGGATACCTTAAAAGATATAGCCAACCAGGGTGAGCCTTTTACGGATAATGCACAACAGGTGCTGACGGCATTATTCAATCAAACCTGCCAGCAGTTGCTGGAAGCAGAATTTTCCCTGCAGTTGCTGCTGCCCGAGGACACGGCCCCACTTAATGACCGCGGTGTGGCGCTGATTAACTGGGTTCAGGGGTTTTTGGTGGGGTTTGGCCTGCATCAGCAGGATCTCACTAATTGTTCAGCCGATGTGAAAGAAGCCATGGATGACTTTGCCAATATTTCACGTATGGAAGAGCCGATGGAAGAAGACGAAGCGTCGGAACGTGCCTTCAATGAAGTTGCAGAGTACGTAAAAATCTCCGCTATTCTGTGCTTTAGTGAGCTTGGTCAGTCGTTGCTTGAAGACCAGCCTGCAAAACCGTCTGTGCATTAATAATGATCAAGCAAGAGGAATTTATTGCTCGTCAGGACCGGTTACTTGCGCAGTGCCAGCCTAACAGTATTTGTCTCATCCCGGCCGCGTCGATGGTGACACGCAGTCGCGATACCGAGTATCTGTTTCGTCAGCACAGCGACTTCTGGTATCTGACCGGATTTAACGAACCTGATACCTGGCTTATCCTGTCCAATCATCCGCGCCTGGGCAATGGCTACCGGGCTATGGTGTGTCAGCCGAAAGACCAGGATGCAGAAGTCTGGCATGGACGTCGTCTGGGAGCAGAGGCCGCGCTGGAGCGGTTTTCACTGGACGAAGCGTTTGAACTGGATCAGCTGGATGATGCGCTCAGCGAACTCATTTACGGTCATGAGCATTTGTATTTTGCGCAGGGCGAGCTAGCTCTGGCCGATGCCATGGTTCAGGACGTCATGGACAGTTTGCGCCGGTCACCGAAAGAGTATCTGGCACCCCGCAGTATGCATGATGTCCGCCCCTTGTTGCATGAAATGCGAGTGTTTAAATCAGCCTGTGAGGTCGCCACCATCCGTGCCGCCGCGCAAATCAGCGCGAATGCGCATAAACGTGCGATGCAGTTTGCCTACCCGGGCTGCCAGGAATATCAGCTTGAAGCCGAACTGCATCATGAATTTGCCATGGCAGGGGCACGCTCACCCGCCTACGGTACTATCGTCGGAAGCGGTGAAAATGCCTGTATTCTGCATTACACAGAAAATAACGATGTCGTGAATGAGGGCGAGCTGATCCTTATTGATGCCGGTGCGGAATATCAGGGGTACGCGGCGGACATCACCCGAACGTTTCCGGTCAACGGAACATTCAGCGAACCACAGCGTGAGGTCTACGCCTGGGTATTAAAGGCGCAGGAGACCGTGCTGTCTATGCTTCGGCCAGATGTGACGCTGGCGCAGGCAATGAAAGCCAGCGTGGAGGTGATCACACAGGGGTTGGTTGAACTGGGGATCTTGTCTGGCACGCTAGAGAGTAACCTGGAGTCTAAAGCCTGGCGCGACTATTACATGCACGGGCTGGGTCATTACCTTGGACTGGATGTGCACGATGTGGGCGACTATAAAAGCGATGGTAAAGATCGGCTCTTACGGCCCGGAATGGTGATTACCGTCGAGCCAGGAATTTACATCTCCGCTGACAGCAATGCCCCGGACAAGTACAAAGGTATCGGTATTCGTATTGAAGACGATGTTGTAATTACGGCTTCCGGTGTCGACATCCTGACCAGTGATGTCCCCAAGCAGATTGATGAAATTGAAGCATTGATGAGGAAATAGGGGCACGGTGACACACTCAGATGTGGTAATTATTGGCGGTGGGGTGGTAGGACATACCCTTGCCTGTGGAATCATTGAGCGTACCGCGTTATCAGTAACGCTGGTGGATGCAATTGATGCCAATAACAATCAGGATGATACCGCGGGACCGGGCTTTGATAGTCGTGTTATCGCGCTGTCGAAGCGTACCGTTGATGCGTTAGGCAAGCTGGGGATTACTGTGGCGAAGGCGGGCGCCATGCCCATAAAGCATATACAGGTTACCGATCAGGGCCATGCCGGGTATTGTGCGCTGGACGCCGGTGACTATCAGCTTGATGCGTTCGGTCAGGTCGTTTCTCTGTCACAACTGGGCGCACAGCTGCGCGCGACGCTTCAGGATGCAAAGCAATTTAGCTACCGGGCACCTGCGACGGTGACGCATATTGAGCCTGGCGATTCAGCCTCAACGGTGACATTTGCAGATGGTCAGCAACTTACCGCAAAGCTGGTGGTTATGGCCGACGGCGGGCGCTCGCCGCTTGCCGCGTCGCTCGGCTACCAGCGTGATAGCAGCTGCTACGGGCAGACCGCCATTATCGCCAACATTCATACCAGTGAACCTCACAACAACCGCGCGTACGAGCGTTTTACAAAAGACGGTCCGCTGGCTTTATTACCCTTTGACAGTGATATTGATGGACACGCCATGCCAGGGCATGGCTTTTCGGTCGTGTGGACCCGCTCTGCCGGTGATGCGCAAAGCGTAGCGTCATCGGCACACTTCGCCCGTGCGCTTCAGGAGGCGCTGGGGTATCGCCAGGGTAAGGTGCTGCGCACCACATCACGGGTAAGTTACCCGTTAGCCTTAAGCTATACCACCACCGTGGCCGGCCAGCGCTCAGTTATTGTAGGCAATGCCGCGCACACCCTGCACCCGATAGCCGGGCAGGGCTTTAACCTGGGGATGCGGGATTGTTTATCGCTGATAGCATTATTGCAAAACGCCCGGGATGCCGGTTGCGCCGACGTGACCCACGCTTATGCTCGCACCAGAAAGGATGATCGGACTACCACCATGGGGCTGACTCACATGCTCGTTCATGCATTTTCAAACAGGCACCTGCCATTGGTGGTAGCCAGAAACCTGGGCCTGATGTCGATGTCGTTATCAACAACGCTGAAAAAAGCTTTCGTGCGCCAGACAACCGGTTTTGGACGCGGGAGCTACACCGCTTTGAAGGAAAGTAAATGAAACAAGTGGATATTGCGGTCGTGGGGGGCGGTATCGTAGGTCTGACCCTGCTGTCAGCGCTGACAGGTACCGGCCTGAGTGTGGCCGTTATCAACGATAAGCCGCTTACCCGGCCACTTAGCGATAAACCCGACGTCAGGGTGAGCGCCATTAACGAAGCCAACGCGCAGGCGTTAGCACAGCGGGGGACCTGGCAGCGTATTGCACCTGACCGGGTGAATCCGTATCACCAAATGGATGTCTGGGACAAAGACAGCTTCGGCCAGATCCGGTTTGACTGTGCCACCACACAGCGCGAGCAACTGGGGCATATCGTTGAGAATCAGGCACTGATAAATGCTCTGGCCGAGTCGGTCGGTGAAGCGTCTGACGTGAGTATTGTTGAGGGACGTATCGGCAGAGTGTTGTGGGGACAGCAACAGACCATGCTGATGATGGAAAACGATGACGTAGTGGCTGCACGCCTGGTGGTTGGCACTGACGGCGCAAATTCGTTTATCCGCAATCAGGCAAAATTTCCTGTGACGTTCCGCGATTACAATCATACGGCCATTGTGGCGAATATTCGCTGTGACCAGCCACATGACAATGTTGCGCGCCAGGTCTTCACCCCGGATGGCCCGCTGGCGTTGCTACCGATAAACGATCCCAGGCACTGCTCAATCGTTTTTTCACAAAATACAGAGCGCGCCAATGCACTGCTGGCAATGGACGATGACGCATTTTGCAAGGCGTTGACCGAAGCCAGCGGTGCAGTGCTCGGGACGCTGTCACTTGACACCCCTCGTCACCATTTTCCGCTAACCATGCAATACGCCAGGCAGTGGCTGAGCGACGGCGTGGTGATAATTGGCGATGCGGCCCACACCATACATCCGCTGGCTGGCCAGGGAGCGAACCTGGGCATGCAGGATGCGCTGTCGTTAGCCAGACACATCCAGAAGCTTCATAAAGCAGGTAAGCCATTTTATTCCCAGCGCAGTCTTCGTCCCTTCGAGCGGGAACGCAAAGCCCAGGCGATGCGGATGATTGCGGCTATGGATGGATTCAAAACGCTGTTTGCCGGGCGTTCCGGGCTGAAAAAGCTGGTACGCGGTATTGGACTGGTCGCGGCAGACAAACTACCCGGCGCCAAAGAGCGCTTTATTGCGGAAGCCATGGGGTTATAACGGTAAATAGCCGGTGGGAAAGTTGCAATTGCGGTCAGCAGGGACCAAGATTAGCACTACTTATACCACAATCGGGTGTTTTAACTTCATGAACAAACGCGATTTTTTGCGGGTTTCAGGCGTAGGTCTGGCTGCCCTGTCATTCCCTGCGGTTTCCTCAGGCGACAACAAAGAAAAAGACAAAGATTTTCCGGTCGACGCGCAACTCAGTGATATCACAGGGACGGTCACCCCCATATCGCGTGAAGAGCGCCAGCAGCGTATCGAAAAAGCCCAGTCTTTGATGAAAAAGCATGACATCAACGCCATTGTGCTGGAGCCCGGTGCGGCAATGGATTATTTCTCAGGCATACAGTGGTGGCGCAGTGAACGCCTGACTGCACTGATCATTCCTCAGCGCGGCGATGTGGCAGTCGTGACCCCGTTTTTTGAAAAGCCCAGTGTCATGGAGTCGCTGCAAGTCGGCGATGATGTCCGGGTATGGCAAGAGCATGAAAGTCCGTTCGACGTGGTTGCGGCTATACTGGCGGATCGCGGTGTGAGCAAAGGCAAGCTGGGTTTTGAAAACTCGGTACGGTATTTCGCAGTGGAAGGGATCCGCCAGGCAATGCCGGCAATGCAAGTGGTGCCTGCTGAGCCTGTCACACTGGGGTGTCGCATGGTGAAAACCGCCCACGAGCTTACACTCATGCATAAGGCAAATGAGGTCACGTTACGCGCCTATGGCGATGTGTACGGCAAGTTGGAAGAGGGCATGTCTCAGGCGGATGTGAAAAGCCTGATGAGCAGCGCTCAGCAAAAGCTTGGTGGCAGCGGCGTATGGGGAATGGCATTGTTTAATGAAGGCAGTGCGTATCCTCACGGTACCCGTGAAGAGCAGGTGATTAAGCAAGGCTCGATTGTTTTAATGGACTGCGGCTGCAGTGTTCATGGTTACCAGTCTGACATCAGTCGTACGTTTGTGTTTGGAAAACCGAATAACAAACAGCGCAAGGTTTGGCAGCAGGTTAGAGAAGGTCAGCGTGTAGCCTTCGAGGCGGCGACGCTGGGAACCGCAGCAGGGAAGGTGGACGATGCGGTGCGCGCACACTACAGGACGCTGGGGTACGGCCCGGGCTATGCGTTGCCGGGGCTGTCACACCGCACCGGACACGGTATCGGTATGGAAGGGCATGAGAAGGTGAACTTCGTGCGTGGCGAAACTACCCCGCTTCAGCCGGGAATGTGTTTTTCCAACGAGCCGGGTATTTACCTGCCGGGGGAGTTCGGGGTGCGCCTGGAAGATTGTATGTATATGACCCAAAAAGGCCCCGCGTGGTTTACCGAACCCCCGAAATCGCTGGAGGAGCCATTGGGTAAGCTTGCGCCCCTACACGTGTGAACAGGCGTCTTTTGATGGTGCTCTGCCAAACTCACGGGTGTATTCCCGGCTAAACTGTGAGGTGCTGGTATAACCTACCTCGTAGGCCACGTGGGTAACATCCATCACGCCTCTACGTAACAGCGCCCGGGCTTCCTGTAATCGCAATACCTTTTGGAATTGCAGGGGGCTCAGCTGTGTAACCTCTTTAAAGTGGCTGTGAAACGAAGACGGGCTCATGCCAGAGCGCTTTGCCAATTCATTAACTTTAAGCGTGTCAGTGAAATTAGCCTTTATCCAGCTTATCGCCGTCGACACCTTATCTATGTGCGAGTCGGTGACTCCCAACTGCGCAATCGCCGGACCTACCGGGCTTCTGAGAAGACGTAATAAAATCTCATCAACGGTGTGCGGGACCAGCAGATCGGTGTCCTGTTGGTTGACGACGATTTCCATCATACGTCGGGCCGTACTGACGATATGGGTACTGGCGTCTCCTACGTATACGGCACGTGTTCTTTCAGATTTTGGTAAGCCATTCGGGAAGACTTTCAGCACCAGGCGATTCAGTGTGGCTGGGTCTATCGGGATAACCAGGCAATAATAAGGCTGTTCGGGTGAGGCCTGGGTTATCGTCACATGGATTGGCACTTCAGCGGCATAGACCACCATTTTGGAATGGTCGTACTCGAAGCTTTCTCTTGCCAATGTTACCCGCTTTGCACCTTGAGGTACAAGGCATATGCTGGGCCGGGAAAGGGTATACGTTTGCGCTTCACAGGGCCGCGATGACTTAATGATATGCAGGGCATTTGCGGCAATATCGACGCTACCATCATGGGGCGTAAACAATGCCAGCAGCCGTGTAAGCGCGTGCAAATCATCGTTACCGTCAGGTGCATCCGACGTATTTTCCGGACGCTGAAAGCTGACTGCAGTACTCATCAGTGGTGTTACCTCGGCTACCTGTTCCTCTATTCGCCGGTAGTATAAATGGCTGATGCTATCGGCACCATCCATACCACCCTATTATCGCTCTCACCCGGTGCCTGAATAGCAATGGGCGACATAGTGGTATCGGGCACTGCGCCATGTCAAAGGCATATACTCGGGTAAAAAGTGGTCTTTCGGCATTATGCAGATAAAGAAATGTGAAGCCTGAAATTAAATGCGGGGGCACAGTGACATGCCCCCGCAACCTTTTTGTAGTCAGGCCGGAGGGTGGTTAGTCGTCAAGCTCAAGCTTGGACATGTCCATCACAAAGCGATGGGCCACATCGCCTTCGGCAAGGTGTTTAAATGCCTCGTTGACCTCATCAGGACGGATCATTTTGCATTCCGGGTGAATACCGTGCTCGGCACAAAAGTCCAGCACCTCCTGGGTTTCCTTAATGCCACCAATCAGAGACCCCGCAACACTACGACGCCCCATCACCAGAGGTGCAGTCATTGGCTCTTCCAGCGGACCTATCTGACCGACAATGACCACGGTACCGTCCACATCCAGCAGCGGCGTGTAGGTATCAATATTATGCTTCACCGGCACAGTATCGATGATGAGATCAAAAGAAAAAGATGCCGCTTTCATTGCATCTTCATCGGTAGACACCAGAATGCCCTTCGCGCCACTGTTCTGCGCCTCTTTTTCCTTTTTGTCGGAGCGACTGATGACAGTCACCTCGGCACCCATCGCACACGCCAGTTTTACTGCCATATGGCCAAGACCACCCAAGCCGACAACGCCTACCCGGCTGCCTTCTTTCACACCCCAGTTGCGAAGTGGTGAATAGGTTGTGATACCGGCACACAAAATCGGTGCGGTGCGTGATAGATCCAGTGACTCAGGTACGCGCAAGACAAACTCTTCACGTACGATAATGTGCTTGGAATAACCGCCCTGGGTAATTTCACCTGAGATGCGGTCAGGCGCACCGTAAGTGGGGGTCATGCCCTTTCTGCAGTACTGCTCATCATGATTGTGGCACTGGTCACACTCCTGACAGCTATCGACCATACAGCCCACCGCCACATGCTGGCCGACTTCATAGTTTTTGACATCTTGACCAATGTCGGTCACCCGGCCGACAATTTCATGGCCCGGGACCAATGGGTAGGGTTGGTCACCCCAGTCGCCATTGACAGTGTGGAGATCTGAGTGACACACACCGCTATACAGAATTTCAATTGCAACATCATTGTCGCGCAAATCACGGCGTTCGAAGTGGTAAGGCACCATGTGCGCATCGGAGTCATGCGCGGCATAACCAACTGTTTTCATAATTTCCCCTAAACAGAGTGAATGAAAGGATTGTCATCCCAATGGTGAGTAAAGCTTAGCGGCTACGCGGTCCGTCTGCATGCATAATTCTACCCGGCATTTGCCTATTCCTTTAATCGTTGGTACGGGAGATAACTGTGCGTCACTTGTAGTCAGCCCTGTAAAGAAAGGCATATCGCATTGCGATGACAAATCCTGTAAACCAAGTCGCTCGCAGACGACATTACAGGTCAATGTCGCAGCGTTACAGTACTTGGTTACGCACAGGCCAGTACTAAAGATTTAGCCTAAACGGCTTTTAATAAAATCAGCGAGTGTCTGACCGACCACGGGATGACGGCTGGCCTGGTTAAACAGGCAAATATTTACCTTTCCCAGTGTCGGAAGCTGAGGGTGCCGTAATACCGCGACGTTGTCTGGCAAGCTGGCCCTGGCCAGTGCCGTGATGCCCAGCCCCTGCGAGATGGCGGCAACCAGTCCGGACAAATCGGCGTTGGTATAAGTGATTTTCCATGCCCGGGTTTGTTGCTTCAGCTCCTCTATCACCCTGCTACGGTACATACAGCCATCCGGTGCCAGCACCAGCGATATGCTGTCGCCGAGATAATGCCGGTTTGGATCGCCCACCCACACGATTTCGTCCTCGACAAGTTGTTCGCCATCAGTCTCTGCATCGGGATTTACCAGCGCCAGGATCATGTCGAAATTCTCACGGATACCCGGGGCAAGCAAGTCGCGGCTCAGGGCGGACGTGACCTCCAGTGAGACATCTGGATAGCGGGCAGAAAACTCACCAATAACGCCGGGCAGCAGCGTAGAGGCAAACTCATTCGGGATACCCAGGCGCAACCGGCCGCTTAATGGGGCGGGAGAAAGGCTGCGGAAAATATTATCGTTCAGGGCAAGTAATTCCTTGGCCTTTGGGTAAAGCCAGTTGCCGTCAGAACTTGGTAGGTGACGTTGTCCTACTTTGGTGAAGAGTTTTCGCTCGATCTGAGATTCCAGTTTTTTGATCTGCAAACTGATGGCAGGCTGTGAGCGGCCGAGTAATTCACCGGCCCGTGCATAGCCTCCCTGCTCAATCACACTGACAAAGGTGCGCAGATTGTCTAAAGAAAGCTGCTTCATGGTCTATTTGAATTGCTAATCTCATGAGGTGAATATATTACATTTTTAAATGTAATGATAAGAATTTCCAATTTGTTGGTCTCTGGGGTTCTTTCTATACTCGTAGCTACTTTGAACAACCCAAATGAGTGAGTTGAATGAGCAGCACCACCGCCCTACATGCCAAGCACCTGGAAGCCGGTGCCAAAATGGTAGATTTCTTTGGCTGGGATATGCCAATCAGTTACGGCTCTCAAATTGAAGAGCATCATGCCGTGCGTCGCGATGCAGGCATGTTTGATGTGTCTCACATGACCATCGTCGACGTGACGGGGCAGGATGCAAAAGCGTATCTTCGCTACCTGCTTGCCAATGACGTTGAAAAGCTGAAGGACAAAGGCAAGGCGCTTTACAGCGGCATGCTCAATGACGACGGTGGTGTGGTTGATGATTTGATTGTCTACCACTTCGATAACACCAACTACCGTTTGGTTGTCAATTCTGCCACGCGTGAAAAAGACATGAACTGGCTGAAAGCCTGTTCAGAGGGTTTTGATGTGACCATCACACAACGCTCAGATTTTGCCATGATTGCCGTGCAGGGACCCAATGCCAAAGACAAGGCCGCGAGTTTATTCAGTGATGCGCAACGCGAAGCCGTAGCGGGCATGAAGCCGTTCTTTGGTGTACAGGCTGAAGACTTGTTTATTGCTACTACAGGTTATACCGGTGAAGCTGGTTATGAAATTATGGTACCTGTAGCGCGTGCCGAAGAGTTCTGGCAGGGGCTGCTGGATGCCGGTGTTCAGCCGTGTGGCTTAGGCGCACGCGATACCCTGCGCCTGGAAGCGGGCATGAACCTGTACGGCCAGGATATGGACGAAACCGTGTCACCGCTTGCCGCCAACATGGGCTGGACCATTACCTGGGAGCCACAGGACCGCGATTTCGTGGGCCGCAAGGCGCTGGAAGCACAGCGTGAAGCCGGTACCGATAAGCTGGTGGGCCTGGTGATGACGGAAAAAGGCGTACTGCGCCATGGTCAGAATGTGCGTACCGAAAACGGTGATGGCGTGATCACGTCAGGCACCTTTTCACCCACACTGGGTCACGCTATTGCGATGGCGCGGGTACCAGCCGGGGTGGGTGAAACGGTCGAAGTGGAAATGCGCAAAAAGTGGGTTACAGTAAAAGTGGTAAAACCCAGCTTCGTTCGCAATGGTAAAAGTGTTTTATAAACGATTAAAAGTACAGGAACAATTATGAGCAATATCCCTAACGACTTACGTTACGCCGCCACTCACGAATGGGTACGTCCGGAAGGCGACGGCGTGTTCACGGTTGGTATTTCTGAGCACGCTCAGGATCTTCTGGGTGACATGGTATTCGTTGAGTTGCCCGATGAAGGCGACAAGGTTAGCACCGGTGATGACATTGCGGTTGCCGAGTCAGTAAAGGCAGCATCGGATATTTACGCGCCAATCAGCGGCGAAATCGTTGCGGTCAACGAAGACTTGGAAGACTCGCCAGAACTGGTGAATTCCGATTCCTACGGCGACGGCTGGATGTTTAAAATTAAAGCCGACGACCCGTCAGAATTTGAAAATCTGCTGGACGCAGAGGCCTACGAAAGCAGCCTGGACGAAGACTAAGCACGAATACGTGTTGCTGCTATCGCTGTGAAAAGGGGCTGACTGCTGCCCCTTTTTGTCTATTTAACCATTGCGGATATTAAACAGGTTTATGTCAAATACTTCTCCAACACTTGCTCAGCTTGAGCAGAAAAATGCTTTCGTTCGCCGCCACATCGGGCCCGGTGAAGACGAAATTAAAGCCATGCTGGATACCATCGGCGCTGACTCGCTAGACGATTTGATGGCGCAGACAGTACCGGCGGGTATTGCTCTGGATAAACCGATTGAGGTGGGCGAGGGGGCTACTGAAGTTCAGGCACTGGCTGAGCTGAAGGCCGTTGCGGCAAAAAATACCATCAACCGGTCTTTCATTGGTATGGGCTATTACGATACCCATGTGCCAAATGTTATTTTGCGAAATGTGCTGGAAAACCCGGGCTGGTATACGGCCTACACACCGTATCAGCCGGAAATTGCCCAGGGCCGTCTTGAAGCTATTCTTAATTTCCAGCAAATGACTATCGATCTGACGGGGCTTGAATTAGCGTCAGCGTCGTTATTGGACGAAGGGACAGCGGCAGCCGAAGCTATGTCACTGTCAAAGCGTGTTTCTAAAAACAAAAAGGCCAGCCTGTACTTCATTGCAGACGACGTGCACCCACAAACCCGTGACGTAGTAGAGACCCGCGCAGAAATGTTTGGGTTTGGCATTGTTACAGGCCCTGCCGAAGAAGCCGCCGAGCATGATGTATTTGGGGCGCTGCTGCAATATCCGACAACGACCGGTGAAGTGAAAGATATCCGCGATATCATTAAAGCCGTGCAGGACAAAAAGGGTATTGTGTCCGTTGCCGCTGATTTAATGAGCCTGGTGATGCTGAAATCGCCCGGCGAACTGGGCGCAGATGTGGCGCTTGGCAGTGCGCAGCGTTTTGGTGTGCCTATGGGGTACGGTGGACCACATGCCGCATTTTTCGCTACCCGCGATAACTACAAGCGCTCTTTGCCGGGTCGCATCATTGGGGTGAGTAAAGATACCCGTGGCCGACCTGCCTTGCGTATGGCGCTGCAAACCCGTGAACAGCATATCCGTCGTGAAAAAGCGAATTCGAATATCTGTACAGCGCAGGTGCTGTTAGCCAATATGGCCTCGTTCTATGCTGTTTATCATGGTCCGGAAGGCTTAAAGACCATTGCACAGCGTATCCATCGCTTTACCGATATTCTGGCCAGAGGGCTGACACAAAAAGGTGTGTCACTGAAGCACAATACCTGGTTTGACACGCTAACTGTGCTGGTCGATGACAAAGACGCAGTGTTAAAACGTGGTTATGAGAAAGGCATTAACCTTCGGGCAGACCTGGAAGGTGCCGTTGGCGTGTCGATGGATGAGACCACGACCCGCGAAGACATCCTGAACCTGCTGGATGTGTTGCTGGGAACAGAGCATGGCCTGGATGTGGATACCCTCGATGCCGAAGTCACTACCCAGGGAACCAAATCAATTCCGGATGATCTGGTACGTACCAGTGACATTCTCACACACGAGAACTTCAACCGCTATCACTCTGAAACGGAAATGCTGCGCTACATTAAGTCGCTGGAAAACAAAGACCTGGCGCTGAATCATTCAATGATTTCGCTGGGGTCGTGCACCATGAAGCTCAACGCCACAGCGGAAATGATCCCGGTCACCTGGCCCGAGTTTGGCCAGCTTCATCCCTTTGCGCCGGTGAATCAGGCTGACGGCTATCAGGAAATGATCCGGGAGCTGAGTGACTGGCTGCTGAGTATTACCGGTTATGATGAGCTGTCAATGCAGCCAAACTCAGGAGCACAGGGTGAATATGCCGGGCTGCTGGCCATTCAGCGCTATCACGAAAGCCGTGGCGAAGGGCACCGTAATGTATGCCTGATCCCAGGCTCGGCGCACGGCACCAACCCGGCTTCTGCACAAATGGTGAGCCTCAAGGTGGTGGTAGTGGCGACCGACAAAAACGGTAACGTGGATATGGATGATCTGCGCGCCAAAGCCGAAGAGGTGGGCGATAACCTGTCTTGCGCGATGATCACCTACCCGTCTACCCACGGTGTGTACGAAGAAACCATTCGTGAAATCTGTGACATCGTGCACGACCACGGTGGCCAGGTGTATATGGACGGCGCCAATATGAATGCGCAGGTGGGCATTACCTCACCGGGCCATATTGGCTCAGACGTGTCGCACTTAAACCTGCACAAGACGTTCTGTATCCCGCACGGCGGTGGTGGTCCGGGTATGGGACCGATTGGCGTGAAATCTCATCTCGCCCCGTTCCTGCCAAACCACTCGGTGGTAAATATTGAAAATGCCGGTAAGGATTGTGGTGCCGTTTCTGCTGCGCCCTGGGGCAGCGCGTCAATTCTGCCAATCAGCTACCTGTACATCAAGATGATGGGCTCAGAAGGGTTGCGTAAGGCGACACAGGCCGCCATTCTCAATGCCAACTACGTGGCGAAGTCCCTGGAAGGGCATTATGACGTGCTATACAAAGGCAAAAATGGCCGCGTCGCGCACGAGTGTATTGTTGATCTGCGTCCGCTAAAAGAAGCCTCTGGCATCAGCGAAGTGGACATTGCCAAACGGCTTAATGACTATGGCTTCCACGCGCCAACGATGAGCTTCCCGGTTGCTGGCACACTGATGATCGAGCCGACAGAGTCAGAGTCCCAGTACGAGCTGGATCGCTTTGTAAATGCGCTTATCAGTATTCGCAAGGAAATTGCCAAGTTGGAAAGCGGCGAGTGGGATGCCACCGACAATCCGCTGCACAATGCCCCGCATACCCTGGCGGATATCTGTGATGATAACTGGGATCGCAGCTACGACCGCATGTTGGCGGCTTATCCTGCTCCGGAAGTGCATCGCAATAAGTTCTGGCCAAGCGTGAACCGTATCGATGACGTCTACGGCGACCGAAACCTGATGTGTTCATGCCCGCCAATTGAGGCGTATCAGGACGAGTAAGAGCAAATTGATCCCATGTAATGAGTCGTTTAATGGGATTAAATAAGACGCTTGTCAGTAAACACGTTTTTAAATGCCCTCATCAGCGAGGGCATTTTTTGTTGGCATGGTAAAACGGTAAATCGCGATTTGCAGATCCTCGTGACTTTAAGCGTCTGGCATTATTATTGATCCAGAAGCGGGCATTTAATCCTCATGCTTACCGTCAGTTTCAAGGTATGGTTATGATGATGCTGTTGAACGCGTGGCCGTTCAAATCTGTCTTTTGAGTCAGGAGGGATTTAATCTCTTGATTACTCATAACCTTCACCGTCAACTATATTTATATTCGGGCAAATTGAAGGAGTTGAGTTATGCCAAAATTTCTAATAGAAAGAGAAATTGAAGGTGCCGGTAAGTTAAATTCCGATGACTTAAAAGGAATTTCACAGAAATCATGCAGTGTTTTAGAAGAACTTGGGCCAAAAGTACAGTGGGTTCAAAGTTATGTAACTGATAACAAGGTCTATTGCGTATACATAGCACCCGATGCGGCTTCTGTTCAAAAGCATGCAGATATGGGAGGTTTTCCTGCTAACTCCATTTCGGAAGTCAGGAGTGTTATTGATCCAACGACATCGGAATAATGGCAGTGGAAGAATGCAGTGAGGGCCTTCCACAGTAAAGCAAGTGGCACAAACAGTCAGGGTAGATTTCTGTAAATACTTTAATTGCAACATGGCGACGGTAGCGCTGTGCGCAACAGAAAATACAGTGGTGTGATTTATTTCGTTATCTTGAGCGGGAACTGTTTCTCATAATTTAAGAGAAGGGCCGAAAGGCCCTTTTTTATTATAATGACGAAACATGTTATAGCGTGGGTAGCCGAACCTCTGATGAGGTGTCAGACGCTATTATTGCACACTAGTCACTTTGTGAGCTTGCTGATGCTAGCTCACTGATTAGATTTTGAATTTGCTCTTTAGATACTGATAATTGATCCACGGTTTCTTCATCCAGTGTACCGCCCTTCGCTAACGTCTGTTGCGCTTCGGTAAACCCGTTTTCAACACCTTGCTGCATAAGCGTGGTAAAACTATCCACCGACGCTTGCGCCGATTGCTCTGGATTTTGCTGTTGATAGCTTGCCAGTAGCGAAGCGAACCCTGAACGGATAACATCGTTTAATGACTGATCGTCCGTCGCAGGACGAAGAATAACTGGCGCTTCTGTCGTCTCATTATCGGGCTGCAAAGATTCGTTGATGTTGTGGGTGACAATCGGCGTGATGACCGCATCAGCCTTGGTGCTGTCATTAACACTCAAATCAACCTGCTCGGTCGATTGTGTGGTATCGGTAGCTTGTCCTTCAGCGGCTTTTTCTGCCTGGCGCTCGGCGTTGCGCGCATGAGCCATGGCGGAAACGTCTTTACCTAACGGGCCAGTAGCGCCTTCATCAGCGCGAGACATTTTAAGTTGATGAACTTGCTGGCCGAAATTCTGAGAAGCTGATTCCGCTTGCATTAATATCTCTCATTGTAAGTAAACATGTTCTATAGTTGTCGACGTTACAGACAAAATCTTGAGAAAAAATCGTCATCTCGTTGCGTGTGAAATACTAATTTTATTTAAATCAATAGCGTAACATCTGGCTATGCCCACAATTCAAAGCGCCTGGGGTCAGGGACGCGCTTTAAAGTCATCAAGCCCAAGGCCAGAACGCCCTGAGGGCCTGAGGCCAACAAACCGCATAGAGCTGATATCCGGTGTTGTACGCTGGACCTGCCGGGGCGTGGTGATTCCATCGCCGGTGTTGGCGTCACCCGAGGTAATTGTGATTTCCTGCACTACCTCAACCCGGCTGGTTTCATGCCTGAATGGTAAAGGTTTCATGATAATCAATCCCGAAAGCTATACCGGACACCGGCTCATGGCTGGGCAAAGCGAATTAGTCTGAGCGGATAACGTCGTCAAACTGGAAAACTGACATCGTTATACCACGCGAACTCCGGTACAACGTTGCCGTCATCAGGTTGCGGGTGTCGTTCGCTGACACGCATTTTGATAGGGCACGCCGGTCCCCACATAAAGTTCCCACTCTCTGTGCGTCAGTTGTTGCACCACCTTGTTACAAATGGTGGCTTTCCAGTGCTCAATATCCAAATCCCAGAGATAAATCGTGCCGTCAGCATTGCCGCTGGCCAGCGTGTAGGTCGTCGGCGAAAACGACAGTGCTGTAACCTGATCGGTCTGTGCTGTCAGTTTAGGGCCGATTTGCCGATGGCTTCGTGAATCTCTGAGCGAAATAATACCGTCACTGCCCCCCGTGGCGATCAGAGTTCCATCCATACTGAAAGACAGCGCGTTGATGGCACCATCGTGGGCGGTGATGGGTACACCAACAGGCAAATGAGTTGCGGTATTCCAGAACGTCAGAACGCCGTCCTCACTGCCAGATGCCAGAATGTGACGGGAGGCCGGCTGAAACGCTATCGCCGTCACTGGGGTGACACTGCCGCCCAGTGCCGTGGGCGTTGGTGGTACCTCCTCGCTGAGGTTCCACAACAGGATTTGGGCATCTTCGGAGGCCGTGGCCAGTATTTGTCCATCATCGCTAAACGCCAGATCGAGGATCGGGCCCTGATGGCCTGTGAGTGTGCGTATCGGCCTTGTCGGTGCAAGCTGCCAAAGGTGAACATTTGCGCTTCTGTCGCCAATGGCAATCAGTTGGTTATCCGGGCTATACGCCAGGCTGGTAATGACATTCGGAGACAGGTCAATGGCGTCTGCAACCGGCACTAGCGACTGGACGTCAATCTGTAGCACCTCATGCTCGTTGCTTATGAGCGCCAGACGCTGACCATCACGACTGAATGTCAGCGATTTACTCGTGCTGTCAGCCAGACGTTGTGGCGCCGCATCATTGCCAACAGTGCACAACCGTACCTGGTTGTTCAAACTTGAAATCGCCATTCGGGTACCACCCGGGTGATAGGCAATGCTGTTAACCGGGCTTCTTTGACTGCAATGATGACGGGTAAAAGGGTAAGCATCACGGGGTTGCCAAATGACAATGGCGCCGTCATGACCTGCAGAAGCGAAGGACTTTCCATCTGGCGCGACCGCTACACCGGCCACCTGCTCGGTGTGGCCGATAAGGGGGGGACGATGCACTTTACCCGATACAAGGTCCCACATGGTAACCTTGCGGTCCCATCCGCCAGTAATAAGCAGACTATCGTCGTGACTGAAGGCAACGGAGGTCACTCCGGAGCCAGAGGAAATAACATAGCGTGACGTCTGGCTGTGCAGATCCCACAGACTAATGGTGCCGTCACTGCTGGTACTGGCTAAATATTGATTGTTGTGGCTGAAGCTCACATCGGTGACCCAGCCGGCATGATTTTCCGGAATGTCCTCAGACAGCATACGAGTGGTCATATCCCAAATTTCCACTGCGCCATTTTCGCGCCCGACTGCCAGCCATCGACCGTTTGGACTCACATTTATGCTCGATGCCCACCCTCTGTTGCGCAGTGGCAGTTCTGTGAGTGGTTTCAGGCGTGCACTGTCCCAGAGAATCACTCGCCCATCCCAGCCTGCAGTAACAAAGGTGTTGCCATCTGGGGAAAAGTCAGCGCCTACCACCCAGTCGCTATGGGCATTTAAGCTTGTGAATGTGGGGGGGGTAGAGGTGGTGGCTGAAGCTAAATCCCATACCTTCACGGTTTCATCAACCCCTCCTGAAATGAGCCGTGTGCTATCGGGGCTGAAAGCCACCGCAACGACGTTACCATCGTGACCGGTAAGCGGCGGAAAACGCTGAGTCATGGTTTCAAGATCCCAGATGAGGATGTTGCCTTGCTCGGTGGCTGCGGCTAACAGGTTTCCCTGTGCACTGTAGGCAATTTTCAATACCGCAGCATCAGCCGACAACAGGGTTTTTATTGCGCGGGTTGCCAGTAAGGTCTTCAGCGTTGCGCCACGTGCCTCGATGGTTGGCGCAAACCCATGGGCCTGCGCGCCGGCAAGCAGCATGCTGACTCTGAGGCTTTTGTCGCTGTCAAACAAGGCATTGGCATGCGTCGAAAGTTGTCTGGATAACGCGATCAGGGATAACTCTTCGGCTTTTTTTTGTGCCATCCAGGCCTTAATTGCAATGCTTGCAAATGCGGTGACCAGCACCAGCATCAGTACTGCGATAACTCTGAGTCGATTCACCCGGCGCTGGTTCTGGCGCTGTGTTAACTGGAACACGTCAACGTTCAGAAGCCCGGCGATGAGTTTCGACAAAGCCAGAGTTTTGCCGTCCCTGCCATCCCGTACATCGGCGGCAATCGGGTTGGCAGGCTCCGGTAAAATTTGTTTGTCAGGCCCGATGTTGTAGCGCACGGCCGGGGGAAAGCATTCCTGTGATGCCGTTTTGTCGGTGGCATGTGGCCGTCCGGTGAGCGGAGGTGACGGGCGCATAATTGCGTCGGGCCTGTCACTGGCCCGACGAAGCGGATGAATGTGGTTTTCTGGGCGGTGACTGAAATTGTCACTCACTGAAGGCTCGCCGTCCACGATTAAGCACAACACGCGATCGCCACGGCCCAGCGATTTAAAAATGCATACTTCTTCATTTACCCAGTCTGAGTGGGCGGCGTGAGGCGAACATATAACGATTAGATAGTGTGATGCGATAAGCGCCCGGGTAATATTCTCACCAAGTGCGGAGGCTGTCGGTAATTCCTCTCTGTCTTTGAATATCGGGTATAGGCTTTTAGGAAGGGGATCCGTCGCTGCTTTTCTCAGGCTGGGGGGAATAGTAAATTTTTCCAGCGAACGATGTAACCAGCTTGCCCATTTCGCATCAGCATGGCTATAGCTAATGAAAGCAAAATATTTATAATTTTCAGCGTTCATCGTGGGTGACAGAAGACAGCAGCGGACTACTGCACATCCAGCACTACTTTCACTGCGTCATCCGCTGCCCCGCCAGACACATAGCCAATCGACTGGTTATTCTCCGACACCATGGCTTTTACCTCCGCTTCATCAGCAAGCCGTTTCGGAGGGCGTCCTTTGCCAGTAAAAACCAGGCGTGACCAGTGTGCACGAAGTTGTGCCGGGGTTTTCCTGACAACTTTGCTGTAAAAGTCAGCGGTGATCGCAAGGTCTTTGGGTAAATCGATGGGTTTTGCAGGTTCACCGGTGGGGAAGCGGTTGGTTCGCCCAAGGTAAATGTCACCAATAAGATCACTCGACAGAGAGTCAGAATTATTCTGATTATTGACGATGACGACCAGGTCTTCAGACCGCGCAGGTAAAACGACACAAAAAAGCAGCACGAAAATTGTGAAGTAAGGGAAACGAATCAACATAAATACTCCTATCGTCAGTAAACAAAGCTTAGCGCAAGGCTAAACAGGTTTATTTGCTCAGGGACAGGCCGGCCATCTTTTTTCAGATATAACGAGGCGCCAAGTTCGATGTGCTCATACTGTGTTTTGATGGCAAGGTTCTCTAGCAGGTCGAAACGCAGGCCGATAGCTTTGGTGCTGCCATCGCCCATGATGGGGCTAAAAAATTCCGTTAACACGGCGGTGACCGGAGCGAGTGGGCCCGTGGTGGGGTAAACATCTAAAGATAAGTCACTTTTGTTTCTGCTTCTTGAGTAGAAGGCATACGGTGTCCATTTACCAAAGTGGTAACCGGCCATCAAATAATAGGCGTCGGTATCTGAAACATTCTTATTGACGTCCCAGCGTCTTTGCACGTATTCACCTAAAAGGGAGAGTTGATAGCCGGTGTATTGCACACCTATGTTGCTGATAGTCAATCTGCCGGTGTCCCCTAATTCATTTGCCAGTGTGCCAAACTCGGGAAAAACATCTGCCACAGAAATGAGTAAGCCGGACAGTGCCTGAATGCCCGGTGCATCGACTTTCATGGTTCCCCGCGAGTACCCGGCACTACCAGACCAGTCTCCATGGCGCAGAGTGGCCCGCACACCATACTCGTCGCGAAGCTCGTAGGAGGTGCTTCCCAACCCGTCATTGTAAATAGTGAAATCCCGCTGTGCGGCGACCGCTTGTAGTTGCAGGTACGTCTTACCTAGTTGGGTATCGAAGATAACGTCGATACCATCAATGCCTGGGAAAGGCACCAGAGAGTAGACGTCTTGGGGCATACGCAGTGGTAGATAAGCGAAATCCACATTCAAATAATCAGACGCCATAAATGTAGGAAACGTGGTCCTGCCTATGCGAAGCCTTAGGCTCTCAACAGGCCGGTAAGTGAAATATGCCCACTCGATGGCAGGCTGGTAGTTGTCATCACTGTTTAACTCTGTCAGCACCTGAATGGTGGCTGACAGTTTTTCCGAGGGATCGTAACTTAACTGAACGCCAAGCTTGCTGTCGTTTTCAAAAAACCAGTTGTCGTCGGCCCCGCGGGGCGAAGTTGTTCTGCTACGAAAATAAACGTCGTCACTATTACTTTTCGCAATGCCAAAGGTACCAAAAAAAGACGCACTGATGGGAGCGCCATCAATAGCAAAGGTCTTTGAAGAAAAAGTTAACAGGCCTGCCACTGATAAAAAGAGAAGTTTGACAAGCATTTGACATGCTCCGTGTCTGATATGTTACGGAAGTCCCTAACTGCTTTTTATTACACTACTCTCATAGAGATTCATTACTTACGTCGAAAATTCATCTCCTCTGACGCATTGCAGGGAGTTTAATGCGAAATATACACAAGTCAGCCAGTACTCGCCGAAATCAGTGACGTGCTATCTGCCGGGCAGGTCGCAACCCACGGCGATTCCAATTTTCTGTTATAAACTATATATACGACCGGGCCATATCGGTCAAGGTAAGGCGCAGACGCACCACACCGCACTGCAAGCTAGGTCGGCACATTATGTGTCCCCCGCTGGGCACAATGCCCCCATAGCACCCAAATAAGCCATTGTAAAAATGACTGGCGAATTATCGTTATCGGGTAGTGAAGGGCGACAGCCAGCCGCCCCACCTGATTAGGTATCATGAAGACATTATCATTGACTGCAATCTTTCAGCTCCATGCTGCCGTGGAAGACTACCTCACCATCTGCATCCGATACAGATGTGGTGAGTTCGTGAAGTCCGTTGCCAAAGGTATTGTTAAGCTCATGGGCCTGGAAGGTGTGACCGTAATGCCCCATAGCAAATTTTAAATTGGTGCTATTGAGCTTCTCTAATGCTTCTTCATAAATAGCAACATCACCACCCTGCGATATTACGATGCTCAGAAAGTTTCGAATCTCTTCCTCTATCTGGGTGGCTGTTTTCGGATCGTAGGTGCCGGGACTGAATTGGTATCGATTGAAATCGGATACGGGTATTCCGTCAATCATGAATTGCGTGTCAATATTGACCAGGTATTTAGTCAAACTTTCGGTTATGGTGCACTGCGGTATACCAACTACCGGGATGCCGTGGTCAACGGCACAAATTGATTGCACCCGGAGAGTTAGGTGTTGTGGGGTTTCATTACAAACTAACTGGTTTTGCCCCCAG
>CAZDUT010000019.1:0-604 GCA_964508695.1 uncultured Alteromonas sp.
ATTCTGCTTTGTTGGTCTCAATATCAGTATCACGGTATGGGCTGTTAGTGCCGGGCTGTGTCAGCGTCCCGCGCATTTCACGTACTTTATCTTGTGGTGAAAAATCCACATACGCGAGTCCCTTCTCAATCAGCTCATTGGCATAGCCATGCAACTGGTCAAAGTAATTGGACGAATACCGTGCTTCACCGTCCCATTCGAATCCCAGCCAATGCACATCCTCTTTAATAGAGTTCACGAAAGAAATGTCTTCTTTCACCGGGTTGGTGTCATCAAAGCGTAAATTGCAGGTACCCTGGTAATCTTCCGCGATGCCAAAATTCAGACAGATCGATTTAGCGTGACCAATATGCAGAAAGCCATTTGGCTCTGGCGGGAAACGCGTTTTAATACTCTGGTGTAACCCTGACGCCAG
Organism: uncultured Alteromonas sp.; assembly: GCA_964508695.1. Taxonomy (GTDB): domain Bacteria; phylum Pseudomonadota; class Gammaproteobacteria; order Enterobacterales; family Alteromonadaceae; genus Alteromonas. The sequence goes on from CAZDUT010000019.1 coordinate 416, forward strand.
GTCCTTGTCTACAATTTGGCGGATAAAATTGGTCGGACGATGCTCGGTCTCGGCCATTCGCGGATTCCCCTTCTGTCTTTAACGTTGCTTTTAGATCTGATGCGCCAGTATAACACCGTCAGAAAATGTACAACCATGTTTTCTTTAAACAGGTCGCCTGACTGTATAATAAATCAACGACACAGGCAT
>CAZDUT010000019.1:614-24743 GCA_964508695.1 uncultured Alteromonas sp.
CGGTATCAAAAGTGGCCGTTTGCTAAATCTATGTAAAACTGTGGTATTCTGAAACGAATCGACACTGTCGTCGTAGCCTATTAGATATAGTGTTCATGAAAGAGAAAGCAACTTCGTTTGATATTGCCCATATAGCCGGCGTTTCACAATCGACCGTATCACGGGCACTCAGTGACAGCCCACTGGTGAATAAGGAAACGCGTGAGAAAATTCAGCGTATCGCCCGTGATCTCAATTACAAAGTCGATAAAAACGCCAGTAATCTTCGCAAACAGAAAAGCAATACCATTGCGCTGCTGTTGTTTGAAGATCCTACGTCCGACGACTCCATGATTAATCCTTTTTTCCTGTCGATGCTTGGCAGCATTACCCGTGCATGCGCGAATGCCGGCTATGACTTGCTGGTGTCGTTTCAGAATCTGGAAAGTGACTGGCATGCGGAATACGAGGACTCCAACAAAGCCGATGGCATTATCCTGCTGGGCTACGGAGATTATCTGAGTTACCGGACCAAGCTCACGCAGCTTGAACAACAGGGAACCCACTTTGTTCGCTGGGGTGCGCATGACGCTGAACACCCTGGGGTAAGTATTGGCTGTGACAATTATCAGGGCGGGTATGATATTACCGCGCACCTGCTTGGCCTCGGTCACAAGCGTTACGCCTTTGTCGGCGATGCCGGCAGCCATGCGCCAGAATTTATGGCCCGCTATCTGGGTTTTATTGATGCGCTCAATGCCAACAATATCGCCTACGATCGTAATGCGCAGTATGATGCAATTTCAACCGAAGACGCCGGCTTTGCGGCGGCACAGAGACTGATGGCAAGCGCATCAATGCCTGACGCGATTGTCTGTGCCTCGGATCTTATTGCTATGGGCGTATTGCGAGCGCTTCGTCATGCCGGGAAAAAAGTGCCGGACGACGTTGCTGTGGTGGGTTACGACAATATCACGGTATCTGCCTACACCTCCCCGGGTCTGACCACGGTTCAGCAAAATACCCAGCGGGCCGGAGAATTGCTGGTTGATACATTGTTAAAAGCAATAACCAACCAGCCAGCGAAAGACTACCTGATGCCGGCAGAACTGGTTATTCGCCAGTCCTGCGGCGCGAAGCATAACTAGCGAAGTTATTGCATTGCCATTTGATCGCGCATTGCCTGGCGAAGAGCCGGATGCGCGATCTCTCCTTCACGCAGCCATACCTGTACGCCGTTTGCCGATACTGTGGCCTTCAGTGCCTGACCTTCAGCAATTTGGCGCGTGTCACCAGAAAGCTGCTCGGTCCACAGCCCTGCCTGCATATAGGTTGATACCTCATACTGCGCTGGCGCATCGTTCTTATTCAGCAACACCAGCGCGGACTGCGCATACTTTGCGTCCTGCAACACCCGGTAAAATACTGCTTTATGGCCCGAAAGCGTTACGTTTACCTGAAGACCCCGCTGCAAAGCAGGCGTGCTTTTGCGCACATGGGCAATGTCCCGTAATGCTCCGTAAATGGGGCTTTGCGGCGCAATACTTATGTTATCCTGGCCGAAATAGTTACGGTTTCCGGCATGCTCAGCGGTTCCGCGCATAAAGCCAATCTCAGAACCCTGGTAGACCACGGGGATCCCGCGTACCGTGAACAACCAGTTATGCGCATTAATAAAACCATCATCGGTGGCATTCATACGGGGCATGTCGTGGTTGTCGTAAAAAATCGTTAAGTCGTAGGGGTTGCGGTACGGTCCATGCTCAAGGTGTAAGGTTGGCGCGAGATCGGCAAAATCAGACTGAGTTGGCTTTTCGAACACCGTCAACATCGCCTTTTGCATTGGAAAGTCCAGCACGCTGATCGCCCCGTTTTTAGCCAGGGTATGCTGCGCGATGCTGTTGGCATCGTATTCAAAGCTCTCGCCGAACATATAAAAGCCAGGATATTTGTCTCTGATCCGGTCTGACATTTCGCGCCAGAAGCTGTGCGGAACATGGCGGATGGTATCAATGCGAAAGGCATCAGCGCCCTGCTCTATCCAGTACAGGTAGCTGTTTATCAGATAGTCTCTGACCTGTGGGTTAGCGTCGTCAATGTTAGACAGTTTTACCAGATCCGGGAAGTCATGATAAAACGCATGCATGGGATTAGTCTCAGGATTGAGTTCCGTTGGGTGCAGATTCTGATGGTCTGCGACCTTGCGACCATTTTTATCATAGATTTCACCGTAACCTGGCTGGTCTTTTGGCATGGTAAAGCTGGGGGAGCCGTGATTGGCAACAATATCAAAGACGTTCTTAATGCCCTTTGCACGCATTGCCTGGGTATATTGCTTTACTGACAGATTTTCACTGATGAAGTGCTCATCTGGTTGGTAAAAATTCGTTGCCCAGTAACCGTGATAACCGCTTTTTCCGCCGTCTTTAAACGCACCGCCAAAGGTGATTTGCTCATCGCCGGTAAATGCCTCATCAGGATTGGCCACCAGTGGTGTTAGCCAGACGGCAGTGAAGCCCATACCCTTTATGTAGTCAGCATTTTTTAACACCCCTTTGAGGTCGCCGCCCATGTAGCCCACGTAAGCCCACTTTCCATCAGGCCCTTTTAATGGCAACTCCCAGGTGGGGTTCTCGCCCCCCTGACCTTCATGATTGTTGGATTTATCACCATCAACAAACCGGTCAGTCATCACAAAATACACCGCTTCAGCTGTAAACGGCTCCGTAGTGCCGTAAAAATGCTCGCGATCCCCACTATTGCTATCGCCGCCTGAAGACCAACTGCAGCCCCCCAGGGCTAAGCCTAAGCTAACGGCGCTGGCAGCAAAAAACCTTACACGACTCATGAACGCTCTCCTTCAGCCATGACGTCCGGTGCCACTTTGGGCTCCCTGACAAAAAATACCGCTAGTGCTCCGAGCATCATCGAGACACCTGCCACGACAATAATGTACTTTGCTTCATTGTCAAAAACTGCACTGAGGATCCAGCCTGCCGTCAGGCCAGAGACAATTTGTGGTGCCGCTACGGTAAAGTTGAAAATACCCATATATACCCCGGTTTTATTGGGTGGTAAGGCCCCTGCCAGCATCGCGTAGGGCATTGCAAGAATAGCAGCCCAGGCGATGCCGATACCAACCATAGGAATAAGCAGTTTCACTGCCCCCATTGGCACGGTCACGCTGGTGATAAGCAGGTTAACCTCTACTGAGGTGAGATCCTGAAACGCCAGGAAACTGATGTAGCTGATGCCACCCAGGATCAGCGATCCCGCATATACCGGTTTACGGCCAAATTTGTCGGCCAGTTGCGCCAGAAAGACCGAGAATATAGCGGCAAACACCGAATACGCCGCAAAGAGTATGCCTACCCAGTCACCTGCCGCGCCTTTGGCGGCGATAATCGTTTCCGGCACCATCGGAGCTGCAGCGATAAAGGCAGGATCGAACCATTGTTTATCCACGTTCCAGATATGCTGAGTGATGGCAGGCGTGGTATAAACCCACATAATAAATAAGGCAAACCACGAGAAAAACTGTACCACTGCCAGCTGTTTCATCGTAGTGGGCATGTTGACCACCAGTTGCCAAAAGCTTTTTAGCTTTTGCGTCATTGGCACTTTTGCCTCGGCTTCTTCAGCCGTTTTGGGATCCACGCCTTTGTAGCGGTAGTATTCTTCAGGAGAATATTCTTTGGTCCGAAATACCGTCCAGATAACCGAGCCCAGCAATACACTGGCACCAATATAGAAAGCCCACATCACTGACGGAGCAACTTCACCGAGTTGCGCGGTATTTTCCAGGCCCACAACATTGGTTAGCACAAACGGTAGTATCGAACCGATAACCGCGCCAATGTTGATAAGCAGCGACTGTACCGAGTAACCGATATTGCGCTGTTCGGCAGGAACCATGTCAGACACCAGCGAACGAAAAGGCTGAAAGCAAACGTTAAAGGATGCATCCATCAGCGCGACCATCATGGCCCCCATGATCATCGGCGCCATAAACGCCACAAACAGTGGTGCGTTGGGTAACAGCACCATACCTATTACGGCCGCAACTGCCCCCGCCAGAATAAAGGGGCGACGACGACCCAGCCGATTCCATGTGCGATCAGACGCGGAGCCGACAATGGGTTGCACAATCAGCCCCATGATGGGCGCGACCAACCAGAATAGCGATAAAGAGTGCAGATCTGCGCCCAGGTCAGACAATATCCGACTGACATTGGCGTTTTGTAACGCAAAGCCAAACTGAACTCCGAGAAAACCAAAACTGACGTTCCAAATTTGCCAGAAATTAAGACGGGGTTGTTGTGCTTGCATAATTCTCTCTGATTATTGTTATCGTAGTGTGGTTAATTTAGCAGCCAGACGGTGGCTGATGAGGCTTCAACGTCAAGTGAGGACTGTTCGGTCAGCGTTTGATTATCGCGCAAGCGCGTATATGACACGACGTTCTCTAACTGTGTGGCAAAGCGGTTTAGCTCGACAGCACGGGGCTTTCCTTTGTTCAGGATCACCATTATCCCCGGGGATGTCGCGCCGGCGGACTGCCGGAAATACACATACATCCCTTCATGGGGTGCATAGTGAATAAGTTTGCCGGTAAATAAGGACGGTGCCTTTTGCCGCAAGGACAGCAACTGCCTGATACGTTGCTGTGCCCACTGTTGCTCGTCGGATAATCCCCTGCCGGTAAACGCGTTGATCGTATCGCCACTCCAGCCCCCCGGGAAGTCGCTGCGTATAATGCCGTGATCGGTGGTCCCCGGATTCGCCATCAGTATTTCCGTGCCATAAAACACCTGCGGTATACCACGGGTTGTCAGTACAAACGTCATGGCCATATCCCACCGCGCGGTATTTTCATTAAGCTGACTGAAGATACGGCTCATATCGTGATTATCGGCAAATACCACCAGGTTATACGGATCGCCATACAAAAAGTCCGTCGCCAGGGTTTCATACATCACGCGCAGACCACTGTCCCAACTTTCCTCGTGGGTCAGAGCCTGCGTGAGCGACGACTGCAGCGGGAAATCCATAACGCTGGGTAAATCACTGGTGTAATCGTCGTGCCGCTGACTGCCCTTTTGCCAGTACGCGGTAATTGCCGGATTTGTCGTCCATTCTTCGCCGACAATATTCAGATTGGGGTATTCGCGCATGACGCGGCGTGTCCACTCTGACAGAAATGCTTTATCGGAGTAAGAATAGGTATCGACGCGGATCCCGCTCAAATGTGCGTATTCCACCCACCAAATTGCATTTTGAATCAGATAAGTAGCCAGGTGCGGGTTAGACTGGTTCAAGTCTGGCATGGTGGGGACAAACCAGCCGTCAGCAAATGCTGCCACATCGGCTTTTACACCATGGGGGTCATGCAATGCTTCACGACGATGTGAGGTGGGTGTAAATTCGCCACCGTTATGGATCCAGTCATCGGATGGCATATCCGACATCCAGGGATGATTGCTGCCGATATGGTTCAGGATCATATCCATGATCACCCCAACCCCCTGCTCTGCAGCTTTATCGCTAAACGTACGGTAAAGTGCATTGCTGCCAAATCGGGGATCAATTTGGTAGTAGTCGGTTGTGCTGTAGCCATGATAGGAATATTCAGCCATGGCATTCTCCAGCAGCGGCATGGTCCATACCTGCGTGAAGCCCATATCGCTGATGTAATCGAGGTGCTTTATCATGCCGGCTATATCGCCACCATGCCGACCGCCCTTATCCTCCCGGTTCAGACTATCCTGATAACCGGCTACAGTGTCGTTACCCGTATCGCCGTTGGCAAACCGATCCGGAGTAATCAAATAAATCGCATCTTCTGCAGTAAATCCCCGTCGCGTGGCCGAGCCGGGCTCCCGCGCCAGCAGCGGGTAGTCTACGTTTTGCGTGTGGCCCTGCTCATCAGTGAACGAAAACGTCACCGTACCGGGCGTAGCCTTGCTGAGATCGAGTTTAACAAAGAGATAATTTTCGCTATCCAGGCGTGTCTGGTTGGCCAGCGCCACCCCAGCACCGTCGATGCTAAGCTCTCGGGTGGCAATATTGTCAGCATGCACCATGACTTCAAGCGTCGTCTCCTGCATCCCTGTCCACCAGTTTGGCGGCGACAGCGTCACGGCCGTATCTTTCGCCAGCGCGCTGCATGATAGTATTGTCAGGCTTACCGCGGTGGCGGCTCTGACGATGCGGCAACGTTTTGCTGATGCACTATGCGTTACGACCATCGCAATCCTTACCTTGTTAAAATTACGTTAAGCTAATACTACCTGCTTGTCCCAGCTTGCACCAATAACCTGCATACGTATTCACACTACCGTGACAGCGTTACCCTGGCCTTTTGTGAAAATGGCTGACGCACTGTCAGCACTTTATTGTCTTCATTCCAGCGCACCGTCAGGTTTGCACCGCTACCGGTGCTTCCCGGTGACTCAAGGCCATGCACGTGCCAAACAAGCGTTCTGTTAGTTGGTCTGCCACTGTAGTGGCCTTTTCCTGCGGCACGTAATATGAGCTGAGCGTTATTCTCGGTAACAGCAAAATCGATGTGGTATTGCTGATTGTTCTGTGTGTTGCGTGAAAGGCCATCGTCTTCATAGTAGCGAAAGGCACTTTCTTTTACCCCCTCTGCTGCCCACACATGCACATGCAATTCACTGAAATCGGCGGCGGCGGTATTGTTGATAGGATTTATCATTGGAATGATGGCGCCGTTTTTAATAAATACGGGGATATGAGTGAGTGCTGCGTCGACAGAAACCGTGGTTCCACCTTCAACCTGACGTCCGGTGTGACGAGCAAACCACTGACCCGGCGGCAACGTTACATCCCAGGTATCCACTCCCGGCTCGGTGACCGGCGATACGAGCACCGAAGGCCCCCAGTAAAAGCTTCTGGCGTTGTCGAACCACTGCGGCTGCGGATGATAAAAACTTAACGGGCGCATTAATGGCATGCCGGTCTTGCTGTTTTCGACCAGCAACGAATAGTTATACGGCAACATCTGGTAGCGGCGCTGTAAAATGCGTCGTGCGGCATTTTTCACTGTGTCGTCATGGAAAACCGGCTCAGGGGCAATATCTTCCTGGGCATGGGGGCGAAAAACGGGCTGAAACTCGCCCAGCTGAAGCCAGCGAATATACAGTTCAGGATCAAATTGCTCACCGCCGGCAAACCCGCCGAGATCACTGTGGGTATAGGCCAGCCCAAAGACACTCATCTGCAGTGCCAGCTCGACCTGCGGCTTTAGCCCGCCCCAGCTGCGGCTTACATCTCCGGTCCAGGGGATCATGCCAAAGCGTTGTGAGCCCAGAAAGCCCGAACGCATCAACAGAAACGGCCGCGTGTCAGGCTGAGCATCGATAAGTGTGGTATACACCAGTTCTGCCCACTTATGGCCATAAGCATTGTGAATTTCATCGGCGGTAACCTGTTTACCCTGCCAGGTGTGCAACGTGTCTTCAGGGTGCACTTCCGGCTCACCCAGGTCCCCCCAGAAACCGGCTACGCCATGACTCAGTAAGCGTTGGTACTGTGATGAAAACCATTGCCTTCCAGCGTCACTGAATACATCCACCAGCGCCGTATTGCCAAAAAAGAAGTCAAACGTCCTGGGCTCGCCTGCCAGATTGCTTGCCAGCGCACCTGACGATGCAGCTGCCTGATACTTCGATGACGAGGTTAGGATAAAAGGCTCAGTAATCAGAACAGTCTGAATATTCTGTTTCTTAAAATCCGCGATCATGGCGTCGGGGGAAGGAAATGCGTCTGTGTCCCACTCCAGGTTACCCATATGGCCTTTAACATCCTTACCAAACCAGTAAAGATCCAGCACGACAGCATCCAGTGGCATATTTTCATCGGCAAAGCGCGTTACCACATCCCGTGTTTGCTGCTCATTGCGATAGCCGAACCGCGATGCAAAATTTCCCAATGCCCAGCGCGGCGGCAATGGCTGTGTGCCTGTGAGTTGCACAACATTTGTAGAGACGTCTTTGGTAGAATTGCCCAGCGTGACTATATAGGCGCTACGCCCTGCCTGCGCAGAAAATTGCAGTATATCGGCTTCACTGGCGCCTATGTCCAGGCTGCCTTTGGCAGTATTATCGAACAACACAGCATAATGCTGTGATGATAATACCGCAGGCAGCGAATAATACATCTGCTTAGATTCAGTGGTGTAGCCATAATGCGCACGATTGTATAGCGGCATCCTGTGACCGCGGCGATCCATGCCAAGTACACGTTGACCACCGCCGTATAGCGCCTCCTGCGCAGTCAGCTTAAAGCGAAAGCCGCGTAAGGTAGCGGTTGAAAAATACCCCGAGGCTTCCTTCAGTCGCGTTTCGTCGTGATAATCAAATGCCAGGTTGAAAGGCGCGCGGGTAATTCGTACTCCCACAGCTCCGTGACTCAGCCGAAATCCATCTGCGGTTTTTGTCTTCGACGGTGGCAGTGCATTGAGTGACGGTGCCAGCGCCAGACCTGGCAAGTTGGTCTCATCAGGGTCCCGGTACTCAACTTCGATACTGTTGTAAGGCAACAACCGGATAGCCACCGTGACATCATCAGACAGTGATAACAACGCCGTATCGTTTGAGATGGTCAGTTCTTCCAGCGTCCGCGCGGTAAGTGAAAACGAAACACCTGCCAGCAACGTGAATAATGCCAGGCGCAAAAACGCCCTGCTAACTGTTCCTTTCATATTATTTTACCACTGTTAACCATATCAGGGCGTCTGCCACTTCACTTTGCCAGAACGCTTCATTGTGTGACTGTCCCTCAACCACATGGCTTTTAAGCCCGCTGGCCGGGTGCTGCTGGGCGGCGTGCAAATCCGCCATGGCTTGCATACCGTTGATTATTTTGTCGCTCTCTTCACGGCCGACTATCATGTAGAGTCTGTGCGTTTCTGGCAGAGGTGCCGACTCGGTGAAGTGAAAGACATCGTCGGCATACCAGAATGAGGGCGAGAATACTGCCGCCTTGGAAAAAATATCAGGCCGCGAGACCAGTGCATAGTGGGCCATCAGTCCCCCCATAGAACTGCCCATGATCGTTGTCGACATGGCTCCGGGCTTTGTTCGGTATGTGCGATCAATGAATGGTTTTACCTGGGTGACCAGAAAATCAAGGTAAGCCTTACCTCTGGCTTCGCCAAACTCTGGATTTGTCCATGGGCTGAGCTCTTGCATACGCGTCTCGTTACCATGATCTATTGCCACCACAATCGGAACGGTATGGCCCTGCGCTGCCAGCATATTCAACGTTTCATCCACGCCCCACTCACCGGCATAGCTGGTTTTATTGTCAAATACGTTCTGACCATCATGCATATAAACCACATCATAACGGCGAGTACTGCTGGCGTATTCCGGTGGTAGGTATACCCACAATCTGCGCGCTTCGCCATTAAACGTTACGCTTCGCGCAAAGGTCGTGACATTGTCAGCCATGGTAGAGGGGGTGGCATTAGTTTCACCCTGGACAGTGTCCGGCGCGGTTTCATTTGCTGGTGGTTCACTCTGGTCTGGCGAGCAGCCTCCCAGTACGCTGGCAAGGCCCATCGCTGCCAGGCACCGAAAATACCTTTTAGAACGCATAGACACGGGACTCCAACGGTTGCAGTGACATATCAACCTGCAGGCCAGTTTCGCCTGAAGCCAATGTGGCATCCCGTGCGGGCATAAGTTTGGCTTTTAACACCTGACCGGACTGCAGGGAAAACTTGCCGGCAATAGCATCGGGGATGGTGAGCGGGAATTGCACACTTGCCTCAGAAAAATTGGTAACGACTAACAGTCGGTGCTCACCGTTGGCGCGAATAAATGCAAGTTGCTGTTCACTATAATTACCGGACGTATTGAGGTTAGCTTCATGCAGGCTTATTAATTCGCCGTTAACCGCCGGACTTTCTGCCGCAAGGGTTAGCACAGACTGGTAAAAGTCTCGCAACGCCTTTTCTTGCTGACTGAGCTGACCACCGTCGAATGCACCATTATTCATCCAGCGTTGATGCGCCGGGACTCCGGCGTAATCAAATATGGTGGTACGTGATGGATCACCAAAACCGGTGTCCTCGCTGCCATCCTCACCCACTTCCTGGCCAAAATAAAACATAATGGGTGATGCACTGATAAGCGAAGACACCACCATGGCGGGCTTGCCTTTTTGTGCGTTACCGGCAAACCCGGGACTGGCAATGCGCTGTTCATCGTGGTTCTCGAGAAAATGCAGCATAGACGGTGCAATATCCGCAACCTTTTGATGCACATCCAGTAAGGCAGAAACCTCACCATTGCCCTGCATGATGGTCTTTAACGTGTCATAAAAACCGACTTTGTCGTACAGGTAATCCATCTTCCCGCTCTGTAAATACGCGCGGTATTTGTCGGGCTGATAGACCTCGGCAAGTAAAAACGCATCAGGGTTTTTCATTTTTATTGAGGAATTAAGAAATGACCAGAATTCAACGGGTACCATTTCAGCCATATCAAATCGAAATCCATCAACACCTTTGTCGAGCCAGTAATGGACAATATCCCGAAATTTATACCAGGAGTCCGGTAATGATTTATCGCGCCAGTACGCTGCATGTTGCTCGACCGATTTTGCCGCGTACCCGTGTGGCAGTAAGGGGAAATCGTAACTGCCATCAGGTCGCACACCGTAGTTCACTTTAACTGTCTCATACCAGTCATTTATTGATGGTTTTGCAGCGCGTGCGCCATTGCCCGTCCATTTCGCAGGCATTTCATCAAACTTACCGTCCGCTAATGGGTGCACATCACCACCCAGCGGCCGGTAATCCCCGTCGTCGGGAACCTGAAAATGCTCACCGGGCACATAGTAAAAATTATTGTCCCGCGCGTACGTAACCGTTTTATCGTCGTTGACGCCAAAGTCGTCGATTCCGTCAGGCGCAGCGCTGGACTCATAATGGCGGGCGACATGATTAGGCACAATATCGATAATAACCTTCATGTCGTGCTGATGGGTTCTGGCAATCAGCGCCTCGAATTCCGCCACACGGTTGGCGGGATCGTCGGCCAGATCCGGATTAACACTGTAATAGTCTTTCACTGCATAAGGAGAGCCTGCCCGGCCTTTGATCACGTCAGGATCATCCTGAGAAATACCGTACGCTGTGTAATCGGTTACCAGCGCATGATGGGGTACACCGGTGTACCAAATGTGCGTGACACCCATCTTACGAATTTCCTGCAGGGCCTTATCGGTAAAGTCGTTAAACTTCCCGACGCCATTTTCCTGCATTGTTCCCCAGGGTTTATTGGTTGTATTAGCATTGCCAAATAGCCGGGTGAACACCTGGTAAACCACGGGCTTTCCTGTAGCAGCCTCAGTACCTGTGCGGAGATCGGATGAAGTCGGGATGGCAGTTTCTTGTTTCATCGTGTGACACGCCGTCAGTGAGGTTGTTGCAATGGCTACCGCTACGCACCACTGATAAGCCGTTGAGGTCAGTTGCAGCATACTGTTTTCCGTTATGTGTTGATGAAGAAAGCATAACGGTTAACAGTTTGTTAAGGAAGATACATACGTATTCAGTAAAACAGATAGACTGAGTTGGAGGAAACCTGTCCTACCCTGATCTACCGCTGACTAAGAAACAAAAATGCCGCCAGAGAGGCTGGCGGCAGAAGAAGAATAAGCGTTGTTGCTTACGCTGCGCGGCGCAGTTTTGAAACGCCGGGAGTTACATGGTCATCAATCTGAATGAGTGCTGGCCAGTTCATGCGTTTTCTCAACTCTTGCTGGAAGGCTTTCATCGACGGTGACACTTCCGCAGCTAATTGTTCAGGCACAATTGAGAATGCCGCACGTTTGCCGTGATAATCAATAACATCACCAAGCTGATTAAAACGAATACCCATAAATGCCATGCTGCGAGCCAGGCGAGGCTCCATCATTACATATACCTGCTGGATGTTATGGTGCAGACTTACGTTTGTTGCCATCAGATACAGGGCTACCGATAACAGGGAAGCGCTGCGCGCCTGACCGTGTGGCTGCTCTGTTTTGGCAGAAGGTTTAAACGGACGTCTGAAACGCGCAGGCACTGCCAGGCGTGATACCTCTGCAATCTGCACACGTTCGAAGTTATCTGGCGTCAGCGTACCATCGGGCATTGCTGCAGCGCAGCCTTGCTCCATTGGCAATTGATGCTTCTCAGTGCGTGGTAACACGATGCGGATGGTTCCGGCGCATTCACCAGACTGTTTATGCGTAATATGGCAACTTACCGAAAAGTCATCGAACTCGTCGTTTTCGAGACCATCAGCACGTTCAGGCTCGAAGCCCATTTCACGGCAATATACGTCGTGACGTGTTCTGAAACAGGTCAGCTTACTTTGCGCGTCGTTTGCTATAGCAACATCAAAATGGTTAAAGAAGTCATCGACGAGTAAATCAATAGCAGTTTTTTGCGTTGGCGCTGTGCGCTTTCGCAGTAAACGATGTAACCACGGCGATCTACGCACGCGGTTAATTGTATTCATAAAACGTTTTTTCACCCCAAACCCCTGTTTGTCGCGAAGTTTTTCTAATTAGCTACTACACCCTCCATGTGCGTCTTGGAAGTCAGGCCCCGCGGCACTCAAGACAGTGTGTACACAATGCCTGATCCAACACACCGTGTAAACTATACATAGGGATAAATTTTGTAATTTTTACACGATAGATGAGTATTAGATCATTTTTGATCGATTGTTATTGTTATCTCGGCTTGCACGGATCAGCGCGTCCCCGGCTGCAAAGTCACGTTTGCTAAGCCTGTCGTAAAGTACTACATTCGCGGTGGCAGCGAGATTCATACAGCTACGCGTCGGTACGTATACAATGTCATCACATTCTGCCAGAACTGATTGTGGCACGCTTCCGTCCTCAGGGCCAAAGATGTAAAAAACATTTTCAGGGTGTGTGTAATTGGGTAACGGCGTTGCACCTTCTACCAACTCAATGGCAACTTTACGTGCACCTGTGGGTACGACACTGAGCAGATCATCGACGCCGATCGTTGGGATCTGGCGATGAAAAGACTTCGTGTCTGCGTTAAATTCTTTTGCGTAACCAAAACGCTGTCCGGTGTACATTACACTGCAGGCGCCGTAACAGCCTGCAGCACGCAGTACTGACGCCACGTTCACCGCAGATTTAGGGTTGATTAATCCAATAGATATTTTTTGCTTGGCTAACTTCATATTTAAACAGGATGTAGATTTATGACGCCGGCGATGCCTGTTATGTGACAATCACCTTGTGTGCCTGATAATGTCAGAGCAAAGTTAAGTGCGCTCTCCGCTAACATTTCAGTTCCCTGCAGGCGCCTGCACAATCCTGTAAATATTGCAGGATGCTATCCCGGCTATTTCTGTGGCGCCGGCGGCAGGCGGGCTATGTGTTTTACCCGATACCGGTGGCGAAGCGTGCAGGCTGACAGCACAATGCGGCTTAAATCTGATGACTATCAGCAATCTGATGTAAGCAGTCAGCTGAGTAGTAAGCACCTTTGCTATGTCAGCACCAGGCTTTCAGGCGCGCTAAGGATAATACACACCACTCGTCCATCCTAGTGCAAAAAACAAAAAATATGCCTCATGCTGTTGTACCCATTGACAATGCAAGAGTGTGTTGCACCGTTAAGGTGCTGTGTGAACATAAAAAAAAGCGGCTCAATGCCGCTTTTTCACAGAGGCAGTTGCTCAGTCGGCCAGTAAGGGTGAACGCACCATCTCTGACACCAAATCGCTTAAGCAATGAGTGCTTAACAGTTCAGTCGCTTTTTCAATATCCGGGGCAAAGTAGCGATCCTTATCGTAAAACGACACTTTTTCTCTAAGCATTGCATGTACACGCTTCAGCGGCTCGCTGGTAGCATGAGGTTGTCTGAAATCAATCCCCTGCGCAGCCGCCAGCCACTCAATGGCAAGAATACCTGCGACGTTATCAAAAATGTCACCCAGTCGCCGTCCGGCAAAGGTTGCCATGGAAACGTGATCTTCCTGGTTTGCGGAGGTCGGCAATGAATCAATACTTGCAGGATGCGCAAGGGTCTTGTTCTCACTGGCCAGGGCCGCAGAGGTCACCTGTGCAATCATAAAACCGGAGTTCACGCCGCCATTTTCAACTAAAAACGGAGGTAAACCACTTAAATTGGTGTCAATCAACAATGCCATACGCCGTTCGGCCAACGCGCCAATTTCAGATAACGCAATCGCCAGGGTATCTGACGCCATAGCCACCGCCTCAGCGTGGAAGTTCCCCCCCGACAGGATGTCATTGTCATCCGCAAAGACTAATGGATTATCTGACACCCCATTGGCTTCAGTTACCAGCGTCATGGCGGCATAACGGCACTGCTGCAGGCACGCTCCCAGAACCTGTGGCTGACAGCGCAGCGAATAAGGATCCTGTACCTTTTTACAGCCCGCGTGGGAATCGCCAATCTCTGAGGTTTGCAGAAGTTCACGGAAACCGGCAGCGATATCGGCCTGGGCCTGATGTCCCCGCACTGCATGGATACGCTCATCAAACGGTACCCGCGATCCGAGTGCAGCCTCTACACTCAAAGCGCCTATGGCCAATGTGCTTAGCAGTGCACTTTCGGTTTTAAATAACCCCTCCAGCGCAAAGGCCGTTGACGCCTGCGTACCATTTAATAGCGCCAGTCCTTCTTTGGGTGCCAGTGAAATGGGCTCAAGACCCGCCTGCCTGAGGCCCTCGGATGCGGGCTGACGTTCACCATTAATAATGACTTCCCCCTCTCCCAGCAGCACCGCACTCATGTGGGCCAGTGGGGCCAGATCGCCCGACGCCCCGACCGACCCTTTCTGTGGAATAGCCGGCCAGATTTGTGCATTGAACAGCGTAATTAATGCATCGACGACCTCTGCCCGGATCCCGGAGTAGCCACGTGCCAGTGAATTGATTTTCAACAGCATAAGCAGACGCACCGTCGATGGCTGCATAAACGCACCAATGCCCGCTGCGTGGGACAGCACGATGCTGCGCTGGAGCAACTCAAGCTCATCTTCTTCAATGCGGGTGTTGGCAAGCAAGCCAAAGCCGGTATTTATTCCATATACCGTGCGCCCCTGACGCAAGACATCACTGACAGTATCAGACGCTGCCTGCATGCCGCTATAGGCGTTCTGCTCCAGTGCCATCGGCCGATGCTGACGAAAAAACGCACGGCAATCACTTAGTGTTAATTGACCCGGTGTAAGGGTAAAGATGTTACTCATCGGCGTTGTCCTTATCCAGCATAGGTAAATCAAGGTTATGTTTTTTTGCACAGTCGCGGGCAATCTCGTATCCCGCGTCCGCATGGCGCATTACCCCGGTCGCCGGGTCGTTATGCAGTACACGCGCAATACGCTCGTCAGCCTCTTTAGAGCCGTCACACACAATGACCACCCCCGAGTGCTGACTGAACCCCATCCCCACTCCTCCACCATGGTGTAAGGACACCCAGGTAGCACCGCCGGCAGTATT
This sequence comes from uncultured Alteromonas sp., assembly GCA_964508695.1. GTDB lineage: Bacteria > Pseudomonadota > Gammaproteobacteria > Enterobacterales > Alteromonadaceae > Alteromonas. The sequence goes on from CAZDUT010000019.1 coordinate 16,128, forward strand.
GAGCATGGCGTTTAATAGTGGCCAGTCAGATACGGCATCTGAGCCATCTTTCATTGCTTCGGTTTCACGGTTCGGTGACGCCACAGAGCCAGAATCGAGGTGGTCGCGTCCAATCACAACAGGGGCCGATAACTCGCCGTTTCGGACCATTTCGTTGAACGCCAGCCCCAGTTTCTGACGCTCACCCAGTCCGACCCAACAGATTCGCGCTGGTAAGCCCTGAAAAGAAATGCGCTCACGGGCCATATCCAGCCAGTTGTGCAGGTGCGGGTTGTCAGGGATGAGCGCTTTAACTTTGGCATCCGTTTTATAGATGTCCTCGGGATCACCGGAAAGCGCTGCCCAGCGAAACGGACCGATCCCCTGACAGAACAACGGACGAATGTATTTCGGAACAAAGCCCGGAAAATCAAAGGCATTATCAACGCCTTCTTCCAGCGCCATCTGACGGATATTGTTGCCATAATCCAGTGTGGCCGCGCCCTTTGCCTGAAAGCCCAGCATAGCCTTAACCTGCAGTGCCATTGACTGCTTGGCGGCTTTTACGACACCACGCTCATCGCGCTCACGTTCAAGTTTGGCCTTATCCAGGGTCCATCCCTTCGGCAAGTAACCATTTAATGGGTCGTGGGCACTGGTTTGGTCGGTTACCACATCCGGGATCACATTGCGTTCCAGTAGCGCCGGAAAGACATCGGCGGCATTGGCCAGCAGTGCGATAGAGATCGCCTCCCCCTTATCCTGGGCGGATTTGAGCATATCCAGGGCTTCAGTGACCGATGTGGCTTTCTTGTCGACATAACCTGTACGTAACCGAAAATCGATGCGGCTCTCATCCACTTCCACGGCAATCATAGAAAAACCGGCCATGGTTGCAGCAAGCGGTTGGGCACCGCCCATGCCGCCAAGCCCGCCGGTGAGGATCCAACGTCCTTCAGCCTGACCGTCAAAGTGGGATTTCGCTACGCTGACAAATGTTTCGTATGTGCCCTGTACGATGCCCTGAGAACCGATATAAATCCAGGAACCTGCAGTCATTTGCCCGTACATCATCAGCCCTTTACGGTCGAGCTCATTAAAATGTTCCCAGTTGGCCCAATGGGGTACTAGGTTTGAGTTTGCGATCAGTACCCGCGGCGCATTCTCATGGGTGGGAAATACACCCACCGGCTTGCCGGACTGCACCAGCAGTGTCTCGGTTGTTTTCAGCCGTTTAAGAACTTCAACAATCGCATCGTATGACGCCCAGTCGCGTGCCGCCCGCCCGATACCGCCATAGACCACCAACGCTTCAGGATGCTCGGCAACCTCTGCATCCAGGTTGTTCATCAGCATGCGCAGCGGCGCTTCGGTTTGCCAGCTTAGTGTAGTAAGGGTGCTGCCGTGTGGCGCACGAATTTGCCGGTTAGGATCATGTCGGTTCATAGGTTGTCTCCATTAGGTGCAGTGTCAAAGGCGATGTGATCGCCCAGACGATAACGATTACCGGGGTGCATCAGGGTGGCAAAACTCACAATGCCACGGGCTGAAAATGTACGCCGGCTAATTTTTAAACAGGGGGTATGCGGGTCAATGTCTAGCTGATCAGCGGTAGCACGATCTGGCAACACGGCTTCAACGATATGATCAGCCTCGGTCAGAGGAGCCACAGTGTTCAAATACTGATTGGCGGTTATCGCGCTGAAATCCTGGTCCAGATACGCCGGAGCCCACACGGGGTTGACCCAGCGCGTTTCAACCTGAACAGGATGATCATTATCGAAGTGTACGAAACAGGTATAGTAAACTGTCGTACCGGCATCCACGCCCAGCCATTGCGCCACGGTGGCGCTGGCGGGAACCGACTGCTGGGTAATCACCCTACAGTGATGACGGTGGCCGCGTGCCGAAATTTCGTCCTGAATACCGCGAATCGTCAGCATCGAACTCATCGGCCTACTGTCTGAAACAAACGTCCCCACGCCCTGCGTTCGCGCCAAAATTCCTTCATCTACCAACTCGGTGAGCGCCCGTCTGGCAGTCATTCTGCTGACACCAAACCGTTGTGCAAGCTGATTCTCAGACTCGACCTGATCACCGGCGCGTAAGCGTTCTGCCTCGATATCATCGAGTAACGCGGCTTTAATTGTGACAAACCTGGGCTGCATAGTGCCTCCTGGCGATGAGATGCCTCGCACTTTACGCGCTTCACCTTGTATATACAAGTATAGATAAGTAAACTGAAGGACAAACTCACAACAGGAGTGGCTATGCCCGCTATGCTAATCAGCAATGTCCGCATCGCATCCATGCAAAGCAATAACATCCCTTTTGGCGAACTGAAGGAAAACAGTGTCCGTATCCGTGAGGGACAGATAGCCGATGTTGGCATTGATCTCATCCCGCAAGCGGATGAAGAACATATTGACGCCCAGGGGCAATGGCTGCTGCCGGGGTTGATTGACTGCCATACACACATAGTTTATGGCGGCGATCGCGCTGACGAATTTGCACGCCGCCTGGAAGGCGTAAGCTATCAGCAAATCAGCAAGGAAGGCGGCGGTATAAAGCGTACCGTACGGGATACCCGCACCCGCTCCTTTGACGAGTTGCTCAGCGAGTCCTCCCGTCGAGTCTCCCGGCTTGTAGAGGAAGGCGTAACCACGCTAGAGATAAAGTCAGGCTATGGCCTGGACAGCGAGACTGAATGTCGTCAGTTAGAGGTTGCCGATGCGCTTCAACATCATTTCGGCATAGCTGTGAGTAAGACCTACCTGGGCGCACATGCTGTCCCTCCAGATGGCGATATGGATGCAGATGACTATATTGAATTTGTCTGCCAAACCATGATCCCGCGCATTGCGAAGGAAAAGCTTGCCGACGCCGTTGATGTATTTTGCGAAAACGTGGGGTTCAGTTATGCCCAAACCGAGCGGGTATTTGAGGCCGCACGCAAAGCAGGCCTGCCGCTCAAAGGGCATGTGGAACAACTGAGTGACAGCAAAGGCGCGCGGTTAGCGGCCAGCTATCAGGCATTGTCGGTAGATCATCTCGAATACCTGGCTGCTGACGACATTGAGGCACTGAAAGTTGCCGGCACAGTGGCTGTCATTTTACCCGGTGCCTTTTATTATTTAAAAGAAACCCGGTTGCCCCCCATTGAAGCACTTCGCAATGCCGGCGTGCCGATGGCGGTCGCCACTGATATCAACCCCGGCACGTCACCGGTTGCCTCACTGCTGACCAGTGGCAACATGGCCAGTGTATTATTCAACATGACCACCGAAGAAGTGCTGCGCGGAATGACCATTAATGCAGCCGCCGCTCTGGGATTGTCCGACCGCGGAATTATTCAGGTTGGCATGCGGGCTGATCTAACGCTGTGGGCGATACCCTCACCGGCATCGCTGGTTTATGAAATAAATGGTTACCGGCCAAGTCTGGTACTAAGTGGAGGTGAGCGTGTCATTTAAAGACCTATGGACTGGCCGTATCGATGACGAAGACGGCGAAGCAGGACACCGCTGGCATCAGCGGGTAACGTTCGATCAGACGGTGAATCCCGGCGACACCGTATTGCTGGGCTACCCCAATGATGCAGGCGTCATCGCCAATAAAGGCCGCCCCGGCGCGTCCGGCGGCCCCAATGCACTTCGCCAGGCACTTGCGCCCCTGCCCTGGCAACTGCCGGGAAACCTGATTGATTACGGTGACTGTGATATAGGCGATACATTGCAAAAGACACAGCGCAGCTATGCCGATTGCGTGGCTAAATGTCTTGAAAGCGGGAGTCGTGTCATAGGCCTTGGTGGCGGTCATGACATTGCCTGGGGAAGCTGGCAGGGACTTAAGCAATGTGCTGGCGATAAACGTGTTGGCATTATTAACCTGGATGCACACCTGGACCTACGTCGCTGTGACGCGCTGACCTCGTCGGGCACACCTTTTCGACAAATCGCGCAATGGTGCCAGGCACATAGCCAGCCATTTCATTATGCGTGTCTGGGGGTATCTGAAGCGTCAAATACCACGGCGCTGTTGAATTACGCCAGAGAATCCGGTACTCGCATGCTCCGCGACTTTCGCTTCAATGCCGACCGCGCAGCGGCTGTGGCCGGCTCATTACTGGATGAAATTGATGAGTTGTATGTCACGGTCTGCATGGATGTATTCCCGGCCGGGTCAGCCCCCGGTGTTAGTGCACCTGCAGCACTGGGTATTCCGGCCGCCGAGGTGGTGATTTTTCTGCGCTGGCTGGGTGATGAAGTCAACAAACGAAATATTCACTGGCGGCTGTCGGATATCGCCGAGCTTAACCAGGCTTATGACAAAGGCAACAAAACCTCCAGACTGGCAGCACGGATGTGTTATGAGCTGGCCCGGGCAATGCCGGCCCGCTAAGCGGCCTGTTGTCTGCGAAGCAGGCGTCGCGCAACATTGATGCCGTTGCGGTAGCCCAATGCGAGTTTTCGCCGGTTCATTGTCAGCCGCTTCACACCAAATGCGTCGTCCGGGGCGAGTAAGGTTAAACGACAATCGTCGGGCGGAGACTGCAGGTATTGCCGCGTTTCGTTGTAGCGATCAGCACGCTGCATGATTGCGCGCAATAGCGCAGGCTGGTCGCCGTAAAGACGGTGTAACAACCAGGCTGAGCGTATGTCCGGCTTGGCAAATTCCAGTGGCTGCGACAAGATCACCGTAATATCTCTGGCCCCCATCGCATAGGCTTTTTTAACCGGTATAGGATCGGCTACCCCACCATCAGTATACCGCTGACCATCAATGACAGGTTGATCCCGGTAAGCGGTAGGTATAGCACAGGAAGCCACCATTATGTCATCAATATTGTCCTGGGTAACATAGGGATATTCACACTCGCCCGTGGCCACGTTTGTTATCCCGACATACAAGGGAATGGTCCCCACCGAGTGGTTTGCATAGTGACCCAGGGCATTTTTGCATTGTTGCCATAACCAGTGCACATCGGTCATATGGCCACCGCGTATAAAACGAAGAGGACTGAAAAACTCCCGGCGGGTAGCGTACTCAGTGATAATGGTTTTACTCAGCCCCTGCGCCTGCGTAGTGTATGTCGCCAGATTAGTAGCCCCCGCAGAGACACCCACCGCAAAATCAAAGTCATTTGTATGGTGTTTAAGAAACGTATCGAGCACGCCGGCGGCAAAAATGCCTCGCATTGCGCCCCCTTCGACGATTAGTGCCTTTTTCATGCCTCCTCCCGTCACACCTAACCAGGCCAAGTCGTTACTCTTTTTATATACCTAGTGCCTGCGCAAACTGATCGCTCAATTTGCGAAGAACCTGTTATGGATACATCGCGCTGTTTCCCCATCTGCAGTCATACAGCATGTTTCTGACCGGCGCTGTATCAGAATAATGGGTGCCGTGCTGCACAGTGATGTGCACAGTGCAGTTCAGTGCTGACTGGGTAAACCCGGTGGAAAAATAATGGCTAACTTGCCTGCCAAAACAGGACGTCGTCTAACCGGCCGTGTCGGTCTTTGATACAGCAGTTACTCAGCAACTGACGATGTACAGTGAGCGGAAAGACAGGTGATCAAAAAAAGCCAGGGCAGCTGAACACTGACCTGGCTTTAAAGGGGGAGAGACGTGTTAAACGTTTTTACACTTAGAAGGTGTAGTTAAACGATAACAAGTAGTTTGCACCGTAAGACTGATACTGGGTGACCTGACGGCTGTCGGTACCTGCAGTCTGCAGATCAATCTCGTCAGTCAGGTTTTGCCCCTGCAGCGTGACACGCAGTCCGTCAAGGTATTCAATACCCGACTCGCTGAAGTCGTAACCAATTTGTGCATCGACAAAAGTACCACCCTGGTTGGTCGCGTCAGACAGCGCCAGACTCAGACCGCGGGTTTCAGTCAGGTAGTCTGAACGTTTTGTTGCCGCAACACGGAACTCAAAACCTGCATTTTCGTAATAGAACGTCATGCTGTAGTTTTCTTCCGACAGCCCGGGAATACGTGTTTCCGTTGTATTCGGCGCCGGATCAGCATACCCATCCAGGAAGGTTGCACTGGCAAAAACACCAAAACCTTCCAGGCTGTTGTGGATCAGGTCAAACGGTACACTACCCTGCACTTCCCAACCACGTACGAAACCTTCGTAACCATCAGTAGGCCGTGTAACTTCGCCCTCGAACAACACCGGAGGCCGACCGTCTGATGTCTGGTGAATTGACGGAATATAGTCATCACTGAAGTCAGCCAGTGCCGCATTTGAACGGTGCCAGTTCTTGATGTCTTTATAGAAGAAAGACACCGCGACATAACCACTGTCTGAGAAATAGTTCTCGTACGCGAGGTCAAACTGGTTGGCTTCGTAAGGTTTTAGCTCAGGGTTTCCTTCGCTACCACCCCATGGACCATTGTCCACATCGGTGCTCAGGATCTGGTTATCATTAAAGGAGAACGTAACCTGCGTGTTCGGACGCATATCGTCCATACGCGGGCGCGTCAGCACTTTGGACATGCCCAGACGGATAAACTGATTATCAGCGATTTCTGCTGTCAGGTTTAACGTAGGCAGGACATCGGTGTAATCCGTACCACCGGACACTTCGACTGAGTCAACCAGCCCGCGACGGTTCAACGATGTACTGAATCCCACTGAATGTTGGTCAGCGTTAACGATTTGCAGCCCCACGTTACCGCGGATGTATATCCCATTGAACTCGGTGTCGAGGTTCAGCTTGGTGTATAAGGTTGTCAGCTCTTCATTGACGATGTAGGTATCACCCAGGCGATCCGCCTGAACCAGCTTAGCATCTGTCGCCGTGTAATAACCGCTGTTATACAGACCCAGTGCATCATAGGCCAGCACACCGTTTACGCCAATGAAATCCAGCGGCACAACACCCAGTACATCAGGAATTGCATCATCACCCGGATAGGCAGGGCCTGTCAGATAGGCACCGTTGTTGTCTTTCGATTTCTGACGATCGCTGTAGATGACACCGGCCTCAACGCCAGTCACAATGCCCCAATCGACATAACCTGTGACATCCAGACGATACGAAGACAGTGTTTCTTCGAAGACGGGCTCGTTTACGAAGCCGTCCTGTGCGTCAGCACCGATAATTGGCGCACCCCATGCCTGGGGACCTGCCAGACGAACAAGATCCGGATCGGTAAGATCAACCGGGTCAATGGTGGGATGATCAGTGAACATCACGCCGTCACCGGTCATGTTCCAGGTGCGTGCAGTCAGCGGACGTCCCTCTGTACCGGCACGTCCGACGCCCGAGTAACTTTCAACGTCGGTAATACGCTTGTCGACTGATCCAGTTGAAATGTCGGCAGACACTGTCCAGTCATCGCTTAACAGGAATTCGGCATTCAGACCAAACGTCGTTAAGTCAGCCGCCTGCTCACGCACGTCGTTTCGAACAACACTGTAAAAACCTTCGGTGGTATACGAGGTAACCAAGCCATCTTCAACACCGGTGATAGTGTAGTTTGGTGTACCCCACTCGGCGCCACCTTCTTCCATACCACGACGCGCATCGTTCTCGACAAAGTCGATATACAATGCATCAAACTGGATGTCCATTCTTTCACTGGGACGCCATTGCAGAACGGCTGCCAGTGAATCACGTTCCATAACCGCAGAACGCGCAAAACTATCGTGACCGCCAAGCACAACCGTACCTTCAGGCACAGACACGCCGTCAGCGATGTTAAGTGTTTCACTGTCAAGGTTTACAGCAGGATACCCCCAGCCACGGAACTGACGTTCCTGACGCGGCGATTCCATGGTCGCGGCAGTAATTGCTACACCAAAGGTATCATTCGCGAACTGATCAACGTAGTTAACTGATACGCGGTGGCCGTCATTATCAAAATCGGGGTTGGCTGAGTCATCCGCGTTTTTCTCGTACGTGCCGTTGACCGTCAGCGTGCTTTCAGCAAACAGAGGCTTGACCGTCTGCAGGTCAATTGAACCACCGATGTTTTGCGTCGTCATACCCGCTTCAGGGGTTTTATACACGACGATGTTGGAAATAATCTCGGTAGGATATAAGTCGAACTCCACCCCGCGGTTATCACCCATACCCAACAGTTCACGACCGTTAAGGCTTGTGCCCACGTAGTTTTCATTGAAGCCACGCACAGAAATACCGCTGGTACGACCCTGACGACGCTCGCCGGCCACACCTGGCAAACGCGCCAGCGACTCAGCGATACTGGTATCGGGAAGTTTACCTATATCTTCTGCAGACAAGGCTTCAACAATTGAAGAACTGTCCATCTTAATAGCCTGCGCACGTTGCAGACTACTGCGAATACCAGAAACCTGAATGACCTCCACAGCTTCATCATCAGGTTGAGCGCTGTCCTGCTCTTGCGCAACCGCTGGTACGGATGCGAAAGCAAGACCGCTGGAGATCAGCGCCAGTTTAATTAAGTTAGGTTTAAATTGCGTCATAACGAGGGTGTCCCATTTAGATTAAATTAGTGTCTGTTATTTTTCTTATGACAACTTCATGACATCAACACGCATCCTATAGCGACGGTGTTCACCACTCAATTATCTGCATACGTATTCATAATTATTTTTACACAAACTGTTAACTTAATGGCGCTTTATTAACAATC
>CAZDUT010000020.1:0-23250 GCA_964508695.1 uncultured Alteromonas sp.
GTTTGTCCACCAGCCGTCCTGTAGGAAAGATCGCCCCTTCACCGTCTGCAGGATGTTTAAAGGCAATTTGCACTTCAGCGGCCGGAAAGGTGACCCCGTCCAGTTCAAAATCACCGGTCTCCTGCACCTCGCCGTTGGTCACCGGGACATGGGCAATGATGGCTTTACCGATATTGACTTGCCAGATGCGGACCTCGGCTACGCCGTTCTCCGGCAGCCGTGATGAATCGACCAGGCCCTGGCTGATGGCGAAGGCGCCGACAGCGGCGGTAAGGTTACCGCAATTGCCACTCCAGTCGATAAATGGCTTATCGATGGCGACTTGCCCGAACAGGTAGTCAACATCATACCCGTCATGTTCGCTACGGCTTAAAATCACGGTTTTACTGGTGCTGGAGGTTGCACCACCCATGCCATCAGTTTGTTTACCGTACGGGTCCGGGCTGCCAATCACGCGCAGCAGCAGCGCATCGCGGGCCGCGCCCGGTGACTGCGCCGCGTCAGGCAAATCATTCAAATTAAAAAACACACCCTTGCTGGTGCCGCCCCGCATATAAGTTGCAGGGATACGTATTTGAGGTGAATGCTGTGTCATAACTGTAATATCCAATTAGGTTCAATGCGCTCGCGACGAGTTATTTTCGCGACGCGGCGGGCGGCACGTGGGGAAGGAGGGGAAAGTGCCCCCTCCCAGTGAGTACCGCTCGCGCCATCGCTAACAATTAGCGCAATCAGGCGTCTGCTGCTTCTTCGGCTTCCAGGAAGTCTTTGGCGAAGCGTTGCAGTACACCGCCGGCTTCGTAAATTGAGACTTCTTCACCGGTATCCAGTCGACAGGTCACGGGCACATCCAGGGTCTCGCCGCTGTGACGGGTCACTTTCAGGTTCAGTGTCGCCCCTGCCTGGGGATCGCCTTCCACGTCGTAGGTTTCGGTGCCATCCAACTCCAGTGTTTTGCGTGTGGTACCGGGTTTAAACTCCAGCGGCAGCACACCCATGCCGATGAGGTTAGTGCGGTGGATTCGTTCGAAGCCTTCGGCGACAATTACCTCAACCCCAGCCAGGCGTACCCCTTTGGCAGCCCAGTCGCGCGATGACCCCTGTCCGTAATCGGCACCGGCTACGATGAGCAAAGGTTGTTTGCGCTGCATATAGGTCTCGATGGCTTCCCACATACGTACCACTTCGCCATCCGGCTCGACGCGGGCCAGTGATCCCTGTTTTACCTCGCCGTTTTCGACCACCATTTCATTAAACACCTTTGGATTAGCCAGCGTTGCCCGCTGGGCTGTGAGGTGATCGCCGCGGTGGGTGGCGTAAGAGTTAAAATCCTCTTCCGGTACGCCCATTTTGGTGAGGTACTCACCGGCGGCACTGCTGGCCAGAATAGCATTCGAGGGCGAAAGATGATCGGTGGTGATGTTATCGCCCAGGATTGCCAGCGGACGCATGCCCTTCATGGTGCGCGGCGCATCCATGGCCCCTTCCCAATAGGGCGGGCGACGGATGTAGGTACTCATTTCACGCCAGTCATACAACGGGTTAATGTTAGTGCCGTCGTCCACTTTCAAATCGAACATGGGCTCGTACACCTTGCGGAAGTGTTCGGGCTTAACGTGTTCGGCCACCATGGCATCAATTTCTTCGTCGCTGGGCCACAGATCTTTGAGGGTCACCGGGTTGCCATCATGGTCAGTGCCCAGCACATCCTTTTCAATATCAAAACGGATCGTACCGGCAATGGCGTAAGCGACGACCAGCGCCGGAGAGGCCAGGAAAGCCTGTTTGGCATAAGGGTGGATGCGTCCGTCGAAATTGCGGTTACCGCTTAATACTGCTGTGGAGTAAAGGTCACGGTCGATGATTTCCTGCTGAATGTTTGGATCCAGCGCGCCACTCATACCATTACAGGTGGTGCAGGCAAACGCCACGACGCCAAAGCCTAATGATTCCAGCTCCGGCAGCAGGTTTGACTCTTCCAGATACAGTTTTACGGCCTTAGAGCCGGGGGCGAGCGAGGATTTGACCCAGGGTTTGCGGGTCAGCCCTTTTTCATTGGCTTTTTTCGCCAGCAGTCCTGCCGCAATCACATTGCGCGGATTACTGGTGTTGGTGCAACTGGTAATCGCGGCGATGATCACGGCGCCATCCGGCAACTTGTCGTCTTCCTGTTCCCAGGCACCTGCGATACCGCGATTCGCCAGGTCTTTGGTCGGCAGACGGGCGTGAGGATTGGATGGGCCGGCCATGGTGCGTTCAACGGCAGACAAATCGAAGGTTAAGGTGCGCTCGTACTCGGCGGTTTTCAGTGCATCTGCCCACAGGCCTGTGTGTTTGGCATAGTTCTCAACCAGTTCGACTTGCTTGTCGTCGCGACCGGTCAGTTTCAGATAATCAATCGTCTGCTCGTCAATGTAGAACATGGCGGCACTGGCGCCGTACTCCGGTGTCATATTGGAAATAGTGGCACGGTCGCCGAGTGTCAGGTGCGAGGCACCTTCACCGTAGAACTCCAGGTACGCCGAGACGACTCGCTCTTTGCGTAAGAATTCGGTCAGCGCCAACACAATATCGGTAGCCGTGATGCCCGGTTGCGGCCTGCCGGTCAGCTCAACACCGACAATGTCGGGCAAGCGCATGTAGGACGCACGGCCGAGCATGACACTTTCAGCTTCCAAGCCGCCTACTCCCAACGCTATTACGCCCAGCGCATCAACGTGCGGAGTATGACTGTCGGTGCCTACCAGTGTATCCGGGAAGGCCACACCGTCTCGGGCCTGAATAACCGGCGACATCCGCTCCAGATTAATCTGGTGCATAATGCCGTTACCCGGCGGGATCACGTCCACGTTCTTGAAGGCGGTTTTGGTCCAGTTGATAAAGTGGAAGCGGTCGTCGTTACGGCGATCTTCAATCGCACGGTTTTTCTCAAACGCGTCCTTTTCAAAGCCGGCATGCTCAACGGCCAGTGAGTGGTCGACAATCAGCTGGGTGGGGACCACCGGGTTAACTTTCGCCGGATCGCCACCTTTTTCAGCGATGGCGTCACGCAGACCGGCCAGGTCGACCAGGGCGGTCTGCCCCAGAATATCATGGCAGACTACACGGGCCGGGAACCAGGGAAAATCCTGTTCGCGCTTGCGAAAAATATGTTGCTCCAGCGCTTCTTTAAGTTGCTCAGGCGGACAGCGTCTGACCAGGTTTTCGGCCAGTACACGAGAGGTGTAGGGGAGCGTATCGTAGGCCCCGGGTTTAATTGCATCCACTGCCTCGCGGGTGTCAAAGTAATCCAGGTTACTGCCGGGCAATGGTTTACGGTAATCAAAATTCATCTAGGTCTCCTTGCACGTGGCACAGTGTCAGTGCAGCCGGTTTGCGTGATGCAGGCGGGGGGAGAGGCCCCCGCCGGAAAGTCAGAACACTTATCGTTCTGAGATAGGTGGAACGCTACGCAGTTCTTCACCGGTGTATTCCGCTGAAGGACGGATAATACGGTTGTCAGCACGTTGCTCCATCACGTGTGCGGCCCAGCCGGTAAGACGTGACATAACAAAAATAGGTGTAAACAGCTTAGTGGGGATCCCCATGAAGTTGTAAGCGGACGCGTGGAAGAAATCCGCGTTACAAAACAGCTTTTTCTCTCGCCACATGACTTCTTCACAACGCACGGAGACCGGATAAAGCACCTCGTCACCAACGTCTTTTGACAGTTTCTCTGACCACTGTTTGATGATCTCATTGCGAGGATCGGAGTCGGAGTAGACCGCGTGGCCAAAGCCCATGATTTTCTCTTTACGCTCCAGCATGCCCATCATTTCTTGCTCGGCATGATCCGGCGAATCAAACTTTTCGATCATCGCCATGGCCGCTTCATTGGCACCACCGTGCAGCGGGCCGCGCAGAGAGCCGATTGCACCGGTCACACACGAATGCATATCTGACAGCGTTGAGGCACATACCCGCGCCGTAAAGGTTGAGGCATTAAACTCGTGCTCAGCATACAGAATAAGCGAAACATGCATGACCTGTTCGTGCAGCTCACGCGGCTTTTCGCCATGCAGCAGGTGCAGGAAGTGACCGCCGATTGAATCGTCGTCCGTTTCTACATTGACACGTTCACCGTCATGGGTGAAGCGATACCAGTAGCAGATGATGCTGGGGAAGCAGGCCAGCATGCGATCGGTAACATCCTGCTGTGCAGAGAAGTCTTCTTCGGTTTCCAGGTTACCCAGCATAGAGCAACCGGTGCGCAGCACATCCATGGGATGGGCGTCTTTTGGAATACGCTCCAGGACCTCTTTTAATGCATCTGGCAGGCCGCGCAGTGAGCGCAGCTTCGCTTTGTAGGCGTCAAGTTCCGCCTGGTTGGGCAGTTTGCCTTTCAGAATAAGGTGCGCTACCTCTTCGAACTGGCAGTTATTGGCCAAATCTTTAACATCATAGCCTCGATACGTCAGGCCTGAGCCTGATTTGCCGACGGTTGAGAGGGCAGTTTTACCTGCTACCTGGCCGCGAAGTCCGGCACCACCAAGTTGTTTTGCCATATTACTGTCTCCTGAATCTTCTTAATGTAGGGTATTGGGTAAAAACTTAGCCTTTGCTTTTGCTAAATAGTTCGTCCAGTTTTCGCTCGTAGTCGTGGTAGCCCAGGTAATCGTAAAGCTCCATCCGGGTTTGCATCATATCGACCACAGCTTTCTGATCGCCATTGTCTAAAATAGACTGATATACCGTTTCAGCTGCCTTATTCATGGCACGGAATGCGCTCAACGGGTACAGAACCATGTCGGCGCCCCAGTTACCCAGCTCTTCTTTATTCCATAGTTCGGTCTTACCGAACTCGGTGATGTTGGCCAAAATAGGTACATCCAGCGCATCGCGGAAGGCTTTGTAGTGTTCTTCGGTCTGTACAGCATCGGCGAAAATACCATCAGCACCGGCCTCGACGTACGCTTTGGCGCGGGCAATGGCGGCGTCTAATCCTTCGATACCAAAGGCGTCGGTACGCGCCATAATGAAGAAGTCAGGATCGGTACGGGCATCGACCGCGGCTTTGATGCGATCGACCATTTCTTCTGTCGACACCACTTCTTTATTGGGGCGGTGACCACAACGTTTTTGTGCGACCTGATCTTCCATATGAACTGCCGCCGCACCGGCTTTTTCCATATCCTTCACGGTTTTAGCGATGTTAAATGCGCCGCCCCAGCCCGTATCGATATCGACCAGCAAAGGCAGGTCGCAGGCGCGCGTAATGCGCTCGACATCGGCAATGACATCATTCAATGAGGTCATGCCCAGATCCGGCAGGCCATACGAGGCGTTCGCAACCCCACCGCCTGAAAGATAAATCGCCTGGTGACCAATGGATTTCGCCATGATGGCGGTATAGGCGTTAATCGTGCCGACAATCTGTAATGGCTTGTTGTCAGCTAACGCTTGTCTGAATTTCTTTCCTGCACTCATGAAAATGCCCTTACGTTGGTTTAAGGAGAGGGTGAACGAAGCTTGGCTTCGATATTATTTTTGGAATAGAGAATGTGACGGCGCATCAGAATTTCCGCGAGCTCCTCGTCGCGGTTAACGATGGCCTGCACAATATTGCGGTGTTCGTCGTAGGCGCGGGTCACACGCGGACCGGCCATGCCCAGTTGTACACGATACATACGAACCAGGTGATACAGCCCATCGATTAACACACTGATCAGGTGCGCATTTTTGCTGCCCAATACAATGCGGTAATGAAAGTCCACATCGCCAGCCTCCTGATAGTAAGTTTCACCGTCTTTAACTTTATTCTCGTGACTGTCAATCAGTCCCTGCAGCGAGGCGATTTCCTCGTCCTGCATATTGCGGGCGGCAAGACGTGCGGCCATGCCTTCCAGTGCCTCGCGCACCTGATAAAGCTGAATAAGCCCCTCAGCTGAGAGGGACACTACCCGCGCACCCACATTGGCCCGACGCTCGACCAAATGGCAACTGGCAAGCCGGTTAATGGCTTCACGGATAACAGCGCGACTGACCTCATAATTTGTCGACAACTCAGTTTCGCTGAGTTTGACGCCAGAGGGGATAACACCTTCAACGATGTCTTTGCGCAGCTGAAAAAACGTTTTGTCTGCATTGGTCACAGGCTGTTCAATGCCAAGACTGATTGCCATAAAACGCTCGTGGGTTGCTTCAGAATGTCGACAATATAGATCCGGTGACCCAGTCAGTCAAATAGAAAGTGCTTATATTGTCGACAAAGCGTCGCTATGACGACTCGGATTGTCTGAGTACCAGAGGCTCTTTAAAGGTCAGGGTGCGGTAGGGGAACGGAATTTCGATACCGGCGTTATCCAGCGTGCGTTTCACCATGCCTATAACCTCACCGCGGGAACGTCGGTGATCAAGCGGAGTAGGACCGGTCCACCAGGTGACTTCAATATCAATACTGCTATTCCCGAAGCCATGCAGGAAGACTTCCACCGGTCGGTGATTGTCGACAGTTGAGCAATCCTTAATGGCATTTTCTATGAGACTCACTGCATGGTCTGCGTCTTCGGAATAAGCGACACCAGTCATTATGGTAATACGCCGCAGTTCCTGATCGGTCAGCACATTCACAGCGTTTTTGAACAAGAACGAGTTGGGTACGACCACCAGTTCTCCGTTCGTTTTGCGGATGGTGGTCATTCGCACAGAAATGTTTTCGACTTTTCCCAGTATCGATTCACACTCGATGAAGTCGCCTTTTTCGAAGGGGTATTTCCATAACAGCAGGACGCCGGCAAAAAAGTTCTCGAAAATTTCCTTAAAAGCAAAGCCTATAGCGATGGACGCCAGGCCAAGTCCGCCGAGTGCTTTGGCAGGGGTGAGACCGGGAAAAACCACCATGGCGGTCAGCAGCAATCCCAGCAGCCATACGCCGATATGCGTCAGGCGTTCAAATAACTCGCTCAGTGAACTGCGCATATTACCCGTCAGCGTCCGCACCAGCCGGCCTGCCACGTTGGCCATCAGCCAGGTCAGTAAAACGATAACCAGCCCCGCCAGCAGGTAGGGCAGGTGTTCAATAAAACTATGAATAATGCCTGCGACTGTTTTTTCCAGTGTCTGGCGTGGTGACAACTCACTGACCTCATCAATATTCTGAGTCTGGGCCTGGGCGAAGGTAGCCGAACAAAATAAAAGAAAAATCGCGATGCGGTTTAGCTGTTTCATAGTCTAAGCTGAGTGGCCAGTGTTAGGCCTAAGTGTATCGGAACTCAGCCAAAGTGCAGCAACACTTTTTTCTGTCTGGTCAATATTGCTGGCTGCAGGTTTATTCAAAAAGTGTTTGACTCGCGGCAGTTTCCTCTCTACTCTGGCCGCAGCTTGAAATAGAGCCCTATTGTTTACATTCTCCACTTCGTCAGATTTTACTCGTCTCCGTCCTGTAGTATTTAAATTATTGTTCCTTTTCCCGCTATTCGTGCCTCATGAAGGCTAAATGATATCTATTTTACAGGATTCACAGTTATGTCTACGAACAACACAGTTACCGGTACCGTCAAATGGTTTAATGAAGACAAAGGGTTTGGATTTATCACCCAGTCATCAGGACCGGACGTGTTTGCTCATTTTCGCTCTATCAACAGTTCGGGCTTTAAAACCCTGACCGAAGGACAGACCGTTGAGTTTACCATCAGCCAGGGCCAGAAAGGTCCACAGGCAGAAAACATCGTTGCAGTCTGACTGATTGCAATAACTGCCGGGACATTGCAGGCTCACCTGCCGTGCTCCGGTGTCGCCGGGTCATTGGCAAGCCTGCCATGACCCGCGCGCACAGATCCTTCGGGATCTCATTATTTATTATCAATTCACCTTTATATCGCCCGCATAAACGGCGATATCAGCCAACATACCTTGCCTGTGTTATCGCTGTCGCGCGCCGTACACGCCTGTTCTACCCAACTAATGCATCGTTTTTGGCTACCTTTATCAAGAACGGAAATTAATGTTACCAGTCTCAAAATCAGCGTTTAACGCATCAGATAATCAGAAGCACAGTCATCCTGTTCCTAACCGCCGTTACATTCTTGACCTGCTGAACCGGCATGGTCAGGCTCTTGACCGCAATCAACTTGCCGAGTATATGCAATTGTCCGGCGACGAACAAAAGGAAGGATTGCGCCGACGCCTGCGGGCCATGGAACGTGACGGACAAGTCAGTTTTGATCGTCGTGATGGCTATCGTCCTGTGAACGAGGAAGACAGGATCACCGGCCGGGTGATCGGTCACCGTGAAGGTTTCGGCTTTCTGGCACGTGATGACGGCGGTGAGGATCTGCCGTTAAATCAGCGGGATATGTTGCAACTGCTGGATGGCGACCATATCGAAGTGCGGGAGAGTGGGCGTGATAATCGCGGCCGCCAGAAAGCCGTATTGGTCAGAGTTTTACAGTACAACACCACGGAGTTGGTTGGCCGGGTGTGTGAAGACAACGGCAGCTTTTTCGTCAAGCCTGAAAATGATCGTATTGCTCAGGAAATTGATGTTGAAGACGGTGGATTAATGGGAGCGAAAGCAGGTCAGTACGTCGTGGTAACGCTCACCGGCTATCCCTGTGAACATTTCCGTGCACTGGGTAAGGTCACCGATATTATCGGAGATGAACAGGCTCCGGGAATGGAAATCGACGTGGCCATCCGAACTCATGGCATTGCTGATCAATGGCCAGATGAGGTGACTGCGGCCGCCCGATCATTGGGAGAGAAGGTCTCAGATGCTGATAAGGTACACCGTATTGACTTACGCAGTCTGCCCTTTGTGACGATAGACGGTGAGGACGCCAGAGATTTTGATGATGCCGTGTACTGTAAGCGTAATGCCGATGGCTGGCGTTTGTGGGTCGCCATTGCCGACGTCTCGCATTATGTAACACCTGACAGTCCGTTGGACAAAGAAGCGCAGGCGCGTGGCACCTCGGTATACTTCCCGGGAAGGGTAGTACCCATGTTGCCCGAAGCTCTGTCAAACGGCCTGTGCTCACTCAACCCACAGGTGGATCGACTGGTGCTAGCCTGTGAGATGACCATAAATCGTGCCGGTAAGATGACTGATTATCAGTTTTGTGAGGCAGTTATCCACTCACATGCCCGGCTTACCTACAACCAGGTGAATAGCATGATGAAGGCAGCGGGTGGTGCTGAGCAGCAGACACTGCGTCGACAGTTTGCCGGCGTTGTGCCGCGAATTGAAGCATTGTACGAATTGTACGAGGTGTTGGCAGCGGCCCGCGCATCTCGCGGTGCGGTGGATTTCGATAGCCAGGAAGTGCGGTTCAGTTTTAATAACAGGCGCAAGATTGAAGAGATTGTTGCGGTTGAGCGCAATGATGCGCACCGCTTGATTGAAGAGTGTATGCTTTGCGCCAACGTGGCAACGGCCCGTTTTCTTGAAAAGCTTAAGTTGCCCGCACTGTATCGTAACCATCAGGGCCCCCAGACCAAGAAGCTGAAAACCCTGCGGGCGTTTCTGGCCAGCCGCCAACTGTCGCTGGCCGGAGGAGATAAACCCACGCCACAGGATTATGACCGGCTCCTCAATAGTCTTGGCAACCGCACTGATGCTGACGTTATCAAGTCGGTGTTGCTACGTTCACTGAGTCAGGCAGAGTACAGCCCGGATAACCTGGGGCACTTTGGCTTGGCGTATTCGGCGTATACGCACTTTACCTCACCCATCCGCCGTTACCCTGACCTGTTGGTACATCGTGCTATTCGCAGCGTGATCCGTTCGCAGGAAAGTGGGAACAGAATGAAGCGTACGTTCAAGGCCATGTCTCTGGTTGGGCGCGATCCAGTGCGTCGTACTCCGGGGGCCACGAAGCTGGCGCGGGCACAGAGCTACCCCTACGATGCTGCTGGCATGCAAACGCTTGCGACCCAGTGCTCGGCATTGTCGCGGCGAGCGGACAAAGCCAGTTGGTCAGTGGAAGCGTGGCTGAAATGCGACTACATGCGTCAGTTTGTTGGTGATACCTTTTCAGGTGTCATTACCACCGTGACCTCTTTTGGTGTGTTTGTCGAGCTTGAGGACACCAGGGTGGAAGGGCTCATCCATATCAGCACACTGTCCAATGATTTCTATCATTTCGATGAGGCCAGACAGTGTCTGACGGGGGAGCGCAGCCAGACCGAATACCGCATGGGAGATAAGCTGGTTGTGTGTGTGGCCGCGGTGGATATGGAGCAACGTAAAATTGCTTTCTCATTGCCCGCGCAGAATGCGAAACCTCGCCGGTCATAGTACCGGCTTAGGTACGGAGGCGTTGTTTGTTCAATACCGCACTGCCGGCATTTTTTGGTAGCAGCATACAGTCGATGGTGCTGAGCAGGGCAAGACCTGCCATGGCGACAATGGCAATCTGAAAGTGGAGTTGCTGGGGCTCGCCCGGAACCCCTATAACAATTCCGCTGAGAGAAACGGCAAGTGCCCCCACGGTGATCCCCAGCCCCCGGTTCATTTGCGCTAACATCGCCCCCAGTGTGTTGGCATCACGCATACTGTGCTGCGGCACATCGGCAAATGACAACGTGTTTAATGCGGTGAGGTGAATAGAGCGATTTACTCCACAGATGAACAGTAGCCCAGCTATCACCACGTAGGCGGTGTCGGTTGTCAGCAGTCCCAGTGCAACATACCCCAGAGCTATCATCACCGCATTGGCGATGAGTACCCGCCGAAATCCGGCTGTATTCATCAGCCAGGTGGTAGCGGGTTTTATTGCCAGGTTACCGGCGAATAACCATAACAGCAGCGTGCCGGCTTCCACCGGGGAATAGCCCAGCCCCAGCTGCAGCATCAGTGGAATGAGAAAAGGTGCACTGGCAAGGGCAATGCGGACAACAGAGCCGCCTACCAATGTGATTCGAAACGTCCGGTATCGTAGCGCATCAAATGACAGCAGCGGCGCTGAAGCGCGGCGCAGATAACGAATAGCCGCCGCTAGTAAGAGCAGGCCCGACAGCGCCAGAGCGCCGGCAATAGCGCGGGATGTGGTGTGACTGCTGATAAGCTCAAGTCCCGTCATAAACAATGCAAAGCCACTGCCGGTCAGCACAAAACCAGTGATGTCGAAGCGTCCTACCTGTGCTTTTGTGTTGCTAAGCAGACGCTGAGCAACGACAAGCGCGATCAGTCCAAGTGGTACGTTGATATAGAAAATCCACGGCCAGCCCCAGTGTGTGGCGATCCATCCGCCCAGCACCGGGCCGAGTAGCGGTGCGCTCAACGCTGGCCAGGTGATGATCGCAACGAGATGTACCAGTTGCTCCTTCGGAGCGTCACGCAATACCACCAGGCGTCCGACCGGAACCATCATCGCACCGCCACTACCCTGCAGAATTCTGGCCAGGGTGAAACCTGTCAGGCTTTCGCTGACACCGCATAGCACCGACGCAATGACAAACACACAAATGGCCAGCATAAAAATACGTTTGGCACCGAAGCGGTCGGCAATATAGCCACTTAACGGGATAAACAGTGTGACGGCAACAAGGTAGGCCGATACGCCGACTGACAGGTGGGTTGCAGGCACAGCAAAATCCCGGGCAATAACCGGTATGGCAGTGGTGATCACAGTGGCGTCCAGAATTTCCATGAACAGCGCTGCGGCAACCAGCAGTGCTGTGGCTGTTTGTCGGGTGATTGTCATTCTCAGATAGTCGTGAAACCGACGTGCGGCCGTGGCGCCTGTTGGCAGAGCGCCACAAAGATTAAAAGTGGTGACGTGTTATGTCTTAATCTGGGATCACTTTGCGGTAACCACAAAGAAGGCCAGAGTACGTTGCTCGCTCAGATGAGCTCAAGGGCCCGGATAACCCGGCCCACGCCGTTTACGTTACGGGCGATATCGACTGCGGCCGTCGCTTCCTGATTGGACAAGCGTCCCATCAGAAATACTTCGCTGTTTTGTACAATCACTTTGACCTGCATGGCAGGTACTCGATCATCGGCAATCAGTTTGGCGCGGACCTTCGAGGCCAGCCAGATATCATTCGCCTGGGTGGTTGCCCCAATCGGCTGAGCCACCCTTATCTGGTTGTGAAACTTCTTTATGTACTCAACGTTTTTGGCCAGTGCTACTGCTTCATTTAACAGTTGTTGTGAAGGCACCTGGCCGGTGAGCAGAGCAACACCGTTGTAAACATCAGCCTGCAGCTTAGCCTGCTTTTTCAGTGCTTCGCTTTTGGACCATTGAAAGGCCACCGCCGAAGAGGCATTTTGATCATCCAGCTGGGCGCCCACCGTGCGTCTGTCGTTAGCGACTTTCGCGGCCACGGCCCCCGCGGCGCCCACCGCCACAACGCATCCCTGCAACGTAAAAATAGCAGTCAGTAATAAAGCATAAAGCGCGTTGCGATTCACAGCCATGATGTTAACCGTCTCCGTGGTCGGCTGGGAACAGGCTGTCGTCAATGCATTCACACAGGTTGTGAATTGCCAGCAGGTGCACTTCCTGGATGCGTGCAGTTCGGTTTGACGGCACACGAATTTCAACGTCGTGCTCACTTAAAAAGCCCGCCATCTCGCCGCCGTCTTTGCCGGTTAAGGCGACAATGGTCATATCCCGGGAAAGCGCGGCTTCCATCGCCGCAATGACGTTACGTGAATTGCCGCTAGTCGAAATAGCCAGCAGGATATCACCGGGCTGGCCCAGTGCGCGCACCTGTTTGGCGAAAATTTCATCGTAACTGTAGTCATTGGCAATGGAGGTCAGCGTTGAAGTATCCGTGCTCAGTGCTACCGCGGGCAAACTGGGGCGATCACGCTCGTAACGGTTTAGCATTTCTGATGAAAAATGCTGTGCATCGCCGGCCGAGCCACCGTTTCCACAGCTTAATATCTTATTACCTCTTATCAGCGCTTCAACCATCATCATTGCTGCTTTTTCAATTGCTTCAGGCAGGACTTCTGAGGCAGCAATTTTAGTCTGGATGCTTTCGGTAAAATTTGCTTTTATATTCTCAATCATTTGGGTTTCGCTACTGCTAGGTTTGTTTATATCATAACATTCTTTAGCCAATTCAGAATGCCGCTGTCAATACTGATCACATCAAACCGGACATTGGCAGATGCAGGGTTTAGTCCCTGTGTCATCAGGTACTGGGTAAACGCACTTCGAAGTCGTCGCTGCTTTGTTGCTGTCACATAGTCGGCGGCATTTCCAAAGCGACAATGAGCACGACTTTTTACCTCCACACAGACAAGCGTGTCTCCGTCCTGCATGACCAAGTCCAGTTCGCCGTGACGAGCACGGTAATTTCTCGCTTTTAACGTCAGTCCCTGAGCCTGAAGATAGCGCAGCGCATCGTTTTCGGCGTTGGCTCCGTGGCGTACCGACACCGTTGCTACTCTGTCACCGGTTTAATTTTCTCATCATTGATGATGGCGCGAGGCAATATACGATGAATTTCGCCATTGTCATTTAGCTTTAGCTTGCCGGTCAGCCCTTCAGCGTGCGCTTGCGGATAGGCTTTCAGGTTAGCCAGTTTAGGTACCAGGTTGTAGGCATCGACACCAAAGGCAAACAGGCGTCGGCTTTGCGTCAGTTCATTTGGCCACAGCCGCGATACCTCATCCGACAATGCCTGCCACTGATGGTTGGGCATCATCCAGGGCATATCCAGAAAGTGAACATTTTGTAAGTCACGCCATTGGTTCTTACCGCTGTCATAGTCCATAGAGCGTGATGTCGCATAGACCGGGACCCGGGCGTTGTTGGCGGGTAGCAGGCTGGCTTCAACCATAGGATTGAGCAGCTCAGTATGTTGCGGCGACGCAAAGACCACAACCGCATCAATATCCTGGCGGTTGCGCGGCATGTTATAGACTTCCTCATTAATCATGTATTTTATTTGCGAAATGCGGTCATTACTTTGTGCCACATCCAGCGCACGGGTAATACCGTCACGCAATGATGCGCTGTCTGAAAAGCTCACCTGGGTCAGGTTCACCCGCTTATCTTCAACACGACCCTCGTTAAGTCCCTTCCAGCGCTCACTAAATGCATCGTTCATGCGTTGATACAAACTACTTTGGGCGCTGACCACAATGGGCGCACGGTAGCCTTTGGCATAAATCAGGTCGGCCAGTTGATGGGCTTCATCCTCCGGCGCAAGCGCGAAATATAAACTCTCAGCCACAGGCCCTTGTTCAGTAAAGGTGTCAGTTGATGCGTCCAGGCTGTTAGGGGCGAGAGGGGCCTGCAGGCGGCTACTGTCAGTGGCAATCGCTTCGCTTTCCTCTTCTTCAGAGAGGCCAGGCGTAGCGTCCGGCTGGGGCGAACGCGACTGCTGCTCGGGGCGATTCAGGGCCAGCATAGTGATCCGGGGCGGAAGCAGCGGCAGCACCCCATCCAGAGTATCTTTCAGCAATGGCCCCAGTACCCATTCTGCGCTTCCCAATTCTTCGATAAGCAGCGTGGGATCTTTGTCCTGGGTATCAATAAAGCGAAGCTGCGGTAGTTGCGAAGCGGGCTGGCGCTGTAGCTGTTGGTAATAGGCTGCCAGAATCCCCTGTTTGACGGCGTTACCGGTATTTTCGTAGCGACCGGAAAGTGGCAGCATGACGACCAGTTCATCCGGATCGGGCTGAACAAGTGTATCCGGAAGCAGGATCAGGTTTTCAATGTGTTCGGCAATTGCGTGTCCGCGGTATACCTGACGAAACTGCGCCAGTGAGCGGGTTAAAGCTGGCGTATCCAGCCCATGTGTCTCAATTAGCTCATACAGTGCCAGAAAAGGCTGCATTAAAGGATACTTACCGGATGCAGCATCGCGCTCGGCATCGGTCGCTTTATTGACCCAGCGCCAGATATCGATGATGGTGTCCTGGTCGGGATCCTCCAGCATAAGCTGACTGTTAGCCGCCGCCAGATACTGGTTACTGGCAATATATAGCTGGCGCTGAATGGCCAGTTGGCGGCGTTGCCATTTGCCATCCAGTTGTCCTGCCGTAACCAGCGGCAAAAGCTCGGTGGGCGAGATATCACTATCAAGATAAGCGGCAGCGGTTAGAAAATTAAGCTCATCTTTGAGTTGGTCAACCACCCCTTGTTCGCGCAAGGTATAAATCACCTGGAGCGCCTTATCGCGTTCGCCCAGAGAAAGAAATCCGTCAGCCGCCTCAATCAGATAGGTGTCTCGAAGCAGGGCGTCGCGTTGTTCCTGCCAGACCTTGTGGGCCATGTCTATTTTTTCCCGGGGACCGCTGACGTCATCGATTTCTTCCGGTGCTGTAATGACCGAAGGCACCGATGTTCCGGTGGTAGTGACAGGCTTGCTGGCACAGGCGGCAAGCAGGCTGGTAATTAACGCGACGCCTGCCAACTGAAATATTCCGGTGTACTTCACGACTTGCTTTCCTTCAGTTTGGTATAGCGCCAAGTGTATCTGAACGCAGAGGAAAATCTACGCCTGCGCGGATAAACTGTCCGTTTGGCGTGATACACTAATCCTATCATCGTTCTACGTTTATACTTATGACAGACACTGCCACGCTTTATATTGTTCCCACTCCTATCGGAAATCTCAATGATATCACCCAGCGGGCGATTACAACGTTGGCTGAGGTTGACTGGATAGCCGCCGAGGACACCCGACACAGTCAGAAACTGTTGCAGCATTTTTCAATATCTACGCGCACACTGTCTTTGCATGAGCATAATGAAGACAAGCGGGTCGCGATGCTGTGTCAGCGTCTCAAGGACGGCGAGTCCGTGGCACTGATCAGTGATGCCGGCACACCTTTGATAAGCGATCCGGGATTTATGCTGGTCAGACAGTGTCGTGAAGAAGGTATCAAAGTGGTAGCATTACCCGGTGCCTGCGCTGCGATCACAGCGTTAAGCGCGTCCGGTCTGCCTACCGATCGGTTTTTGTTTGAAGGTTTTTTGCCGGTAAAGACGCAGGCCCGTAGTGATGTACTGGAACAACTTGCGGACAGAACCTGCACCACTGTCTATTACGAGGCACCGCGCCGTATTGAGACAACCGTTCGCGAGCTTCAAACGCGCTTTCCTGCGCGTCACATCGTCCTGGCCAAAGAGATCAGCAAAACCTTTGAGACCTATGTCAGTGGCGTGGCCGATGACGTACTGGCCTGGCTGGAGGCTGATCCAGCGCATCACAAAGGCGAGTTTGTATTGATGATTGCCCCGGCCATGGTCGACAAGCAGGCCATTCCTGCCGAGGCGATGTCGCTACTAATGTCATTGTGCGAAGCACTGCCACTGAAACGTGCCGCAGCCATTGTTGCCAGTCATTACCAGCTGAAGAAAAATGCACTTTATCAGGCCGGACTGGAGCGTCAGGGTAAAAACTAAAAGGCGCAATAAGGGTGATCCTACGGCCCAGCCGCCTGCATACTAACCTGAAACGCAACTCGTTATAGGAGCAACAATGAAGCAATGTAAGCTCAGCATTGAGATGGATGAGGGGAAATGGCTGGTCGATGTGTTCACAAAAGATCAGGATGACGGTAAGTATGAACTGATTGCCCCAAACCAGTCGACTGAGGTTACGCTGGATCCCGAGCATATGCATGGCTTTCGCTACCATCTGACAGCATCGGCACGCACGCCGTTTAAAATTAAACTGGATGACAAGGTGCTGGCTGAAGGAGAGATTGACGACAGCGGGATGGTGGAAGGACGCGGCGTCCTCTAATCGATTGATTAACGACAAAGAGCAGCCTGATGGCTGCTCTTTTTTATATAAGCGAACGTGAATCGGTTCGGCTAAGAAAGACGGGCCTTAAAGTCTTCATAACTGAACTCACGCACCAGCTCGAAGTCACCATTTTGGCGCACAATACCGATGGCCGGATGCTGAACCCCATTAAAAAATGTGGTTTTAACCATGGTGTAATGCATCATGTCTTCAAACTGCAGTCGATCGCCAATCTTAAGCGGCCTATCAAATGAATAGGTATCAATGACATCACCGGCAAGGCACGAGTTTCCTCCAAGCCGGTAGTTACAGGGCTTCTCGTCAGGCAGGCCAGCGTGACGAATTGCTGGTCGGTAAGGCATCTCCAGTACATCCGGCATATGCGCCGTTGCAGAGATATCCAAAAGTGCAATATCGCCCTCATTTGACACAATATCCACCACTTCGGCAATCAGCGGACCGGTTTGCCAGGCGACCGCTGAGCCCGGTTCAAGAATGACATCGAGGTGCGGATACCGGGCTTTGAACGACGACAACGTGTCAATAAGGTGGGACAGGTCATAGCCTTCGCGGGTCATAAGATGACCCCCGCCAAGATTCAGCCACTTCATGTTGTTGAGATACTGTCCGAAACGCGCTTCTATGGCCTGTAGGGTGCGCATGGTGGCAAAAGAGTCGCATTCGCATAAATTATGACAATGCAGCCCGTCAATGCCTGACAAATCGACCCCTTCCAGCTGAGACGCCCGGATGCCCAGGCGCGAACCCGGTGCAGCCGGATCGTACAGGGGCGTATCGGCTTCCTGATGTTCAGGGTTTATTCGCAGGCCCAGTGACACGCCATCCAACTCATCTTTGTAACGCTGCCACTGCCCAATACTGTTAAACGACAGGTGATTAACCAGCGGTTTTAGTGCCGCAATTTCCTGAGGCTTGTAAGCGGGCGCATACGCATGCACTTCCTTGCCCATTTCGGCTGCTAATTTTGCTTCCCACACCGAACTGGCGGTAGCACCATGCAGGTATGGCTTGATAATGTCGAACGCCGACCACATTGAAAAGCCTTTCAGCGCCAGAATAATACGCGCACCGGATTGCTCCTGGACACGTTGCATAAGTTGCAGATTATCCAGCAGGCGCTGTTCTTCAAGGACGTAGCACGGCGACGGAATATCCGTTCGCCGGGTCAGATCTGTCACAGTGTGGTGCTCCTGTTAGCGCTTAAACGGACTTTCGTCACATTCAATAACATGCCAGGGCAGGCCATGCTGGTTTAGCTGCTCCAGGAACGGATCAGGATCAAACTGTTCCATGTTCCACACGCCTGGCTTCATCCAGGTGCCGTTAAGCATCAGCATAGAGCCAATCATGGCAGGCACCCCGGTGGTATAAGACACCGCCTGGGCACCGACTTCTTCATTGGTCTTTGCGTGATCGCAGTTGTTGTAGACAAAAATGGTTTTCTCTTTGCCATCTTTCACACCGGTAATGTAGGTGCCGATACAGGTCATGCCGGTATAGCCCTCAGCCAGCGAACCTGGGTTCGGCAATACCGCTTTAAGGAATTCCAGTGGCACGATTTTCTGACCCTGAAACTCAATCGGATCAATACGTGTCATACCCACTGCCTCCAGCACGCGCAGGTGAGTCAGGTACGCATCACCGAAGGTCATCCAGAAGCGCGCACGTTTCAGTGAAGGGAAATGTTTAACCAGCGACTCCAGCTCTTCGTGGAACATCAGGTAAGAGGCACGGACACCGATATTCTGATAGTCGAGATCTTCCCGGACGCTAAGCGGATCTGTTTCCTTCCACTCACCATTTTCCCAGAACTTACCGCGCTGTGTGATCTCGCGGATATTAATTTCCGGATTGAAGTTAGTCGCAAATGCCTGTCCGTGATCGCCGCCGTTACAGTCGACAATATCCAGATAGTGAATTTCATCAAAGTGGTGTTTCGCCGCGTAGGCGGTAAACAAATTGGTCACTCCCGGATCAAAGCCGCTGCCCAGCAGAGCCATAATGCCGGCGTCTTCGAATTTCTTTTTGTACTCCCACTGCCAGGAATATTCGAATTTTGCTTCGTCCTTCGGCTCGTAGTTGGCGGTATCCAGATAGTGAGTCTTGGTCGCCAGACAGGCATCCATGATCGGTAGATCCTGGTAAGGGAGGGCGAGGTTGATCACCAAATCCGGTTTAACCTGATTGATCAGTGCTTCGACTTCACCGGCATTATCGGCATCAAGCGCAAACACGCCCTTCACCCGATCTTCGCCCACTTCCTGTTGCAGCGCTTCGCACTTAGACACCGTGCGGCTGGCCAGATAGATTTCGTCAAAGTGCTGCGGCAGGCGCGCACATTTTTTGACGGTTACCGCGGCAACACCACCGGCACCAATAATTAACACTCGAGACATAATTTATATCCTGCGAAATTGACAATAATTTTATGCGCTGAATCCTAGCAGACATCGTTAAATAGGCAAGCAAAGTCAACTGCTTGAAGGCAATTTAAAGTCATGCTGTGGGGACAGCACGGCGAAGAACAGCTAGGTGACGGCAGCGCTAGCCATGGATGGGGGGCGAGACAATAATCTGTTCGCCTACCCGTAAAAATGGGTAAAGCAGCAATGCTTCTTCGCCCAGTGAATTGGTGGTATTAATTGCAATGGCATCCATGTGGCGGTTCTCAGGAGTCTCCACTGATGCGGTGTACACCAGAATGCTGTAACTGCTGGTGTCTGTCGTGGTGTCGATGATGCGCCACTGCAACTGCTCAATAAGCTGAGCAGTGTCGGTAGACGCTGAAATTTCGTCCGCAAACAAACAGCCGATGCGGCCGTCTTCAAAGATTGCAGCGAACGGATAAAACGCCCGGTTATGACACAGCAACATGTCGCACAGCGTCAGCGCTCGTGATACCAGTAATTTTAATGGCTTGGGCAAATTGTTGTCGTCGCGAACCATGAACAGTCGGCCTCTAACGTAAGTATGTATTAACCATGGAGGAAGCGCGAATAACGCAACCTCTATGGTTTTTGTTACCACTTACGTCAGGGTCTAGATCAATGCTATCTGGCCCCCTGCAGGCCGCCGGTGTGAAGCAATAAAATACGTTGTCCTCTGGCAAACATGCCTTGGTTGAGCATTTGTTTGACGGCAAACAATAATTTACCGGAATAAACAGGCTCTACGGCAATACCTGTGTGATTGCTGAATTCGTGGCAAAAGGTCTGTAGCTCGGCGGGCTGCTTCGCGTAGCCACCGTGGGTGTAGCCGTGTTCAATGTGCCAGCGGTGCGCGTGATTGGGGAACAGGTTGCTCACCAGTGATTCCAGATAGTCCTGGCCTTTCAGCACTGCAATGCCTATGGCGCGTTGACCAGGGGAAAGCGCACTGGCGATCCCCGCGAGTGTTGCACCGCTGGCGACAGGGCAGATGACAATGTCGAAGTCATTGGGTTGCTCCGTCACAATTTGCCGGACACCAGATAGTGCCGTCTGCTGACTCCCCCCTTCGGGTACAATCAGTGCACCCGGGTAATCGGCCTGTAACTGCGCAATAAACGCCGGCGTATCGCGTTCGCGATATTGCACCTTGCTGACATACCGTATGGCCCCTCCCCAGGCATGTAAGTCTCTGATCATCGGAGTGACGGACTGACTGTAGTTACCGCGAACGAGTGCCGTGAAGGGCAGGTTTAGCTGATTACAGACATAGCCAAGTGCATGCAGATGATTGGAAAAACCACCGCCAAAACTGACAACAGCGGATGGTGCAGTGGTAAGGGTAATGAGCGTTTCAGAAAGCTTGCGCCATTTGTTGCCGGAGATCACCGGGTGAATAAGATCGTCTCGTTTTACGAATAACTGTACGTCCTTCGCACCCGGCCAGTTAAGGTGCAATGGCTGAATAGGTGACGGGAGCTGAAGCTGCCGAAGTAGCTCGGTTCGGGCCTGGTGAAAGTGACGCATGCGTAATGGCTTATTCTCATGACATTCTTAACAGCTTGTAATGTTTGATCGGGCGCGGTCAAGGGGCTGTAAAAGTTTTATGCAATAACCGTGAGGCAATTATGCGACTGCTATTACTTTTTTGGGTGGTATTCAGCATGCCGGTACAGGCAAAGACGGCAGTGCCGGAGCCAGTGCAGCAGTATGTCACTGATGCTGCGCCGGTGGGCCAGGCAGAACTGACATTTTATTTCTGGGATGTTTACACAGGCACTCTGTTTGCCCCACACGGAAGGTGGCGGGCCGATCAGCCCTTTGCGTTGGCACTGACGTATCAGCGGGACTTTAAAGGTAAAAAGATCGCGGACCGGTCAGTCAAAGAGATGCGCAAGCAGGGGGTCACCGATGAGCAAAAGCTCGCCCGGTGGGGAGAGCAAATGCGAGCTTTGTTTCCCGATGTCAGTGACGGCGATACATTGCTGGGCATTGCCGCAGCAAACGGCGTCACCCACTTTTATCACAACGGGGCGCCGCTGGGAAACGTCGAGGACAGTGAATTTACCGAACGTTTTTTTGCCATTTGGTTAGGAGAAAATACCTCTGAGCCAGAGTTTCGCGAACAACTATTGCAGCAAACCAATGGATCAGGAGAGTAATTATGCAAAATAAACTGCTAGCGCTAACGCTGGGCATGCTTGTAATCGTGTCAGGATGCTCGGTCTCGGTTGACGGAGAGGCCTACACCTCGGTGACTCCTGACTTCAATATTACCGAGTTTTTTGATGGTGATATTAAAGCCTGGGGAATAGTTCAGGATCGTTCAGGAAAGGTCGTCCAACGGTTCATTGTGGACATTGAAGGACGAATGGAAGGCGATACATTGATACTGGATGAGTCCTTCGACTATGGACTGGGTGACGGGCCCACCTCGCGTACCTGGCGTATTACCCCGAATGGCGACGGCAGCTATACCGGACAAGCCGGCGATATTGCGGGACCTGCTACCGGGACCGAATTTGGCAATGCATTTAACTTTCATTATGAGATGGATTTGCCGGTAGACGATACCACCTATCGCGTCACCTTCGATGACTGGTTCTGGGCATTCAATGAAAACGCCATGATGAACCGTTCATATATCCGGAAGTTTGGACTGGTAATGGCCGAGGTCACGATTTTTATGCAAAAACAATCATGAATGGGCGGGCAGACTGAAGGTAACGCCGAGGCCGTGTCCAGCTCCGAGCGGATCGTAAACGTACCAGACGGTACCATCGTGCAAACCGACTATGGCATTTACCAGCGATAATCCCAGTCCGTTACCGGGTGTCGTGCGGCTACTTTCAGTGCGGAAAAATCGCCGCGACAGGGCCTGGGTATCTTCCTGCCTGACACCCGGCCCGTTGTCATTAATACACAGCACAATGCGTGAGGCCGTGGTAAAAAGTTTGACCTCTATCCTGCCATTGGCCTGGCCATACTTAACGGCATTATCCATTACATTTGCGACGGCCTGAAACAGCAGATTAGGATCGGCAAACAGGTGCACCGGGGACAGTGCGGTTGCCACTGTCAGCGATTTTTCCTCAGCTAACGGCTGGTACATGTCCACCACATCAGCGACCACGGCATCCAGTTGGACCTGTGTGAATCCCTCACGCTGACGCCGTGTTTCAATATCACTGATACGCAACAGGCTGTTAAACATATTTAGCAGGTTGTCGGCTTCACCAGTGGCTTTGCTGCGCAGTGTCGGATCATTTATTTGCTCCAGTGTTGAGCGAAGACGGGAAAGCGGCGTACGCAAATCGTGTGCAATGTTGTCTGACACTGCCTTGATGTTGTTCACGCCTTGTTCAATTTTATCCAGCATGCGATTAAACACGACGGCCAATTGGCTGAGATCGTCCCAACTGCTATCAATTTCCAGGCGTTCTCCAAGATTACCGGTGCGAATAATATTGTCGGCTGTCTTCGACATGCGGTTAATGCGGTTTACCACGTAAAACGCCACGGTAAAACTCAGAATGCCGGTTAAACACAGAAAGCCCACAAACACCCAGCTAAACGTTTTACCAAACCATTGGGCGCTGTAAATTTCATCAATATTTCTGCCAACCAGCAAATGCAAGTCGTCTATATAGACATGGGTAAGCAGAACATCCTGGGGACGCGAAAAGCTTTCATTAAACGGTGTGGTGGTAATGGTATGCAGGGGGAGCTCACGCCGTAACAGGGTATCGGTTGCACCGCTGATGGTCGGGATCGTGCTGAGGTTACCGGCCAGAATCTGGCCTTCGTCAGTGGCCAAAGCAATAATTCCGCGATAGCCGGGAAAACTGAGCCGCTCATTAATAGCGCGCACAACGGCCTCGGTATTACCATGGGTGTAGAGCTGACGAAAGGCAAAGGTCTCAGCATTGATCGCAGCGCGCGCCTCACGGTCAAAAATGTCGCTGCTGGCGAGGCTCCAAAAATAAAGGATAAAAATAGTGGCTGCAGCGGCCAGCGTAGTCAGAATCACACCTACCCGAAAGCTTGAGCTTCGGGTAAAGGTGCCAATGGCAATCACGGTAGTGGGTCCGCGATGCGGTAT
>CAZDUT010000021.1:0-13562 GCA_964508695.1 uncultured Alteromonas sp.
GCCCTTTTTTGAACTGAACGGAGACACGATGAAAGGTCATTTTTCTAATATACTGTGCGTACTCACTGATACTCACAAGCAAGATGAAGTCATACAACAGGCAATCCATATTGCCAAAAGTCACCAGGCTAACCTCACCGTGGTGTTGGCACTCGAGTCTTTGCCTCCGAATGCGAATATCGTTATGGAGTCGTTTTCTTATATTGACTCAGAGCAGTCAATGACATCCCTCGCCGAGGAGTGGCTGGAAAAGAAACGTCAAAAGTGGTCATCAAAGTACCCGTTCGAGACGGCGTTGCGGATTGGCGATCCGCTGTTAGACGTCGTGAGAATGGCCGATGAACAGAAAATCGACCTGCTGGTCAAGCTATCCGATGACGACTTACTCAATCGTATCTTCGGCAGCGTGGATGTCAGGTTGTTGCGAAAATGCCCATGCGCCGTATGGATCCTGCACCGCGGACAGGACAGAAAATACAAAAAGGTTGTGGCAGCCGTTGATTTAAATTACCACTACCCGCCGCACGAGGTGCCTATTCGCAAAGCCCTTAACATGGACATTTTGCGTACCGCCTCGCAAATAGCGTTGTTGGAATTTGCCGAACTGCACATTGTTCATGCCTTTGATGCGGTGCCTGATCATATTGTTCGTAGCGGGTTCATCAGTGTGGATGACGACCTGATGTAGCATGATTTGGCGAAGATCCACGAGGAACGTCAAGAGGAAATGGATCGACTGCTTGAGGCGCTGGCATCCGAGCTTGAGAGCGGGGTTATGGATTATCTGCAACCACAGCAGCACATTGTGCATGGTTACCCGCGTCGCGAAATTGCATCAACCGCTACAAAAATCGGCGCCGATGTGCTGGTACTGGGCACCGTGGCCCGGTTGGGTGTGCCCGGCTTTATCATGGGCGGCACCGCTGAGGATACCATCCACCAGATAAACTGCGCGCTGGTCGGTATCAAGCCTCAGGGCTTTGTGTCTCCGCTGCTGTCGAAGCACGCCGATGAATGACTCGTCGGCCAATAACCAGGCAAAAAAAAGGTGCGACAGTGTCGCACCTTGTTTAACGGTGTTTGTGCGTACTTACGCCACGCCGAAACTGGCTTTTAATATATAGAAGAAGATAATCGACAGAATCGCTCCGGCGGGCAGGGTCACGATCCACGACACCACAATGTTTCGGACGATGCCCAGATTAAGCGCCGACACGCCTCGAGCAAGACCGACACCTAACACAGCCCCCACCAGTGTTTGCGTGGTCGAGATAGGCAAACCAGTCCCTGACGCAATGACCACCGTACAGGCTGCCGCCAGTTCTGCCGCAAATCCGCGGCTGGGCGTAAGATGGGTGATCCCCTGACCAATCGTTTTAATGACCCGGTGACCAAACAACGCCAGACCAGCAACAATACCAATACCGCCTAAAGGCAGGATCCACGGCGCGAGTTTGGCACTGGCATTGATTTCACCGCCACTGGTGACCACACTGACAACCGCCGCGAGTGGGCCAATGGCATTGGCAACATCGTTAGAGCCGTGCGCAAAAGCCATACAGCAGGCCGTAACAACCATCAGCAGGGCAAACACCTTTTCAACGTTGGCAGTTTGCACATCGGCATTGTCTTTTTCATTAAAATGCATACGGCCAATAAAATACTTACCCATCAATCCCAGGGCGATGGCAATCACTATAGCCAGCAAATAGCCATTGGCAGCGCTTAGCTCTAACCATACGTGCTTCAGGCCTTTTTTGATGGTCACCAGCGACATAACAAAACCGGCCAGCGCCATGTAAATAGGCACATAGCGTTTTGCATTACGAAACGGTGTTTTGGTACTGAAGATGAGTTTTTGGGCACTCATAAAAATCAAAAACGCGATAATCCCTGACAATGCAGGCGTGACTATCCAACTGCCCACAATCCCACCGACTTTACCCCAGGAGACGGCATCAACGCTGACCCCGACCGCGGTAAAACCGATAATCGCACCAATGATTGAATGGGTTGTTGAGACTGGCCACCCCAGCCAAGACGCCACCGCCAGCCATATACCGGCAGCCAGCAAGGAGGCAATCATGCCTAATACAAGGTACTCCGGCACACCGGCAAAATACCCGGGGTCGATGATCCCTTTACGGATTGTTGAGGTCACTTCGCCGCCAGCCAGATAGGCACCGGCAAACTCAAAAATCATGGCGATAATAATGGCCTGTTTGATGGTCAGGGCTTTTGACCCCACCGATGTGCCCATGGCATTCGCCACATCGTTCGCACCAATTCCCCACGCCATTACAAACCCAACTGCGGCTGCAAGGATTATCAGGATGAGACCATAGCTTTCAAAAAATTCCACGAAAATCGCTCCTGTCTTAACCGCAATTCACATCAGCGGCAGTGTTAGCACCCTGCCGACACTGAGTCGAATTAAAAGTCGCGTGTTGGGTAATACAAAATAGAAATGCACGCATAGAGTATTTTTTACACAATCCCGTTTTCGGCTGCGGCGAATGATAACGTAATCGTGAAGCCAGCCATAGGGTTTCTGAAACGAAAAAGATCAATTTCCAATCTCTTTACTGCAAGTTGACGATTATTGGACCAATTGTTTCAGTTTTGTGACGCTTTAAAGACCTTTTAGGATAGTTCATTCAGCTTTTGCTGCATGGATTCGATACTCGCGTGACGCAGATCTTTGCCCTCACTGAGTGAGACCACATATTCACAGACGTTTTTGCAGCGGTCTCCTATTCGTTCCAGTGACCGCAAAGACCACAGCACATCCAGCCAGTCCTGCATATCTTCTGTGCTTTTCTCCATCTCAGAGGTGGTATAGGTCAGCAGTTTTTTGTACTCACTGTCGATGCGGTTATCCTGATCATACACCTTTAACGCGGCATGACCGTCCTGTCGGGCAAAAGCATCAAAGGTCCCGCGCATCATTGCCGCCACCCGGTTGCCGATCAGGATCATACTGCTTTTGATGGTTTCAGATACCGGCAGCTTGTTCCTGGTTACCAGTCGGGCAATTCGCTCGATTTCATCTCCCATGCGTTCAATGTCAGTAATGGCTTTAGAGATGGTCATGATTAAACGCAGATCACTGGCGGTGGGATGGCGTTTTGCAATTATTCGCAGACACTCCTGATCGATTTGAATTTCCATTGAATTGATTTTCAAATCATTGAGCACCACCCGCTCGGCAAGGCCACCGTTATTCTGCTGGATAGCCTGTAACGTCCGGTTAAGTTGTTGCTCCACTTCCCCGCCCATGGTCAGCACCGAGTTTCGTAAATTCTCCAACTCGGTGTTGAACGTACCGGAAATATGGGTGTTAAGCGCTACCTGTCTCATAAATCTCTCCCGCTTCGCCGATGGCTACCCGTAACGACCGGTAATGTAGTCTTCGGTTTGCTTTTTCTCCGGCATGGTGAAAAGTGTGTCGCTGTCGGCATACTCAATCAGCTCGCCCTGATGCAAAAATGCCGTATAGTCAGACATTCTTGCCGCCTGTTGCATGTTATGCGTCACAATAACAATAGTACATCGTGATTTGAGCTGTGCCATCAACTCCTCAATGAACAGCGTGGTCAGCGGATCAAGGGCCGATGTGGGTTCGTCCAGTAGCAGGATTTCGGGTTTGAGGGCCAGTGCCCGTGCGATTACCAGCCGCTGCTGCTGTCCGCCGGAGAGAATATGGGCCGACTCAAACAACCGGTCTTTTACCTCATCCCATAGCGCCGCATCGCGCAACGCCTGTTCAACCGCATCATCCAGAGCCCGGCGAGTCCGGATCCCCTGCAGACGCAGGCCGTAACACACATTTTCATAGATACTTAACGGGAACGGATTTGGACGCTGGAATACCATTCCGACCTGCGTGCGCAGCCGTGAGACATTTTCCTTTTTGTGGTTGATGTTACGCCCGTCAATCATCACCTTGCCGCTATAGCGGCAGCCGCTATGCAAATCATTGAGACGATTGAAGCTTCCGATAAGCGTCGACTTGCCGCAGCCACTCTGGCCAATCAGCGACGTAATACAGTTTTTCGGGATCCGCATGGAGATGTCGTGCAACACATGCTTGTGGTCAAACCAAAGATTCAGCGCCCGTACATCAATTGCAGTTTGCTCGTCACTTAATGCATTTACATCCAGCTTGTCGTGTTCAAACAGCTTCAGCATGACACCTCATCCCAGTAAATAACGCTTTCTCAGGCGCGTGCGCAGGATCACGGCCAGAATATTCAAAACAAACACCACCAACAGTAACAGCAGACAGGCAGCGAACATCATGGGCGCACCTTTTGCGTCTGTCTGGCTGTGGAAGGCCCCATCATAAATCAATACGCCCAGATGCATGAACTGACGTTCAAGGTGCAGATAAGGAAACTCACCGTCTACCGGTAAGTTGGGTGCAAATTTTACCGCGCCCACCAGCATCAGTGGTGCTACCTCCCCCGCCGCCCGGGCAATGGCAAGAATAACGCCGGTCATGATCCCGGGCGATGCGATAGGTAAAATGGTGCGGATCAGGGTTTCCGCTTTGGTGGCGCCCAGCGCATAGCTTCCGGCCTTCAAGCCGTCAGGCACTCTGCGTAACCCTTCTTCGGTGGCTACAATCACCACCGGCAAAGTAAGAATAGCCATCGTCAGTGCAGCCCAGAAGACACCGGGCGTACCCATGGTTGGTGCCGGCAGATCATCGCCAAAAAACAAAGCGTCGATATTGCCACCTAAGGTATACACGAAAAATCCCAGCCCGAAGACACCATACACAATCGATGGCACCCCCGCCATATTGCTCACGCTGATTCTGATGGCCGTTGTAAATGCATTATCCGGGGCGTACTCACTTAAATACACTGCCGCAAGCACACCAAACGGGGTAACGATAATGGTCATCAGAAAAACCATCAGCACGGTACCGAACAGCGCCGGAAACACGCCCCCCGATGTATTAGCCTGTTTGGGTGACTCGGTTAAAAACACTGCGATATTGTCGAGTGTCACCGACCATTTTTGTGTCCAGGACAGACGGCTGACAAACTCCAGGCTGGCAATTTCTGCCAGGCCAAGGGTTAGCTGTTGCCCTTCGGCAAACTGCACACCCAGTAAATAGTCATCGCGCTGATTTTCGAGCGCTACAATTTCGCGGTGCCAGCGCGTAAAGCCCGCGCGTAACTTTTCTCTGGCAGGCGCTTCGCGTTCCACATTTCGCCTGTCGAACTCGGCCAGCCTGACGTGAATATCGGCAAGCTCCTCTACCCGAATACGTTCTATTTGTTGGGTAATCGCTTGCACCCGTGCGATCCCCTCTTCAAAGCCACGCAGGGAAAAACGCTGTTGTTTGGGCAGTGTCAGCGCAACGGGCCGGGCGAACAGGCTACGCCCGTCATGCAAACGAATTTCTGCTGCATCTTTGGCCAGTGATGCTTGTCGCAGTGCCGTTCCATCAACCAGCGCTTTACTGCCAAACGGGTGTTGCGCATCGCTGTAGTGTAATTGCCACACTCGTCCGGGTGACACCTGGTAGAGCGCCTTATGTGCATAAACCTGGCGGACCTGGCTGTCGGTGGCTGAAATATATGAGACTTTCTCTATCGGATCGGGCCAGAAGTAGGCTGCGCCCCGCACGAAAATCAAAATAAGTATGCTGATCAGCACTAACAGTAACATGCTGCATAAGAACGCAGTCAGGCTTATTACGTAAGCCTGACGCTGGGCCGGCGTACTTATACCGCGTAAAAAATTAACCATTGTACGCATTTTTCCTTAGCCGCCGCCGCAGAAACTCGGCAAAGGTGTTTACCACAAAAGTAAACCCAAAAAGGATACAGGCGGTGAGAAAGAGAATATGGTAGTGCGCGCTGTCTACATCGGCTTCCGGCAGTTCAATTGCCAGGTTGGCCGTTAACGCGCGTAGCCCTTCGAACAGGCTCCAGCTAGCCACCGGCGTATTTCCCGTGGCCATCAGCACAATCATGGTTTCCCCGAAGGCTCTGCCAAAGCCAAGCATAACCGCTGCTAGAATACCTGGTGTTGCCACATGCAGAACGACGTGCATCAGGGTTTGCAGGCGGGTCGCCCCAAGCGCATAGGACGCATGCTTCAGTGAGTCAGGGACACCACTGATAGCATCCTCCGTCAGCGAGTAAATGCTTGGAGAAATCGCGATCCCCAGCGCAATGGCGACCACAAGCGTATTTTTACCAATGGGACTTTGTGCGTTTTCTGCCAGCTGCTCTATCGTGGCTTGCCCACCCAGCAGCGCCTCCAGCCACATCGGCGCCCACTCAACGCTGATATAGCCCAGTATGAAAATCCCCAGCAAACTGAACAGCAGTTCGCTGCTGTGGCGCATAAATGCAGGCAGCTTTGTCGACATTCTGTTTTGCACCAGTGCGACCGCCAATAACAAAAATGGCACGGTGACGATAAAAAACGCGAATGAAAATAAAAATTGCCCCGCCACAGGTGCCAGCCAGATCGCAGCAATAAAGCCAATTAACACACTTGGTACGGCTTCGAGCATTTCGATTGCTGGTTTCAGCACATGCCGTAACCGGCTACGGGCGAAAAACGCCGTGTACACTGCCGCGCAGACGGCGATAGGGATGGCAACGAAAAGCGCCAGTAACGAGGCCTTCATGCTGCCGATGAGCATGGGCGTGATACTGTATTTTGCTTCCAGATAATCCGACGCATTGGTGGTCTGCCATACAGTTTCAGAGGTGGGATAGCCCTCATACTGCTGTGGCTCAAACAACGACGACCAGGTGGTGACGCCACTGATATGCTCTACATTCCAGGCAGCCAATAATCTCCGACCGGTCGCATACAAGCGGTTGCCGTACCAGTTTATATCGGTGTAACCGGGCTTCAGGGAGTGTTGCGACACCACTTCACCCGTAATACGATTTAGCAGGGCAATGCCGCCATCGCGCGTCAACAACGCGACCGCATTGGCACTGGCATGATCTTTTATGGCAAGCGGGTCCGCCACCGACGGGCCGGACAGACGGTAAGTAGGCCCAAACTGCATTTTTCCGTCCTCACTGCGCAGTGTCCAGCGGGTAAGCTCGCCACGCTGATTAGCGACAAATACCGTGCGATCTTTTTCAAGACTTTGCCACCAGGTCACCGGTGAGGTCAGTGAATGACTGGACACGCTATCACTGTCCATCGCATGGAAGCTGATGGTCTGATCGGTCACCGTCGCTGTATGCCGGCTTTCGGGCAGCGGCAGGACCTTAACCGAAGATGCAAATTGCTGATGCCTGACCTGTGTTGGCTGTTGCCGGTTGACCCACTGCACATGAGTCTGCTGCGGGGTCGTAACCACTGCCACAGCCCAGTGCGATGACAGCAACAGTTGCCAGTTTTCCCGTGCTGACCACACAGTCTCGGCAATAGCAAACGATACCGTTCCCCCCTGCGTCTGCGAGGTACTCAGCGTGTCACCGTATGCGCCGGTGACGAGCCTGGACGTGCTTGTGGTATGTAACTGGCTGACGGGCTGAACGCGGACCAGGCCAGCAGGTGAAACATCGACAACGTACTGACGCCCTAAGCTCGTAACAGCCTTCACTTCATGATTACAGGGGCGATGGAAGCGTCCGGCGACCTCATAATGCCGGTCAGAGAGCATCAGTGCCGACAACGAACAGGCCGATGAGCGGATAAGCACCGACTGCCCCTCAAGTACATCCCCTGCCGCTATGACAGATTGTTGTTCAGACAACGGGAGCCCGGGAATTGACTGCTGATGAAAGGTAGGCGACAGCGCCAGCGGCAGCGCCTGCATGATCAGATGAGCAATCAGCACCACCAGCGTGAGGAGTACCAGACCACCAAACGCTGTGACCACACCCTTTACCAAAATGTCTTTGCGAGTTCGTCTCGCAGTGTCTGTTTCGTTATTGGAATTCATTGTTGCATAAGACAATTTGGCACTATTATGAGTTAACAGCCTGGCATTCCATGCTATTTTGAATAAGGGGGTGATGGCAACTAAATTTGCTATTCATCCGACCCGGAGCAAGATTGTACGCTGACCACACGCCGAATACCAACAGCGACAATGGCTTCGTTCCATACCAGAGGAGTCGCACATGCAACCACTGATCATTTCTGTAATCGGCAAGGACAAGACTGGCCTTGTCGATGCACTGGCAAAAAAAGTGTACCAACACGGTGGCAACTGGCAGAGCTCCAGTTTCGCCCACATGGCAGGGATGTTTACCGGTTTTGTTGAAGTTCTTGTACCGAAGGCGAATCATGAGGCACTGATTGAAGCGCTTGATGCACTGCCCGACTTAACCGTACAGTCTGTGTCTGCTGTCAATGAAAGCCCCACCGACACCACTGAGCTACGGGTGGACATTATGGGTAATGACAAATCAGGCATTGTGCAGGAACTCACTGCTGTACTGAATGAATTCAACCTGAATATTGTGAACTTTGACTCTACCTGTGAAAGTGCGCCTAACTGGGGTAGCCTGATGTTTAAAGCCTCAGCGGTTATCAGCGTGCCGGAAGGGTTCGATGAAGACCGGCTTAAACAGGCGCTTGAGAATCTTGCTAACGATCTGGTTGTCGATATCCATACTACCTACTAACAACCGACCTGTCGGTTTGAAATTCGGCCGGTTACGGGTGTTTGAGTCAGGCAGGCACGTGCCTTTTGGTCAGCAGCAAAGTCACTGACGACGGGCAGTGTTAAACAATTTTCTACGCAGAATAGGTACCATGGATAACTCGGAATTATATTATCCCAAAGAAATAAGCTGGTTAGCATTTAATGAGCGTGTGCTTCAGGAAGCGGCAGACGAAAATACGCCCGCAGTGGAACGCATTCGCTTTCTGGGTATTTACTCCAACAACCTAGACGAGTTTTTCCGGGTGCGCGCAGCCGATGTAAAACGGCAGATTACTATTGCGCAGAATGACGGAAACGATGAAGAAGCTGAGCGCCAAATCGCG
The DNA here is from genome assembly GCA_964508695.1 of uncultured Alteromonas sp. Lineage (GTDB taxonomy): Bacteria > Pseudomonadota > Gammaproteobacteria > Enterobacterales > Alteromonadaceae > Alteromonas. The sequence continues at coordinate 8,992 of CAZDUT010000021.1, forward strand.
CTGATGGAGAAAATACAGGCCAAGGTCGTGCAGCTCTCCGACAAGTTCGATGCCATTCATAAAGATGTGGTAAAAAACCTGGCCCGCTACAATATTCATATCGTTCGCCGTAATGACTTAAACGACTATCAGCGCACATGGGTGCGCAATTTCTTCGTTAACAAAGTGTTGCGTCACATTGCGCCCATTTTTATCGATAAGAAGATTAACCTGCTGAGTCGTCTTAACGGTACTTCGGTATATTTGTACGTGGCCCTGCGACGCAAAGAGCGCTCTCCTAAATTCGCGGTCGTTCAGGTACCCACCTCGGAAATGTCGCGTTTTGTGCACATTCCGCCAGAGAAGAGTCGTAAAAAGAAACACCTGGTCACCCTCGATGACATGATACAGCTATGCCTTGAACAAATTTTTCGGGGCTTCGCGAAATTCGACAGCCTCGAAGCCTACTCGTTTAAGATGACCCGGGATTCAGAGTACTCCATCAACGATGAAATTGATGAGAGCTATGTGGAAAAGATGTCTGAAAGCATGAAACAGCGACTAATCGCTGAGCCGGTGCGGGTGATTTACGACAACGATATGCCCCAGGACATGGTGAAAGATTTGCGTAAGCGCTTAAAAATCACTTCGCTGGATACCATGCATGCCGCCGGCCATTATCGTAACTTCAAAGATTTCATCGGTTTCCCAAATGTCGGCCGTGACTATCTAGAACACACCCCCTTACCCGCCATCGATTCAAAACAATTTTCCGGGTACAACACCGTTTTTGATGCCATCACAGCCCATGACATTCTGTTGTATTACCCGTATCACCGTTTTCTGCATTTTACCGAGTTTGTGCGCCAGGCGGCCTTTGATCCCAGCGTCAAAGCCATCCGCATAAACATCTACCGGGTCGCCAGTAAATCGCGCATCGTCAACTCACTGATTGACGCGGTCGATAACGGTAAAAAAGTCACCGTCGTGGTTGAACTTCGTGCCCGGTTTGATGAGGAAGCAAACATTGAGTGGTCCAAACGAATGACCGATGCGGGGATCCGCGTCGTTCTGGGCATCCCGACGCTGAAAATTCACAGCAAATTATGCCTGGTGACGCGCGAAGAGCGGGGTTCCCTGGTGAACTATGCACATTTTGGCACCGGTAACTTCAATGAAAAAACCGCTAAGATTTATACAGATTTCAGTTTATTCACCCGTAACCAGGAATTGGCGGAGGAAGCAGCGTCGGTATTTGACCTTATCCAATACCCGTACCGCCGGTATAAGTTCCAGCATTTGCAGATCTCACCACTGAATTCCCGCACCAAAATTCAGTCACTAATTCGTCAGGAAATTCAGTACCTTAAAGAAGGCCGGGAGGCCAGCATTACCTTTAAACTTAATAACCTGGTCGACAAGGAACTGATCGACGATTTGTACCGCGCCAGCCAGGCGGGGGTGAAAATACGAGGTATTGTACGCGGCATGTGCTCACTTGTTCCCGGTCTGGAGGGCGTAAGCGACAATATTGAAATTGTCTCTATTGTTGACCGTTTCCTCGAACACCCCAGGGTAATGGTATTTAGTAGTGGCGGCGAAGAAAAAGTCTTTATCTCGTCAGCCGACTGGATGACGCGCAATATGGACAACCGCATTGAGGTAGGCTGTCCGGTTTACGATCCGAGACTGAAAAAGCAAATCATAGATATTCTTGAGCTACAGTTTCGCGATACCCTCAAAGCCCGCGTTATTGACAAGGATCAGACGAACCGGTACGTTCGCAGGGGCAATCGTAAGAAGCTGCGCTCGCAGATAGAAATTTACGATTACCTCAAAAAACAGGAAAACGATTAACCGGATCCTCTCGCATACATGGTACAACACGAATCTGCGCTAGACAGCGTCGCCTCCAGAGAAGTCAGTAAAGTGGCTGCACTGGACTTAGGCTCAAACAGTTTTCATCTGGTCGTAGCGCGGATCGTGGCCGGTTCGGTGCAAATACTTCATCGGGTGAAACAAAAAGTTCGTTTGGCAGACGGCCTCGACGAAAACAATGTGCTGTCGCAGGACGCCATGGAGCGTGGCTTGCAGGTGCTGGGCATTATTGCTGAGAGCCTGCGGGGTTTTGAGCCGGATTCTGTCCGTATCGTTGCTACCCACACACTGCGCAAAGCCAAGAACGCGCGTGATTTTATCCGGGCTGCGCGATCAATCCTGCCCTACCCGGTGGAGATCATTTCAGGGACGGAAGAAGCGCGGTTAATCTACTCCGGTGTCGCTCATACAAATCACGCCGATGGGCAGCAACTGGTCATTGATATTGGTGGCGGTTCTACAGAATTTGTCATTGGCAAAGGGTTTGACCCGATCATCTGCCGCAGTCTGCAAATGGGTTGCGTGAGTTACAGCAAGCGCTTTTTTGCCGAAGGTAAGCTTAGCGCTAAAGCGTTCAACAAAGCCATTACCGCCGCACAGCAGGAACTTGAACTGATAGAGAGTAACTTTCGGCAACGAGGCTGGCAGCAATGCATCGGTACCTCCGGGACGATCCGTTCTCTGTTCTCGCTCGTCCAATCAAAAGAAGACACCAGTCATGAACTTCCTGTTACGCTGAAGCGCTTAAAACAGCTGGTTAAACAGTTTACGGCCGCGGGACATACCGACAACCTCGACTTTTCGGATTTATCAGAAGATCGGCGGCCGGTTATTGCCGGTGGTTTAGCCATTCTGGTTGGCGCTTTCAAAGCTCTGAATATTGAATCGCTTACCTATTCGCCCGCTGCATTGCGCGAGGGTGTGCTTTACGAAATGGAAGAAGAGTTACACCACGCTGACATTCGCGGTCGCACGGCCAGCAGCCTGGCCACCCGGTATGATGTCGATACCCAGCAGGCGTCAATGGTGCTCACTACGTCGTTACGTTTCCTCGATGAAGTGCAAAAATCCTGGAAGCTTAAAAGCCAGGACTTACGTAGTATGCTGGGCTGGGCGGCGCTGTTGCATGAAGTTGGTATTCAGATTAATTCGCGAGGGGTGCAGCGCCATGGTGCCTACATTCTTGCGAATGTGGATATGCCCGGCTTTACCCAGGAACAGCAGGAACTCCTGGCGACGCTGGTACGTTTTCACCGTAAGAAGATCCGTACCGACGACATTCCGGCTTTTTCACAGTATGACCCGCAGTCTGTGATCCGTTTACTGGTGTTACTGCGCCTGGGGGTATTGCTTAATATCAAACGACAGCAGGGCTTCGTGCCTGATATAGAAGTAAAAGCTGATAAGTCTGTCATCGACCTGACTTTCCCGACAGACTGGCTGTCGCAGCGGCCAATCATTCACGCCGACCTGATAAGGGAGCAGAAATACCTCTCAGCGGTTGGTATTATGCTTTCTATTCATTAGCGTCCGCAATGACCGGACGTTTTACAGGCCAGGCCCCCTGTCTCCCAGTCGCTGGATGGGCGACCACGAATGGCAGCTCCCATCCTGCTAAGTCGTGTGAAGTCATGGACAACGACGACTATTTTCTTTAACTTAACCGCTAGACGGAGTTTTATACTCAACAATCAGCACTGAATGCATGCGGCCAGTATCATACCGCCGATGTGCTTAGTCAGTAATAAAAAAGAATATACCTGAGTAATACCGGCTGCGTTTGGTGTAACTTACGTCTGCGTGCGACCGGCGCGAAATCGGAAAAAATAAATACACATTGCCAAAGCACCTTTGAAATTGTAATTGCGTGGGATCATATGCTGCTTGATAGTAAATCCAATAAACCTTCGTGGGCTGAAAATAAGCTCTCCGAAGTGCCCACCATGGTCAGCGAGATTTCCCAAAAGATCTCTGATTACCGGAAAAGTTACCGTCAGCTTGTCACCGATGCGGAGATCTTCTTTCAGCATTACCCCGATGATTACAAACGCCTTTCACGCTTAAAGCATAAGGTGAAAACGTATCAGGATCAGATTGACTATGTGGATAATTACCGAAAAGAAAAAGGTACCTATCCGGCAATAAAAGGTCATGCCTCAGCCCCTCGCTATATTGCTAAGCTGGTCGCAAAGCAATCGAGCAGCGATAAAGAGCTGCGGGAGCTTGAAGAAATACTCCGTACCCAGCGAAATAAGCGTTATGAACATCTTGAACACCTTACTGATCAAGTGCTGGATTTGTTAAGTGGCGAGCGTATTTTTAGCCAGTTTTTAGGCACAATGGCGTTATCAACACCGTCCCCCAAAGAAAAAGCGCGTCACATCAGAAACGAAAAAAATAAACCGATTTACATCACCGCGCTTACCATTGCACTGTTTGAAGAGGTCAGAATTAAGCATGGCTTTGCCAACAGTTTTCTGAAAAAGGAACTGGAGGATATTTTCCCCAACGGGCAAAAGTATAGCTTGATGACAGACCGCTCTGCGGATGAAAAAGACGGCGAAACGGCGCTTCCCCCCATGTCTAATGACATGAAGATTGCGTATCGGGAAAACGTGCTCAAGCCTGTTGCCAAGGCTGCTCTGTTACAATCCATCGGCATGCATTGCCCTGAGGCCAGTGATCTGCTGGGTGTCGACAGGTACCGTAAGCTT
>CAZDUT010000021.1:13572-23179 GCA_964508695.1 uncultured Alteromonas sp.
TCAGGAAGAGCGCGAATCTCTGCTGGAAATCATTGATAAGAAAACTGCTGATTACATCAAACTGGGGATCGGCATTCCCACACTGCGCTTCGACAGCCGTGCACAGCGTGATACCTTCATTGCACGGGAGAAAAAGCAGCTGCTGTTTATTTTAAGCATACTTAAGTCGCTCAAACAAAGCAGGCATGAGCTAGGCGATCTGATTCGGATCCCTATGACATATGCGTCTTTTTTACTTTCCACCAAACAGGATTTTGACTATCGCCAAATTTACCAGGCATACGATATTTTAGACGATGGTAAAAAGAGCAATGCCTATAAAGCCGAACATGTAGACTGCTTTCTGAACATGGTAGGTCGTTTTCCGCTTGGCGCGGGGATCTACGTTATTCAGCAAGAGTCCGGTGAAATTGAGCGGGCCATTGTGTCATCACTGTACCCGGCTCATCCCGACGAACCGGTTTGCAAACTGATCACCCGCCGCCAGCTTCAGTTTCTAAGCCAGGCGGAGGTGATTGTGTCAAAGCAAAGTAACCTGTTTTTTAAAGCGTGCAGACAGGCAAGTCATTATGACCATGACTTTTTTGAAGCCCGGTACAAAAACGACTTTACCTGGAATGCCACGGATGTCTGGGAGCATCAGGTTCCGGCGATTGAATTCTGGAAAAGAGACGGTACGCGCAGGTATAACGGCACTTTTAATCCGGATGCCTATTCCTAGCACGGCGGCGGCTTTATGCATTTGTGCATGTCACACCACCAGACGCGCGTATCCGCTTATTGTTAACACCACAACATACCGGACCTGACAGCGGTGCAGCATATTTCACCGTGGGGTCTGCTACAGGGGCAGGCAATGCTCAACTCAGCCATTGCCCCCACCACTCTACATTAAATTTTTGATGTCGCCATGCCCTCTCCCCCTCTACTGTCGTGTACTTTGATAGACGGTACCATTGGCACCATAGTAAAGGCGCTCAAGTGCCCTGGACAACGAAGGACGGGTTTCATCGAGGGGTTGGGTGGCAAACACTAAATCCCAGCTTAGATTGCGCGGCGCATGCCATGGCGAGGCAAGGTTATCGCGCCTGGTGATGAAGATATCAAAGCCACCACCGTAGTCTGCGTCATCCCGGTTGGACGCAAACACCATTATCAGACCATCCTCGCTGAGATTGGGTTGGCGATCATCAGCGTCAGTGTTGACGCCGGCGACAGGTATCCCCTGTGAAAACGATCCGTCCTGCATTTGCTCACTGACATAGATGTCCTGATCGCCGTCTACATCCGAGGAGTAATAAAGGAAAGTGCCATTTTTGGTCTTTATCAGTGCCGGACTAAACTCAGTTCCAGTTGTATTTGGCCCATCTGGTGCACAACCCAGCACGATCGCATCACTTAAGCTTTTTTCAGGAAACGCGTTGTGGCGGGTAATATAAATATCGGTGCTGCCGCAACTGCTGTCGCCGATTCGGTTAGACACAAACATCAGTCCGTTGCCATCCAATGGGGTAGGACAAAAGTCATTGGCATCGTCCAGGCTTACCGGTGCCTCCAGTCGGGTACGATCACTAAACTCGCCGGTTCTGTGATCCATACGGTACACCCAGATATCAAGTGTCCCCGCACTCCCTGATGCCGTGTAAAGCGCCATGCCATTTGGTGATTCAATCGGACACCCGCCGCCGACGGTCGCCACCGGTTGCTGCCAGTCGGCATCATCGACACTGTTATTGCCAGATTGTGCTCTGACGCCCGATGCTATTCCTAATGCACTTACGCTTAATATGCCCATGCAGGCATAACGATAAAATGGTGTTTTCATGAGTAGTCCCTCACAAAGAAAGTCAGTTAATTACAGATGCTTTTGCCTAACCGAGATTAGTTCAGGAATAGTGTGTGAGTGGAAAAAATCGCTGAAGGTCAGGTGAAGATTCGATGAATTTGTATTTTCACCCCGTCTTCGCATACTTAAGAGAATCACGCTTAACCATTTTCCACTATGCCTAACGATACCGAGAGGGCAGTCGTTTATCATTTTGCAGACTATCAGTTTGACTGTCGGAGTCTGCATCTTTGGCGGGGAAACACGCAGTGCCCGCTAACGCCGCTTTGCCGAAAACTGCTTCTGGCGCTGTTAGAAAAAGCGCCAGGGGTATTGTTTTACAACGATATATGTAACCAGGTCTGGGAAGGCCGCCCGGTTTCGGGTGAAACTATTATTCAGCGCGTGAAGTTACTCCGGCAGTCACTGGGCGACAGTGGCAGTCACCCCAAATATATCGAACTGGTACGCGGCGAAGGCTACGCAATGATCCCGACGGTTAAACGAACAGAGGCAGACAAACCGTTTTCTCCGGTTCCCTCGCCCCCCCGCATTTCGCGCCGTTTTGTTCTGCCGCTCTATCTGATTGCACTGGCAATGGTGATGGTACTTACCGGACATGCAATATGGCAAAGCAATCTCTTTTCCCCTCCGCAGGCGAACGTGACACCGCTTCGCGCGGAAGAAGCATACAAGTCGGCAATGTTTTTTTATCATCGTCGTGCAGAGGGGGATATGGCGCTGGCCGAAGAGTACCTCAGTAAAGCCCTGTTGATTTACCCGGACTATGTCGACGCGCTGGTTTCCATGGCCGGTCTTTACAATATTCGGTATGAAGAAATGGGGAATGTTGATCGCAACACCTCGTACCGGGTACAAACCGACCTTTTACACCGGGCACTAAAACTGGATCCGAACGCTGCTGAAGCCCATGCCCGCCTGGCAATGTTGCACTGGTGCGACAGTGATCGCCGTAAGGCAGTCAGACACCTGGAGTCTGCTTATGCGTTGGCCCCCGACACACCGCTGGTGCTGAATTTGTACGCCAGTTACCTTGCGGCAAGCGGCAAGCAACGGCGAGCATGGGAATTAATGCAGGAAGCGATTGCACTACAACCCAATTCTTTTGTTAACCGCATAAACCTTGCGTTAAAAGCCATGGCAGACAACGAACTTGATATAGCAGGCGAACAGTTGCAGGAGCTACTGAAACGCTACCCGCCCTCTCAAAACAATTTGTCAGTAAGTGTTGCCCGTTGGCATATTTTGCGTGGCGAGCCACAACAGGCTGCCCACTATGTTTCTTTCATCGAATCAGATAACGATTCGCTTGCTATCCGCGCACTCATTGCCCACTTAAGAAATGACACGGACGCCCTCGAAAAGCGCATTGAGCAGCTGTCAGCGCTGGACAGCACAAGAGCTCAGTTCCAGCTGGCGGAGGTATTGGCTTTTAAGGGCGACATGAGGCGGGCAACAGACTTAACCGGCTCGCTGTACCAAACCCTTACCCGCGACAGCACGCTGCCGCGGGTAGACAGAGTCAGGCTGCTCATAGATATGCACATATCACCGTTTCTACGACGGGGGAAAAACCTCTGGCGCGATAAGATTAATGCCCTCGATCCCTTTTGTCCGGATAAATAGCAGCATCGCTAAGCAACATGAGCGCTATGGCATTGTTGCACTGAGGTTGGGATCGATGGCGATCACCTGATTTCGACCGGTCTCTTTCGCCCGATAAAGTGCACGATCGGCGAGGTTTACACTGGTAAAGATATCGTCACCTGGCATGATCTCAACGACCCCAAAGGACGCACTAACGGTGACATGTTTGTCCTGGTGGACAAGTGGATTGGCGGTAATACTCTCTCTTAATCGCTCTGCCAGTTGACTGGCTTGCTGAATTGCACAATCGCGCAGTACAACCAGAAATTCCTCGCCGCCCATACGAACCAGCATGTCGCTTTTACGTAACTCAGACTGCAACACCATTGAGAAATGCTGCAGCGCACTGTCGCCAAACACATGCCCGTAGGTATCATTAATCGCCTTGAAATGATCGATATCGCACAAGATCACCGACAATGATTGGTTCGAAGCGGCTGCGTTTTCGCTGATCTTTGGGGCAATGCTGTAAAAGTAGTGGCGGTTTCGGGCTTTGGTCAGTGCATCGGTATACACCTTTACATTCAGCCGACTCACCAGTGACTGTACCACACTGACGGCAAACCCCAGAATAAAGAAAAGTTGCAGTAACACCACCATCAGCAGCCCCATCACTGTCTGTTCAAATTCATCGCCGGCAATGAAATTCAGATAAATGGGGGCGATAACGCCAATAATGACCAGCGTAAAAGCCAGCACACTGAGCAGCACCCTGTCGCTGCGATTGTCACGGACCTGGACCAGACGAACACGCTGCATGGCCATGACGATGGGAAGCATACAACTGATTAGCAAGATCGTATCGCGCAATGGCTCGCTCGGATAAATATAAGCAAACACCAACGTCAGTATTTCAAGCAATAGCAAATGGCCACCTATGAGCCACATTTGATGGCGCCGCATGGCGTGGCCGTACCTTTTAATAACCGTCACGTAAAGCAAGTAAGCACTCACAAGCATGAAAAAGTTGTAGGCCAGAATATAAATCACACTGTAGTCGGTGTGGCGGGTAGCAAGGCACAACTGCGCCAGACACATACTCAGCAGAAATCCCCGGGCGTAATGTGCGGCCATGGCTTTATGTTTTTGTGAAGGAACGGGGAGCGCGTAGGTGAAGATAATACCGGTGACTGCGATAAGAAGTAGTAACGCAGTCTGAAACAATATAAACGCTGAAATACTCACATCTTACAACCTTCTGACAGCGCATCCGGGCGAGTATAAAAGAGGCTACTTAACCAGAGGAAAGTAGTGACAGACTGCCTGCCCAATCCTGTTTGGACACCCTTGTCGTTTAAAAGTATAACTGAATTTGGATTAGAACGCGCAGGGGATTAACGCGGGCAATGACAGCAGGCGCAGAGCGCGCCTGCCAGGCACTATCAGGTCAATGAAGCCTGATAAATACTTTCAATGGCTTTATCTAACTCAGACTCAAAGTCTTCGTCGTTTTGATTTACTGAAATACCTTCGGTTAATGCGCGCGAGAAGCTGGCAATCATTCCCTGATTTTCACTCAGCTTTTCATTCGCTTCTTCTCGGGAATAGCCGCCGGAGAGGGCTACCACTTTAAGCACACGCGGATGGTCGATAAGCTCCTTATAGAAACCAGTCTGTTCAGGCAATGTAAGCTTCAGCATAACGTCCTGACCGTCATCCAGCATATTCAGCTGAGTGAGGATCTCCAGTTTCAGCATCGCTTCCGCTTCCGCCTTTTGCGGGCTGTGAATGTCGACTTCCGGTTCAATAATGGGTACCAGTCCAGCGGCAAGAATTTGCTTACCCACCTCAAACTGCTGCTCAACAACGTCTTTTATACCCTGCTGGTTAGCCATTTTCACCACAGAACGCATTTTCGTGCCAAACACGTCCTGCGCCACGGCTTTTGCTAACAAAGCAGCCAGCTCAGGCATGGGTTTCATAACCTGAACGCCATTACTTTCATCCGCCAGACCTTTGTCCACTTTCAAAAAAGGCACAACGCGCTTTTTCTGCCACAGATAATGCGACGTAGACATGCCTTCTATGTCACGATCCAGCGTGTTCTCAAACAATATTGCTCCCAGAATACGCTCACCACTGAATGCGTTACTGGTAATGATTCGGGTACGCATTTGGTGCACCAGCTCAAACATTTCCTCATCTGAACTGTAGGCTGACTGGTCAATACCATACAGTTTCAGCGCTTTAGGGGTACTACCGCCGCTTTGATCAAGCGCAGCAATGAAGCCCTTTTGAGTTTTCACTTTATCCAGCATGGCCTGTTGTGCTTGTGATGCCATTCGCAACACTCCTTTAATATACTGCCAGAAGTGGCAGGTGTAGGGTTTAGAAATCAGACCAGGGCACAATCCTGAATGCCCCGGCTTACTGTTTTACTCGCAGCTTCCAGACTGGCTTTTATTTATTTTTATGTTCCAGTATGGCAACCGCCGGTAATGTTTTACCTTCCAGGAATTCCAGGAAGGCCCCACCGCCGGTTGAGATATAAGATATCTTATCAGCGATTTGATATTTATCTACTGCCGCGAGGGTATCTCCACCGCCTGCAATAGAAAATGCGTCACTTTCGGCAATGGCCTGCGACAATGCTTTTGTACCGGCGCTGAATTGCTCGAATTCAAATACACCGACAGGCCCATTCCAGACAATGGTCCCCGCACTTTTGAGGATCTCCGCCAGCGTTTTTGAGGTTTCTGGACCGATATCAAAAATCATATCGTCATCTTCTACTTCATCGACCTGCTTGGTGGTGGCCGGCGTGTTTTCGTCAAAAGCTTTGCCCACGACCACATCTGACGGCACCGGAATAAATCCACCGTTTGCCTTTGCCTCGGAGATCAGCGACTTAGCCTCATTAATCAGTTCATCTTCTACCAACGATTTGCCTACGCTGTGCCCCTCTGCCGCAATGAAAGTATTCGCAATACCACCACCGACAATCAACTGGTCAACTTTACCTGCCAGTGTCTTTAATACCGTTAACTTGGTAGATACCTTAGAGCCGCCGACAATGGCAACCATTGGACGCTTGGGATTGTCCAGCGCCTTGCCCAGAGCATCAAGCTCCGCTGCCAGTAGCGGACCTGCACAGGCTGCCGGCGCATATTTTGCGACGCCATGGGTGGATGCCTGCGCACGGTGCGCGGTGCCAAAAGCGTCCATGACAAACAAGTCACACAATGCGGCATATTTTTTTGCCAGCGTCTCGTCGTCCTCTTTTTCGCCCTTGTTAAAGCGAACATTTTCCAGAATAAGCAGCTCACCCTCTTTAACGTCGACACCGTCAAGATAATCTTTTACCAGTCGAACTGTTACATCCAGCGCGTCATTCAGGTAATCGACCACGGGTTGTAACGAGAACGCCTCTTCGGGCTGCCCTTCTGTGGGTCGGCCAAGGTGCGACATCACCATCACTGTTGCGCCCCCATCCAGCGCCGCCTTGAGCGTAGGGATCGATGCCTTAATCCGGGCATCTGAGGTAACTTTCCCATCTTTAACTGGCACATTCAGATCCTGACGAATCAAAACACGCTTACCACTTAAGGCCACTTCAGTCATACTTGGAATTGCCATACTAGTTCCTTGATTAAGGTTAAAAATTATGTAGTTGTCTGGTGCATAGCCCACGCTGTATCAAGCATCCGGTTTGCAAAGCCCCATTCGTTGTCGCACCACACCAGAGTTTTTACTAACTGACGATGACTCACCCGGGTCTGGGTACCGTCCACAATTGCGGAGTGTGGATCGTGATTGAAGTCTACTGAGACCAGGGGTTCTTCAGTATAATCCAGAATTCCTTCAAGCTTTCCCCGCGTCGCGCTTTTTAATGCCTGATTAACATCTGCAATAGTGACATTCGCGTTCAGGGTGACGCTTAAATCCATTGCTGTTACGTTGATGGTTGGCACCCGTACCGCAATGGCTTCAAATTTACCTGCGAACTTAGGAAGTATTCGCTCGATCCCCCTTGCGAGTCGTGTGTCGACCGGAATGATGGACTGGCTGGCTGCCCGCGTTCTGCGTAAATCATCATGGTACGCATCAATAACCTGTTGGTCATGCATCGAAGAATGGATAGTGGTAATGGTACCGCTGTCGACGCCAAAGGCATCATCAAGTACCTGAATAACCGGCACAATGCAGTTGGTGGTGCAGGAACCGTTGGACACCAGCTTTTGCGAGGCAGTTAGGGTATGTTGGTTACTGCCATAAATCACGGTGTTATCCAGATCGGGCGTACCCGGCGCAGAGTACAACACTTTGCCTGCCCCCGCGTCCAGATGCGCCTGACCTGACGCCCGGTCGGTAAATACGCCGGTGCATTCCAGCACAATATCCACGCCCAGCTCGTGCCAGGGTAATAAATCAATGTCAGGCTGAGCAAGCAGACGGATAGACTTACCCGCAACGAGTAACTCATTACCGTTTAATGCTACATCAAACGCGAACCGCCCATGGGCGGTATCATATTTTAACAGGTGGGCAATCCCTTCCGGTCTGGCGATATCGTTAATCGCGACAACGTCAATGTGACTGTCGCGCGCCGTTTCAAACAGCGCGCGAAGTACATTACGTCCTATCCGGCCAAACCCGTTGATGGCCACTCTTAGCATAAATGTGCGCCGCCGCTTACAGCGACAATGCCGCTTCGACTACGGCCTCAGCAGTAATATTGAAATACTTGAACAAGTCTGCAGCGGGCGCCGACTCACCAAAGCTGTCCATCCCGATGATCGCCCCCTGCGTACCGACATACTTGTACCAGCTGTCCTTCGCCAGGGCCTCAACGGCCACTCGCTTGGTCACACCGGCCGGCAGTACTGCTTCACGATATTCGCTGTCCTGACGATCGAACACATCGGTGCACGGCATAGATACAACACGTACCGCTTTACCCTGAGCCGATAGTGTTTCAGCCGCTTCAACCGCCAGCTGCACTTCTGATCCTGTCGCGATCAGAATAAGCTCTGGAGTTTTATCACAATCCCTGAGGACGTAACCGCCTTTTTCAATCAGTCCCAGCGTATCTGCATCACGTGATTGCTGTGGAAGTCCCTGGCGGGTGAAAATAAGGGTAGAAGGCCCATCGGTGCGTTGCAGAGAGGCTTTCCAGGCCACCGCTGATTCAACCTGATCGCACGGACGCCAGTTATCTAAGTTCGGCGTTGAGCGCAACGCCACAACCTGCTCAACGGCCTGATGGGTAGGCCCGTCTTCGCCAAGACCAATGGAGTCATGGGTGTAAACAAAGATTACCGGCTGCTTCATGAGCGCGGCCATGCGCACGGCGTTACGTGCATACTCCATGAAAATCAGGAATGTAGCGCCGTATGGGCGGAAACCGCCGTGCAGCGAAATCCCGTTCATCATGGCCGACATACCGAACTCACGAACACCGTAATACAGATAGTTACCGCTTGCATCTTTCGCTTCAACACCTTTGCTGCCGTCCCAGATGGTCAGGTTCGAGCCGGCCAAATCGGCAGAGCCACCCAGCAACTCCGGTAACATAGGGCCAAAGGCGTTCAGCGCATTTTGAGACGCTTTTCGCGTAGCGATGGATTCAGGGTTAGCTTGCAGATCAGCGATAATTTTTTCCGCTTTCTCGTCGAAATCTGCAGGCAGCTCACCGGCACCCCGACGACGGAACTCTTCTGCCAGTTCAGGGTAGGCTTTCTGATAATCGGCAAAGGCGCTGTTCCAGGCTTCCTCACTGGCGTTACCGGCATCTTTGGCATCCCACTGAGCATAAATGTCAGCCGGTACTTCAAATGGACCATAATTCCAGTCTAATGCTTTACGGGTTGCCGCAATTTCGTCGTCGCCCAGCGGGGCCCCGTGGCAAGATTCACTGCCCTGCTTATTCGGCGCACCAAATCCAATCACGGTGCGACAGCAAATCAGTGTTGGCTGATCGGGGTTAGCTCTCGCCTTTTCGATTGCACTGCGGATTTGCTCAGCGTCGTGACCATCGACACTTTCAATGACCTGCCAGCCATAAGCCCGGAAACGCGCCGGGGTATTGTCGGTAAACCAGCCTTCGACTTCTCCGTCGATAGAAATGCCGTTGTCATCCCAAAACGCGATCAGTTTACCCAGCCCCAGGGTACC
>CAZDUT010000022.1:0-22442 GCA_964508695.1 uncultured Alteromonas sp.
TCTCACGCCGATGGTAACGAAATGACAAACCCTGTGACGGCGGAAGTCTGGGCAGAACATTCGGTGTGGCCACAAGACCCGGGCTTTAGTCGCGCGCTGGCTGGCGGCGTAACAACGCTGCAAATTCTGCCTGGCTCTGCAAACCTGTTCGGTGGTCGCTCGGTGGTACTGAAAAATGTACCAAACCGCACCATGCAGGCGATGAAATTTCCTGATGCCCCTTATGGTATGAAAATGGCCTGTGGTGAAAACCCTAAACGGGTTTATGGTGAGAAAGGCGGTCCGATGACCAATATGGGCAACGTGGCCGGTTATCGTCAGGCATGGTCTGATGCGCAGGATTATATGCGTAAGTGGGAGCGTTATGAAAAGGCACTGGCGGATGGAAAAGACGCCAAAGTTCCAAAGCGTGATCTGAAAATGGAAACTCTGGCGGGCGTGCTCAACGGCGATATCCGTGTTCATATGCACTGCTACCGGGCGGATGAAATGACCATAATGATGGATGTCATGAAAGAGTTCGGCTATCAGATTGGCACCTTCCATCATGCTGTAGAAGCTTACAAGATCCCAGATAAGCTGGCAGCAAACGATGTTTGCTCAGCCATGTGGGCAGACTGGTGGGGCTTTAAACTGGAAGCTTACGATGGCATTCGGGAAAACATTCCCGCCGTGCATGCTGCAGGCGCGTGTGCGATTGTGCACTCCGACAGCGATCTTGGTATACAGCGCTTGAATCAGGAGGCCGCTAAAGCCTGGTCAGACGGCCAGCGCGCAGGGCTGGATATTCCCAAAGCCGAAGCTTGGATATGGTTGTCAGCCAATCCGGCGAAATCGCTGGGGATATTTGATAAAACCGGTTCGCTGGAAGAAGGTAAAAATGCCGATTTAGTGTTATGGAATGGCGACCCGTTCTCGACCTATACGAAAGCCGAGAAAGTCTATATTGATGGCGGCCTGGCGTTTGATTTGAATGCGCCGGAAACATGGCCTGTCAGTGACTTCGAGTTAGGTCAGGTCGGAGAAGGAGACGTAAAATGAAAACTGCTGCTTTATTAGCAATGTCAGCGCTGATAAGCGCATCAGCACTGGCGCAGAATATTGCCATTACCGGTGGCAAAGTCATCACGATGGGCGAGGCCGGCACGTTGCAAAACGGTACGGTGCTGATTCAGGATGGCACTGTAAAACGTGTGGGGGACGCTGATGTTGCTGTCCCTGAGGATTATAAGGTTATCGATGCGTCTGGAAAAACGGTTACCCCAGGGCTGATAGGGGCGTTTACCTCGCTGGGTCTGGTTGAGGTATCGTCTTCAGCAGGTGTTGTAGATGCCAGTGTTGATCCCACTCCCATCACCCAAACCGGTGCGGCGCTGGACGTCAGTTATGCGGTTAACCCTGACTCAAGCCTGATGGGCGTTACCCGTATTGAAGGCATGACCGCCGCGGCGACCGGGATCACGTATACCGACTTTTTGTTCAGTGGCCAGGGTGCGGTGATTAGCCTGGATGGCGATCAACCCGTTATCAAACCGCGTGCATTTGTCACGGTGGATGTTACTGGCTCAGGCAGTGACCACACCGGCGGCAGCCGTGCTGCGTTGTGGGTTACCATCGAGCAGGCGCTGGAAGAGGCTGACAATGTCACCGCGCTGCCCGGTCCGGATGCGGCATGGCACGGCCTGAATACCCGTGCAGATATCAGTGCGCTCAAGTCTGTGTTATCCGGTGATATGCCGTTATTTATGAAAGCCGATCGGGCGGCGGATATTCGTCAGGTCATTGCGTTTAAAGAGCGTCACCCGTCTATCAATGTGGTGCTCATTCACGCGGTTGAAGCCTGGCGGGTTGCCAGTGAACTGGCCGACGCAGATATTCCGGTGATCATTGACCCTGAGTACAACCTGCCAGGTAACTTTGACCAGTTAGGGGCGACGCTTACCAATGCGGCGCGGTTAGAACAGGCGGGTGTTACCGTGGCAATTGGCATGGATACCCATAATATCCGGCTTGCCACACAGCATGCAGGGAATGCGGTTGCTTCGGGATTGTCTTACGAGGCGGGAATTGCCAGTCTTACCCGGGCGCCGGCAGCAATTCTGGGAGTCGGTGATACGCAGGGTAAATTGCAAGAGGGCTACCGCGCCGATGTGGTGATCTGGAGTGGTGATCCGCTTGAAGTGACAGAAGTCGCCGAGCAGGTCATTATCAATGGTAACCTCATTGACATGGAATCGCGCCAGACGCGTTTGCGCGACCGCTATGTTGGCATGAAAGCCGCGTCAGACGATGAAGTCTCGCATTATGTCAGGCCTTAGTTAATTGATTCTGGAAACTAAAAAGGCAGCCAGTGGCTGCCTTTTTTTATCTTCATACATAAGTGTCTATTTGTCCGCCAACACGGGCCGTTGGGTCGGGGCCGGTGGTTGATGACCCTGAAACCGCTGACTGAGAGTCAGGACTTGCCGGTGGCGTTTGAGATGACAGGGCACGACTATCTCGTGGCGGTGCTGCCTCCAGCGCCGTCGACACAGGTGCAGAAAACGCAGATGCTACATCCATCTGGTTACCTCCGAATACTTCTACTGCTGAGTCGCTGAGTGTACGAAAACTGAGCGTGATTGCAACCGGGTGACTTTTTCGGATGTATGTTCGGGCAGCAACAGAGGCGTTAATTGCTCATACATATAATCGCGGATCATTGGTTGCGCGTCTGCATTAGGGTGAATGCCGTCGCGTTGCATCAGTGATGGATCCAGCGCTATCTCCTGTAAAAAGAAAGGCAGCAGGGTGACATCGTGTTGCTCGGCAACCGAATCAAAGCTTTCGGAGAACATGTTACTGTAGCGGCGACCATAATTCGTCGGGATCTGCATATCCTGAAGCAGCGGTACGGCACCGTTTTGACGGATTAACCGGATCATTTGGGTTAAATTTTGTTTAAGTTTCTGTACCGGATGCCCCTGCAGACCATCGTTGCCACCCAGTTCAATCAGGACGTGCGAAGGCGTGTGCTGCTCGAGCAGACGAGGTAGTCTGGACAGCCCGCCATCGGTGGTATCACCACTTATCGCAGCATTTACCACGTCAATCGGAAGCTGCTCGTCGCGCCAGCGCTTTTGTAACAGACTAACCCAACCCTGTTCGGCTTTTAAGCCATAGGCGGCGCTCAAGCTGTCACCCAAAATAAGTAGAGTTGGTGACGCATTGATGTCATGCTGAGACGGCTTGTCAGCCTGATCTGAAAGCACGGGAAGCGGGAATAAAACGAATACGAGCAGGACCAGCAAAATGCGTTGTCCCTGTTGGAAATCAAACACGACTGATATGACTCCTATATGATTAAAACGCAGCAGATCACTAAAACCGTAACTACGAGTCAAGGGCAGCTCCAGATCCTTCAGCCAATTTCATTTGAAGTCAAGCGCGGTGAGTCCGTCGCTATTGTGGGTGCGTCGGGTTCCGGTAAATCGACACTGCTGAGCTTGTTAGCGGGCTTAGACGAAGTCTCCGGTGGAGAAATTTACCTCGATGGTGCAGCGCTGCATGAACTCGATGAAGAGGCGAGGGCACGGCTGCGCGGTGAGAAAGTCGGGTTTATTTTTCAAAGCTTTATGCTGGTCCAGAGCCTGACAGCGCTTGAGAATGTCATGCTGCCGGCTGAAATTGCCGGGCGAACTGATGCGAAAAAACGGGCTAGTGCCATACTCGATGACGTGGGACTGGGCCACCGGGCTCACCATTATCCCAACCAACTTTCGGGGGGCGAGCAGCAACGTGTTGCTATCGCGCGGGCATTTATCGGTGAACCTAAGATCCTGTTTGCAGATGAGCCGACAGGCAATCTGGATGAGGCGAACAGTGAAAAAATTGAACAGCTGTTGTTCAACCTCAACCATGAGCTAGGAACAACACTGGTGCTGGTCACCCACGACAATGAGTTGGCGAAAAAGTGCGATCGCCAGCTGATTATGCATGGCGGCCAACTCGAGGAAAGTGCTTCTCAGCCAAAACACGATCTTGCCAGAGAGGCCGGCTAAATGACGAACGTGTTTAATCTGGCTTGGCGCTTGTTCAGACACGAGGCGCGTCGCGGTGAACTGACAATTATTCTGCTTGCCATCGTGCTTTCCGTTGCCGCGGTATTGTCGCTGTCGCTATTCAGTGAACGCCTGCAGGACGCACTAAGTGAGCGTTCGGCAGCATTTCTGGCGGCAGACACGCAGTTGCGTGCCGATAGTCCCATAGATGAAAGCTGGCTTGAAGCTGCGCGGGAGCGTGAGCTTGAAACCGCGCAGCGGGTAAATACCCGTTCCATGGTCTTTGGCAAAGAAAATATGACACTGGTGGACCTGCGGGCCGTCAATGACAACTACCCTTTGCGTGGCGACGTGATGATTGCGGATGCACCTTTCGGACAGAAACAGGTGACCGCCGAACTGCCACAGCCCGGCAATGTCTGGCTCGATTCCCGACTGTTTCAGATCCTGAATATCAAGGTTGGTGACAGCGTGGAAATTGGTGATAGTCGCTTTACTGTCAGTCAGGTGCTCGGGGAAATACCGGACGCCGGTTTCAGCGTTTTCTCGGCGGACCCTATTGTGCTGATGCGTCTGGATGACCTTGCCGCGACCAACATAACCGGACCGGGCTCGCGGGCAGATTATGTGGCGTACTTTGCCGGTGCACAATCTGACATTGACGCATTTTATGACTACCTCGAGCCTCAACTTAATGACGACCTGCATCGCTGGCAGTCGGCCGCTGATGATGAATCGGCGATTGGCCGTTCGGTGGCGCGGGCTGAGCGCTACTTTCTGCTGGCCTCACTGCTCGCAATTATCTTGGCGGCGGTGTCTATCGCGGTTGCTGCACAGCGTTACAGTCAGCGCCACTTTGATCCTGTGGCGATTATGAAAACCCTGGGCGCAACCCGTGACATGATCCGCAACGTGTATGTATTGCAGGTGCTCTTCATAACGCTGGTCGGGATTGTCATCGGTATAGTGTTTGGTCTGGTTATTCAGCAAGTCGTGGTATGGGTACTGGCAGAGCGTGTCGATGTCAGCATGGGCGTGTGGCATGTCCGTCCTTTGCTGATTGCCGTATTTACAGGCGCTGTCTGTGCCTCACTATTTTCACTGTATCCGCTGCTGCGCCTGTTTTCAGTGCCGCCGCTACGGGTGCTCAGGCGCGACCTCAGCTCGAACCTGAGTTCACGCTCATTACAGTTTGTGGCAGCCGGTAGTGCCGTGTTTATCCTGATGTGGGCCTATAGTCAGGATCTGCAAATCAGCGCAATATTATTTGCCTCGGGTGTAGTGCTCATTGCAGGCCTGCTGGCCGTGACCTTTGGTCTTATCGCGCTGGGACGCAAGCTAGGGCAGGGCCGAATGGGGGCATGGCAACTTGCCTGGGCGCGCATCCGTCGCCGGGCAATGGATAACAGCATTCAGCTTATCAGCTTTTCCATCACCATTATGCTGCTGTTGATTGTCCTGGTGATGCGAAACGATATGATCGCGCAATGGCGGGCGCAGTTACCCGAGGGGACTCCTAACTATTTTCTTATCAACATTACCGAGCAGCAGCAACCCGAGCTGGCATCTCACTTTGCCGAAAAGCAGATTGAGATTGATCAATTCTATCCGGTGGTGCGAGGGCGATTTGCGGCAGTCAACGATGAGAAAGTGCGTACGGAGGTCACCAAGGAAGAGGAAGGTAGCGATACCAACCAACGCGACGGTTTGGGACGTGAGGCCAACCTTACCTGGGGCAACGAGCTCCAGAGCGAAAATAAAGTCATCGAAGGCCAGTGGCACGGCGACAATGTCTTCACCTTGCCGGAAAATGTGTATCCGGTGTCGGTAGAAGCCGGTGTGGCTGATCGCCTGGATATCGGTATGGGAGACAGGCTGACCTTCAATATTGGTAGCGAAATTGTCGAAACCGAGGTGACCAGTTTACGTGAAGTTAACTGGCAGACCATG
The DNA here is from genome assembly GCA_964508695.1 of uncultured Alteromonas sp. Taxonomy (GTDB): domain Bacteria; phylum Pseudomonadota; class Gammaproteobacteria; order Enterobacterales; family Alteromonadaceae; genus Alteromonas. The sequence continues at coordinate 5,991 of CAZDUT010000022.1, forward strand.
CAGCCCAATTTCTTCTTCATCATTGACCCGGCTGCGATGACGGCGTTTACGCCGACCTATATTACCAGCTTTTACCTGCCCACTGAGCGCAAGCCAGAGCTTACCGCGCTGATGCAGCCGTTTGCCTCGGTTACCATGTTTGACGTGGATGCGCGTATTAACCAGTTACGTAATATTGTCGATCAGGTTTCGGTAGCGGTAGAGTTTATTCTGATATTGGTTTTGGCCGCAGGTTCACTGGTGCTTATCGCGCAGGTGCAGGCCAGTATGGACGAACGGTTACAGGAGCTGGCGATCCTCCGCACACTGGGGGCAAAAGGCAGTCTGATACGCGCCAGTGTGGTGCTTGAATTTGTCATCATTGGTGTGGTTGCCGGTATCATGGCGGCGCTTGCCAATGAATTCAGCCTTTATATGCTGCAGACCCAGGTGTTTCAGATGGAGGCCAGCCTGCATATTGAATACTGGCTGATTGCGCCGGTCACGGGCGCTGTGGTCGTCGGGCTGCTGGGGGCCGTAGGGTGCTGGCGACTTCTGCGGCTGAATACCTCACAATTGCTGCGTAACATGGTTTAGCCCCGGGCGCGCGGAAGCTGTGCCTCCTCCCCAATAAGGGGCTGTTAAGCCGCCTGCTGGTGTGGTATCCAGCGCCGTTTTTATGGCTGTTTTGCCAGGCGGGGTCAGTTTTGTCGCTTCAGCAAGGACGATTAAGGCGTCGGGGAAAGGAATAAACTATCGGGAAATACTTCGCCGTCTACCAGACACCTGCAGGAGCGTGCCCTTAGTACGCAGAATCAAAACGCTTGTTTAGTGCGTGTTGTGGTAAATGTCGTCCAGCGCCTGTTGTGGCATGGTGTATTTGAATTCAAACCCTGCCTTTTCGAGTTTCTCAGGCAGGACTTTCTGGCCTGTGAGGACAAGATCAGCAGCTTCACCCATCAGTATTTTCATCGAAAATGCCGGTACGGTAAACAGGCAGGGACGATGCATTGCACTTGCAAGTGATGCCGAAAACGTCTTATTAGTGACCGGTTCCGGGGCTGTCATATTAAATGCCCCTTTACACTGTTCATTCTCCAGCAGAAAGGCAATGGCGCGCACCATGTCTTCGATATGGATCCAGGACATATATTGCTTACCGTCACCAATTTTTCCGCCCAGGCCAAATTTAAACGGCAGCGCCATTCTTGCCAGAGCGCCTTCGCCTTTTGCCAGCACCACCCCGGTACGAAGTAAACATAAGCGGGTGTGTGAGGTATTGACCCCCTCAGCAATTTTCTCCCATTTGGCACAGAGCTGGTGGGTAAATTCATCATGGATCTGATGGTTATCTTCTGTGACCGTATTGTTTCCCTGCCGTCCGTAGTAACCAATGGCTGAGCCTGACAAAAACACCCGTGGAGGGGTCTTTGCCTGATTTATTCGGGTCACCAGCTCGTTTGTGATATCCCACCGGCTATGACAGATACGCTGCTTTTGTAAAGGCGTCCACCGCTTATTCGCGATGGGTTCACCGGCAAGGTTGATGACAGCATCAAACTGACTGAAGTCTGCAATTTTCTCGAGTGATGACACCAGCGTGCAAGTGGCAGGTAACTGCTCAGCGGCTGACTCAACCGAGCGGGTCAGCACGGTGAAAGAATGCGAGGTGGACAGAGCATCAATCAGATACCGTCCAATGAAGCCCGTACCACCTGTGATCAGAATATTCACCGCGCTCTCCTGTGTTAAGGTTTATTGCATGACAAGGTTAATGATACAGAGTCAGAAAAGCGCAAGGCGTGAGGCTTGTCGACTTCAACCTGTGCATAAGAGACAGAGTGATGCTCTGCCGCAATGTTCAGTACATCCGCAGTAAGCTTTTCCAGTAGCGAAAAGCGATTGTCTTCAACCAGACGAATAATGGCCTTGGTAATGGTTTTGTAATTCAGCGCATCGGTCATATTATCGGTGTTACTGGCCTTTTCCGCGTCGTAATGAATTTTTACGTTCACAACCACGTCCTGCTTATTTTTTATCTCGTCTTCATTAATGCCAATATAGGTTCGCAGACGGAGGTTTTTTATTTTGATGGTTGCTTCGTTTAGCGTCATGTTTTTCTCTAGTTTGTAGTTACTTACGACTCAGGGTAAAGTGCGGATACTCACACTAGGATTACACATTTTTTATGTCACTGGAATTGCGCTCCCCAACTGCCAAAGTACTGCTTGTGTTGGCCTGTCTCGTTATTGTGCTGGCAGGCATTAAGGCAGCAAGCACTATCATGGTGCCGTTTTTATTGTCCGTGTTTATCGCAATTGCGTGCAGCCCCATTATCCAGTGGACATCTCGTTTCGGTGTTCCCCGTTGGCTGTCTATTACTCTAGTTATACTACTGATAGTCGTGTTTGGTTTTTTGCTTGCCGGGCTTGTCGGGCAGTCCATGGCGGAGTTTCGCGAGAATCTGCCAGAGTACCGGCAAAAACTCGACAGTGAATTCGCGTGGCTGGTAGAGAGGCTGGCGCAGTTTAACATACATGTTAACCGGGATCTGATTGAGTCGCATCTTGATCCTGGTGTTGCAATGTCGGTAGCTACCAATTTTATTACGGGTATGGGCGGGGTGTTATCCAACCTGGTGCTAATTCTGCTGACGGTCGTATTCATGTTGTTTGAGGCAGATACTATCCCGAAGCGGCTGCATGTCGCCATGGCAGATCCGGACATGAAGTTTCACCACATCGACCGGTTTATCCAGTCGGTTAAAAGTTACCTGGCCATTAAAACGGTGGTGAGCCTGGCAACGGGCATGATTATCGGTATCTGGTTATGGGTTATGGATATCGATCACTTTATGCTGTGGGCGGTACTGGCCTTTATGCTGAATTATATTCCCAATATTGGCTCGATCATCGCTGCAGTTCCTGTAGTACTGATCGCCTTCGTGCAATATGGTCTGGCATCCGCCGGCTTTGCTGCGCTGGGATTTGTACTGGTCAATACTATCATGGGGAACATGGTCGAGCCTCGCCTGATGGGGCGCGGCATGGGCCTTTCCACGCTGGTCGTGTTTCTGTCGTTAATTTTCTGGGGGTGGATGCTCGGTACCGTGGGTATGTTGCTGTCGGTACCACTGACTATGGTGGTGAAAATTGCGCTTGAATCGCGCTCGGAAAGTCAGTGGCTGGCGGCACTACTGTCCAGCTCGGACAATCCTCGCTTGTAATTACGCTGCAGGAAGCCGCATTTCAATGCGGGCACCGCCATGCTCGCTGCGCCCAATTCGCAGTTGTCCGCCGTAGATAGCAAGCAAGTCGCTGACAACTGCCATGCCGATACCCTGGCCCTCGGAATAACTGTCAAGGCGCTCACCTCGGCTTAGCAGTCGTTGTTTATCGGACTCGCTGATCCCTGGGCCATCATCCTCCACCACTATTTTTGTCCATGGGTGAGTGGTGGTACCGCGTACCCAAACCTTCCGTCCGGCCGCTTTGCAGGCATTGTCGATGACATTGCCCAGCATTTCTAGCAAATCGGTTTCATCCCCTTTAAAACGACAGTCCGGCGAGCAGCTCACTGAAATCGTTAAACCGGCCTGCTGATGTACCTTGCGCATAGCGGCGATAATTTTGTCCAGTACCGGGCTAACCTCAATGGCGGCCTGCCAGCTTCGCTGTCCGGCGGTGGCGCGCTTAAGCTGACGCTGGATAAGGGTGTCAATCTGGGTCAGCGCTTCTATACCTTCAGGTGACAGGGGACGTGCCCCCATGGCGACCGCTAGCGGCGTTTTCAGACTATGGGCCAAATCACCAAGACTGTTTTTATATCGGGTTCGCTGCTCTGATTCTGAATCAATTAATTGATTTATTGAGGTTTTAAGACCATCAAACTCCGATGGATAGTGTCGGGATAGCGACGCCTGATTTCCCTGCGCCGTCTCTCTGATCTCACTGATAAGTTTGCGCACCGGCGAGATGACAACATTCATACCAATAATCAGTAGCACGAGCAAACCTGCTGAAAGAATAAGCATGCCCCGCCACACCGTGCTTAAAAACGCATCCCGCTCCTGCGCGAACGCCGTTTTGTCATTCAAAATATAAAAGTGGACAGGCTCGAAACTATTGGTGCCGGCAAACTCAGCGGTAAAAACATACGAAAAATATGTATGCTCACTGTCAAAGCCCGGGTGAAAGGTGTCGTGAAAGGCTTCCTCACCAACCTGAGGGGCGGGAGGTGGCGATTCAATCTGGTAGTTAAGTGCCGATGCGGACTGCCAAACGACGTTACCACGGTAAGCAATCATGCCCACATAGCCTGAGTCCGGCAGGTTCAGCTGCTCCTCGTACAGCAACTCGGGCATGACAGGGACTTCACCGTCGAGCTCAAATGCGGATACCAGCGCCAGACCCATCAGACGCAGTTCGCTCAGTTTGGCCTGCATCAGGCTGGAGGTGTAGGCGCGATCAAGGGTCAGTACGGTGACGGGCACGAAGACCATCAATGCGAGCAACGCTAAAATAAGACTGCGAAGTCGCAGCGACAACCTGTTCATAACTGGCGGTTAAGCCTGTAGCCTCGCCCTCGCAGAGTCTCAATGGGCTTTAACACTCCATCAGGATCCAGCTTTCGTCGCAGACGCCCGACAAAGACTTCTATTACATTGCTATCAAGATCGAAATCCTGATCATAGATATGTTCGGTCAGTTCGGTTTTTGACACCACTTTCTGCGGGTTCATCATCAGGTATTCCATAACCTTGTACTCATAGGCGGTGAGGTCGAGCGGCTTGTCGTGGATACGTACCTCTTCGGCGACCGAATCGAGAGTGATGGGGCCCAGTTCGATGGTGGGGTTGGCCTGTCCGGACGCGCGACGAATAAGCGCTTTGGTGCGCGCCAGCAATTCTTCATTATGGAAAGGCTTGGTCAGGTAATCATCAGCACCCACATCCAGACCCTCGACCTTTTCCTGCCACCGATCCCGGGCAGTAAGAATAAGTATGGGGCAACTGACATTAGCTTTGCGGGCCTGCCTTATGACATCCAGTCCGTCGCGCTTGGGTAATCCAATGTCTATGATGGCAAGATCGTAGGGATATTCGCTTAGCTGAAACAACGCGTGATCACCATTGTCTGCCAGATCAACGCTGTATCCGTGCTGTTGCATCAGCATATCGAGCTGTGTCAACAGCCGGCTGTCATCTTCGGCAACAAGTATTCGCATTAGCCTTTGTCATCCTTTTTTTGCTCAGGCTCTGGTTGCCCGGTCTTCTTATCCACATCAACAGAAACTACCCGACCTGATTTCTTCAGGACCTTGACCCGATAGCCGTTATTTTTCTTGTCGACTTTCAGCACACGACCATTTACGGCTTTGCGTGCCTCGTCGGCGGCCTGGCTTTTATTTTCTACGGCGCGGCCACTTTTTTGTTGGGCAGCAACCTGGCTCACCGGAGCCAGACTGAGCCCAATTGAAAGTAACAGTACCTTTGTTAAATATGTCATCGTTGATACCTACATCAGGTTATTGCTAAGCGCACATCAGGCTGCAATATACTAAACGTATACTAGCGATTCTGGATGAATCCTGGCTGAATTTAATAGTGTCATAAGCGTAATATTACGTCTAATTGCAGAAAATGGGCAGGCATGCATAACCACGCAGTTAACGCATTGTGAAAAAACTGCGTGGCACAGTGTATAAATTAACGGCATCACGACCTATTCAGTCGGGCCTCTGCACCCATAATGAAATCATCTGAAGGGCGCTAGGGTCTGCTCATGACTGCCTCGTCGGTGCCGCAGCGAGATGTGCGACCAGTTAGTTTTTTTGGCGTATAGGCAGAAAACTGCGCACTGACTGGCACAGAGTCTGCTATCCGTAAGGTACGTAATCCTGCAACGAACAACGACAATCTGTCGTTCACTGCAGTTTTGTTTTATCACGCCATATCATTATGTGGTCGTGACAAATGCGAAGGAGGCACTATGTCAGATGACATCAGAAATCAAATGTGGCATGCAATGGCAAGTCACCCCAACGTGATGGTCAGCCTGAGCGGCAATGATGACCATGCGATCCCGATGCGCGCGCAGCTCGACGACGATGCAGACAGTGAGTTCTGGTTTTATACCAGCAGTGGCAACCGGCTCGCGAAAGGTGGCCCGGCGACGGTACAGTTTGTATCGGAAAATCATGACGTGTTTGCGTGTATTCGCGGTACGCTCGAGGAAGAAACCCGGGAAGACATTATTGATAAATACTGGAGCAAGCCTGTTAGTGCCTGGTACGAGCACGGACGGGAGGATCCGGAATTACTTATGTTACGGTTTCGCCTCAAGGATGCAGAAATCTGGGAAGCTGATCCCGGCATAAAGGGTGTTTATAAATTGCTGACAGGTAAAAAGGTAGATCCTGATGAAATGGGAGAGCACGACAACGTGTCTCTATGAAAAATTAACAATGCCCGCAGGCGCGGGCATTGTCAGATTAAGGCAGAACCCGTTTGAAGGGCTTCACAGAAACCGTCTGATAGACACCTGCCGCCTGATAGGGATCTTCTGCTGCCCAGGCTTCGGCCTCCTCCAGAGACATAAATTCCGCGACAATCAGTGAGCCGGTAAATCCGGCAGGACCGGGATCCGTGGCGTCAATGGCGGGAAAGGGGCCTGCAGTCAGTAAGCGTCCATCCGCTTTTAAGGCTTCTAGCCGCGCCAGGTGAGCCGGCCGTGCAGCAAGCCGCTTTTCCAGGCTGTCTTTTACATCAGTGGCACAAATCATGTAGTACATGGGCTGGTCTACCTTGCCGTAGCCGCTTTCATCGACTGCACAAAGCTGTCCAGTGCGCTAAGCATCGCCTCGTTGTTCTCCAGGTTCTGCTCAATCAGGTTAACGGTTGCCGAGCCCGATATCGCGCCCGCCGCGCCAGCTTCTATAGCATCTTTAACCTGCGAAGGCTTTGAAATACCGAAGCCCAGCAATGGAGGCGCGCAGTTGTGCGACTGGAGCTTATGAATTAATTCATAAGCAGGCGTACTGGCCGCTGTTTCAGCACCGGTGACCCCGGCACGCCCTAACAGGTACGTGTAGCCGCTGGAATACTCACCGATTGCTTTCAGGGTTTCTTCAGTGGCATTGGGAGGGGCAATCATAATCTGTGAAATACCTGCTTTTTTTGCCGCCGCATGGTAGGGCGCTACCTCGCGGATAGGCACATCTGCTACCAGTACTGAGTCGATGCCGGCCTCACTGGCTTTCTGGTAAAAAGTATCAATACCCTTTGCCCGCACCAGATTACTGTACATTAACAGACCGATGGGAATATCCGGGTATTGCTGGCGAATACGTCCCAGCAAGGCCAGACAATCGTCAGGTGTGACGTGTTCTTCCAGCGCCCGAATAGCTGCTTTCTGAATTGTTGGCCCGTCTGCGATGGGGTCGGAATAGGGGATCCCCAGTTCCAGTGCATCCGCACCGCTTTCAATAAGTTGCGCAATGATTTTTTCACTTTGTTCAAGCCCCGGGTCGCCAACCATGACGAAGGGGACAAACGCGCCCGAATTAGCTTCTTTCAGGCGGGTAAACATGGCTGAATATCTATCCATCGACTTTTTCTCCCAGAATTTTCATGACGTGATCCAAGTCTTTATCACCGCGTCCCGACAGGTTCACCACAATGATGGTTTCTTCTTCCGCTTCATCTGCCATATTCAGGGCATGGGCCAGCGCATGAGACGACTCAAGGGCAGGGATGATCCCTTCCTTTCTGGCCAGCAACTGAAATGCATTCAGCGCTTCCTCATCGGTGGCGGCAACATATTGCGCGCGCCCGGTTTCGGCGAGATAAGCATGCTGTGGCCCTACGGCGGGGTAATCAAGCCCGGCGGACACCGAATAGCTCTCGTGAATTTGTCCTTGCTCGTCCTGCATAATGTAGGTGTATGCGCCGTGCAAAATGCCCTTGGTACCGGTCACGATGGTGGCACCATGCTCGCCGGTGTGTACCCCTTTACCTGCAGGTTCAACGCCAACCAGCTGAACGGAAGGTTCATCAATAAAGTCAGCAAACATACCTATGGCATTTGAGCCACCGCCGACACAGGCAACCACCGCATCAGGCAGGCGGCCTTCCTTCTCCATGATCTGCCGACGGGTTTCCTCACCAATCATACGATGGTACTCGCGTACAATTGTCGGGAAGGGGTGAGGGCCTGCGGCGGTGCCAAGCAGGTAATGCGCGGTGTCATAATTGGCAGACCAGTCGCGCATTGCTTCGTTAACCGCATCTTTGAGTGTTCCGGAGCCGCTATTCACAGGAATGACTTCCGCGCCCATCAGCCGCATCCGAAATACATTGGGAGATTGTCGCTCAACATCTTTAGCGCCCATGTAAATACGGGCTTTTAGTCCTAGCAGGGCACACGCCATTGCGGTGGCAACCCCATGCTGTCCGGCGCCGGTTTCAGCGATCACTTCCTTCTTGCCCATACGCTTGGTCAGCAATGCCTGTCCGAGCACCTGATTGGTTTTGTGCGCCCCCCCGTGCAGCAAGTCTTCACGTTTGAGGTAAAGCTTAACCTTGGGGTTGCTGGTCAGATTGCGTGTCAGTGTCATCGCGGTGGGGCGGCCCGCGTAGTCGTTCAGCAAACTGATAAATTCTTTTTCAAAGCTGGGATCTTCTTTTGCATCGAGAAATGCCGCCTCCAGTTGATCCAGCGCGGGAATGAGCAATTCCGGCACATACATACCGCCGAATTCGCCAAACTTTGTCTCAAGTTGATTCATGACTATCCCTTCTTTTTGACATCAGTACTGACGCAACTGTGTAAACAGTGCGTTCAGTTTTTCAGTTGATTTCTTACCCGGCGCATCTTCTACGCCAGAATTAATATCGATTACTGCGACACCGGTTGCCATCGCCTGCAGCACATTTTCCGCAGAAATCCCGCCGGCCAGTACCACTTTGCTTTTATTTTCGACATCGTCCAACAGTTCCCAGTTGAACGACTGGCCGGTGCCACCTGACTGGCTACCAACTTTGCAATCAAGCAGAACTTTGGTGACGGTCGCCTCAGCCAGTAATTCGCCAAGCTGATCCGGTATCGCATCGGTGACACCTAGCGCCTGCCAAATGACACAGTTGTCGGGCAGTTTGCGAGCGAGTTCACGGCGGTACTCTGTAGTCTCGTCTCCGTGCAACTGCACAACGGCGAGACCTAATGTCTGTGCCGTTTCAGCGACAACATCCGCCGGTTGGTTAACGAAAACGCCAGCGTACCGCCCGGGTACGGTGTTAACAATATCCCTGGCCGTCGCCACACTGACACAGCGAGGTGACTTTGTCGCAAAAATGAGCCCCAGATAACTGGCGCCCGCGTGCTGCGCGGTCTGCGCCTGTTCTGCGCCTGTCAGCCCGCATACCTTGGTGGTGCCAAACACCAGGGAGGTTACCGCACTTTTAAGCGCAGGCTGGGCCATCAGCGCACTGCCAACCAAAAAGCCGTCACAAAGGGGCGCAAGACGAAGTACATCCTCGTGCGTATAGATCCCAGACTCTGAGACCACGACAAAGTCGTGTGTGGCTTTCTCAAGCAGTGGCACCAGTTTTTCTGTGGTCGCCAGATCAGTCGACAGGTCCCGCAGATTACGGTTGTTAATACCAATGATATTAGCCTCAAGCGCAATTGCCCGGTGCATTTCTTCTTCGTTACTGACTTCGGTAAGAATATCCAGATTAAGCGCCTCTGCTACTTCAGCAAGCTGGCGGTACTCATCGTCACTGAGCACACTGAGCATCAGCAAAATGGCATCGGCGTGAAAGTGCCGCGCCAGGTATACCTGATAGGGATCGATAAAAAAGTCCTTGTTCAACACTGGTTGGCTGACACGCTCAGCGACATAGGTCAGGTACTCAAACTTGCCCTGGAAATATTTTTCATCAGTGAGTACCGATATGCCCGCTGCAAAAGGGCTGTAAGCGGCAATAATTTCATCAAGATCAAAGTCAGGGCGAATAAGTCCTTTTGACGGGGAGGCTTTTTTACATTCGAAAATATACCCCGCATCCGGCGCGCTCAATGCGGCGAACAGGCTTCTCTTGGACGGCGTAAGCGATCCGACGAAGCCTGCCAGCGGATACATCTGCTTTCGCGCTATCAGTTCTTCGCGCTTGTCTTCGACTATTTTTTCCAGCACGTTAGCCATGCACTGCTTCCTCCTGGCTTATGGTTGCGGCTTTCGATAGTACCGTGAGTGGGCGGCCGGCATGCATAGCATCCAGCGCCATTTCTGTCCCCTGCGAGAAGCTCTCAGCCTTACCGGTCAGTTTGAGCAGGGCGGCACAGTTCATCGCAATGGCGGCGCGATGTGCTTCCTGACCTTCACCGGCCAGTGCTGCCTCGACCATTTTGCGGTTATCTTCAGGCTCACCGCCTTCAATTGCCTTAAGTGGGTAGTGTTTCAGTCCGAAATCGTCGGGTGTCACGGTATAGCGTTTGGCCTCACCGTGATGCAGTTCGACAATATACGACTCACCATGCAGTGCCAGTTCGTCCAGCCCGCTACCATGTACAATCATCGCATGGGATTGGCCCAGCAGTTTAAGCGTATCGGCGTAGGGGGTGAGCAGGTCCGGGGAATACACGCCTAACATGCTGTGTGTCGGCCCCGCAGGATTAGCCAGGGGGCCAAGAATATTAAACAGTGTACGGGTCTTCATACTTTGCCTGACCGGCGCGGCGAAACGCATACCGGCATGGTACACCGGCGCAAACAGAAAGCTAAATCCTGCTTCATCCAGACAACGGCGCGCCTGTTGCGGCGTGATTTCCAGCTTAAGCCCAAACTCGCGAAATAAATCTGCTGAACCAGAGCGACTGGAGACACTGCGGTTACCGTGCTTAGCGACCGGCACGCCACAGGCGGCTGCAACAACCCCGGCAGCGCTGGAAATGTTGATGGTGTTATGCCCGTCACCGCCTGTGCCAACAATATCAGCAAAGGCATAGTCCGGCGTAGGGAAGGGTTGGGCATTACTCACCATCGCGCTGGCGGCACCGGCAATTTCGGCCGGGCATTCGCCTTTCATTTTCAGCGCAATCAGAAACGCGGCGATCATCGCTTCACCCTGGTCGCCGTGCATGATGCTATTGAATAGCGAGAACGCTTGTCCCTGAGTAAGATTTTGTTTGGCGATTAGCAGGTTAAGTAGTTCGTGGCTATCAGGCATGACTGACGTCTCCCTGTGTCAGATAATCAATACTTTGCCGAAGCAGCTGACTGCCTTCAGCGGTTAAAATAGACTCCGGGTGAAACTGCATTCCTAACATTTTCTGACCTTCGTGAAATACCGCCATGACGGTGTCATCACAGTGCGCACAGGCGGTCAGCGAATCAGGCAGCGTGTGAGCAATAAGCGAGTGATAGCGGGCTACCTGTAATGGCTGAGGCAAAGAGGCAAACATGGCCTTGCCACTGTGGGTTACTGACGATGATTTGCCATGCATAACCTGCCGGGCGCGTCCGACTTTACCGCCGAAATGCTCAATAATCGCCTGGTGACCCAGGCAAATCCCGAGTACCGGGAACTGTCCGGCGACTTTTTTCAGTAACTCAGGCATGCAGCCTGCGTCTGAAGGCGCACCAGGGCCGGGGGACAACATCAGCAGAACAGGCCCTACGCGTGCCTGCTCCTGCATTTTTGCAATCAAGCGGTCGGCGTTTACATAGTTACGATAAACTCTGATTGAAAGACCGAAGGTGTATAGCTCGTCTACCAAGTTGTAGGTAAAGGAGTCGACATTGTCGAGCAAAAATACCGTGGTGTTTGGACGTAATGACATCAGTAATTGCTCCCGGTGCTGGCACTTAATACGGCGTTGATCACGGCTTGTGCCTTATTGCGCGTTTCGTCGGCTTCAGATTGAGGATCCGAATCGTGAACCACGCCTGCGCCCGCCTGAATAAACGCCTGACCGCCACGGACAAAGGCCGAGCGGATCACAATGCAGGTATCCATATCGCCACAGCCATTGAGGTAGCCAACCGCGCCACCATAACTGCCGCGCCGCTTACCTTCTACCTTACGGATAAGACTGGCGGCACTCACTTTCGGTGCCCCGACCAGTGTGCCCATGTTCATACACGCCTGATAGGCATGCAGTGCATCCAAATCGTCGCGGAGCTGGCCGACGACGCGGGACACCAGATGCATGACATGCGAGTAGCGATCAACTTTGAGCAGGTCTTTCACATAGCGTGTGCCAGGCCTGCTGACTCGGGCGACGTCGTTGCGGGCCAGATCAACCAGCATAATGTGTTCGGACTTTTCCTTTTCATCATCACGCAAATTGAGCTCTATCCGGCTGTCGAGATCAGCATCAATACTGCCATCCGCATGCTTTCCGCGTTTGCGCGTCCCCGCAATGGGATAAACCTCAACCTGGTTGGTGTCACTTTCGTACTTTAAGGCTGACTCGGGTGACGCGCCAAAAATCGTGAAATCGGGGTCTTGCATGTAAAACATATAAGGGCTGGGGTTTTGCTGTTTTAACTGTGCATAGGCTGAAATGGGTGACGGACAGGGCAGTGAGAAGGTTCGTGAGGGGACGACCTGAAAAATATCACCGGCCAAAATATTCTCTTTCAGACTTACCACATTTTCACAGTACTGTGCGTCGTTTTTATCCACACTCACCTCGCCGGATGACGCTGTGTCACTGGTTACCGGTAGGGGCGCGACGTCATGTAACTGTTCGCGTAAGGCTTCAAGGCGCTGGGATACCGTAAAGTAATGTTGGGCAACATTGTCACCGCTGAACACACTGCCCAGCAGTTCCGTTTCACGGGTCTGGTGATCAAACATGATCAGCGTTTCTGCAAGATAAAACACATAGTCGGGGCAGGTGTTCTCACCCTCCGGTACGACGGGCAAGGGTTCAAACCCGCCCAGAAGGTCATAGGCAAAAACGCCGCCCAGAAATACCGCATGAGGATGTGAACGAATAGGGCTGAGGTGGCGTTTGAGCAGCCTCAGCGCATCGAATACACTGGTGGATTTTAAACGGCTGTCCTCGTCAAGCTCAGGATCCGGGGGAGTGACACGAAGCGTCAGCGTGGTCGGCGAGGTTTGTTCAACCTCCAGTCCCTCAGGGGCAAATTCGGTGAACAGAGGAAGCACTGACTGGCCATTCGCGGTTAAGGCTTCCACCGACACCGTTTGCTCCCGGCAAACCAGACGCAGTGCAGCGTCGACCATTAACAAGCTTTGCAGGTTGTCTTTCGAGTCAATTTCGGCTGACTCGAGCAGCAAGGCCTGTTGTGCGTCATTGCACAGCGTCGCAAAGGCGGCCAGGGGGTCATCGCTGTAATGTCCTGTTTGTATCAGTGTTTCCACTTTGCCGGGCTGCTGACCCAGTTCGGCTAAACTCATTGTCGCTTCTCTCCGATCGCGAAATAAAAAAAAGGCCCGTTAAAAACGGGCCTTTTTCAGTGTTCAACACGCACCAATGCGCACACCGCCCGTCACAAGGGGATGTGCCACCACCAATTTGCAGAATGTACTACTGTGATTGAGCTGTTACGCATTGATATTAAATTCTCGTTGAAACTTCGATAGGCATCGAAGTTATTACTCCTTATACTGTGTATATAGAAGAAAACAAAACACGCTCAGTGTCAACAGCAAATTTGAGCAATAGAGTGAAAATAGATCTACATAGTCATACACGATTCTCGGATGGACACCTTTCGCCCTCGGAGCTGATCCTGCGCGCGCACAACATGCAGGTGGATGTGCTGGCCATTACCGATCACGATACCCTGGCCGGGCTTGATGAGGCTCATGACACACAGGCATCGCAGTCGCGTGCCATGACAATTGTCGATGGCGTTGAAATATCCACACGCTGGCATGCATTCGATATTCATATCGTCGGACTGAATGTCGACCGCTGCGATCCGGTCTTTCTTCAGCGGTTAGATGAACAGTCACAAACACGCCGTGATCGGGCAGAGAAAATTGCACAAAAGCTTGAATGCTGCGGATTTTCCGGTGTGCTTGAAAAAGCCACCGCCTTGGCGGGCGAAGGGCAGGTCACACGGGCGCACTTTGCCCGGGCGCTGGTAGAGCATTACGGGGTAGGCTCGGTACAAAATGCTTTTAAACAATACCTGGGTAAAGGCAAACGGGCGGCGGTCAAAGCCCACTGGCCGTCAATTGCGACTGCTATAGGCTGGATCCAGGAGGCCGGTGGGCAGGCTGTTTTGGCACATCCTGCTCATTATGACATGACCACCAAATGGCTCCGCCGCCTGGTTGCTGAATTTGCCGAAGCCGGTGGCGATGCAATTGAAACGGCGTTTCCCGGCATGAATCCGGAAAAGCGACGAATTGTCATTGAGCTTGCCCGTGAGCATCAGTTGCTGGCTTCGGCCGGCTCGGATTTTCACTTTCCGTCTCGCTGGACCGAACTCGGTCGCGGGCTGAACATTGACGCGCAGTTAACGCCAATATGGCACAACTGGGCGTGTCTGCCATCAACCAATAATAAGGATAATTGATGAGCCAGTTTTTCCAGATCCACCCTGAGAATCCGCAGCCACGCTTAATCAAGCAGGCATGTGAATTGATTCGGCAAGGCGAAGTCGTGGTTTACCCCACCGACTCTGGCTATGCCATTGGTTGTCAGATGGAAGACAAGAAAGCCCTGGAGCAAATTTGCCGCATTCGTGAAATTGGCAAGGATCATAATTTCACGCTGATGTGCCGTGATATGTCGGAACTGTCGATTTACGCCAAGGTCGATAATGTGGCATTCCGGCAGTTGAAGAATAATACGCCCGGACCCTACACATTTGTGCTTAAAGCCACCCGTGAAGTTCCCCGGCGATTACAAAATCCCAAACGCAAAACCATTGGTATTCGGGTACCCGATAATCAGATAGCGCTTAAGTTACTTGAAGCGTTGAATGAGCCGCTGATGTCTACCTCATTAATTTTGCCTGGTAACACGATGGCAGAGTCTGAGCCGGATGCTATCCGCGACCGCCTGGAAAAGCAGGTGGGGCTGATTATCGATGGTGGCGCGCTGGGCGAACATCCTACCACGGTGGTGGATCTGAGTGACGGCGAGCCGGTTGTGTTGCGCGAAGGCCGCGGCGATGTAGATCCGTTCCGATGAGTGAGGAGCTTGTCGCCACGACGCAGGCGGCGTCAGGTAGTGCCGCGGCTACGCCCGTGCAGCAACCGTTGCCGCTGGCGTTTATCAATGGCGAAGCGATAATAGAAAAACCGCAGGATTTGTTTATTCCACCCGATGCGCTGGAAGTGATCCTCGAAACCTTTGAGGGTCCGCTGGACCTGTTGCTCTATCTCATCCGTAAGCAAAAATTTGATATCACGACGTTGCCAGTTGCGACAGTGACCAGACAGTATATGGAATACGTGGAGGTCATGACCTCGCTGAAACTGGAACTGGCTGCCGAGTACTTGCTGATGGCGGCGATTTTGGCGGAAATCAAATCCCGCCTGCTATTGCCAACACGCAGCAGCGATGACGACGAAGAGGAGGATCCCAGAGCGGAGCTTATTCGTCGGCTTAAAGAGTATGAGGTGGTGAAACAGGCGGCAGAGGATCTGGACGCGCAACCGCGAATGGAGCGGGATATTTTCCCGGTAAACGTCGATACGCCAGACGCTGTCGCGCCGCTGCGCATAGAGCCGGACGTTTCGCTGCAGGACATTGTGCTGGCATTCAGTTCCGCCATGAAGCGGGCCGAGGCCTTTGAACATCATGTTATAGAGCGTGAAGCCCTGAGCACTCGTGAGCGTATGTCGCTTATCCTGTCATCGCTTGATGCGCAAACCTATTCGCCGTTGGAGGCATTGTTCACTGTTGAAGAGGGACGGTCCGGTGTGGTTGTTTCGTTTCTGGCAATTCTGGAGCTGGTAAAAGAAAACCTGATTTGTTGTGTGCAGGCAGGACCGTACGCCCGAATTCATGTAAAATTACAAAGTAATGAAGAAGATTAATTTTCAACAGCTCAAGCAACTTGTCGAGGCAACGTTATTTGTCGCCGACGGGCCGGTCAGTCGTCAACGTCTGAGGGACACCGTGCTGGCGGAGTTTCAGGTGGCCGAGAAAACGCTGAGTAAGGCGCTCAATGAGCTGGAGCTGGATTACCGGCCGCGGGGAATACAGTTAGTCGAAGTTGCCAGTGGTTACCGGTTTCAGTCGCTGGACAGCCTCAGTCCCTTCCTGAGCCGGCTGTGGCAGGAAAGCGCGCCGCGTTATTCGCGGGCAATGCTGGAAACCCTTGCCCTGATTGCCTATCGCCAACCTATTACGCGTGGTGAGATTGAACAGGTGCGTGGTGTGGCGGTGAGCAGTAATATCATTAAAACGCTCACTGAGCGGGACTGGATAAAGACTGTCGGGCATAAAGAAGTGCCGGGACGACCGTCGTTGTACG
>CAZDUT010000022.1:22452-23178 GCA_964508695.1 uncultured Alteromonas sp.
GTATGCGACAACTCGCGCGTTTCTGGACTATTTTTCTTTGCCATCGCTGGATGCACTGCCCAGTGCTGACGCATTCGCCGAAGTATTAAGTGCAGAAAGTGATACCGAATCAGAACGAATCAATGACATGCCACCATCAGCAACCCATGCTGACACGGCACAAAACGAACAACCAAAGAGTATAACGATTGATGACTGAAAAGTTGCAAAAAGTGTTGGCAAACCAGGGGCTCGGCTCGCGTCGCGAAATGGAGCGCTGGATAGACGATGGCCGGGTGTCGGTCAACGGCAGTGTCGCCACACTGGGAGACAGGGTTGATGAATCTGCGCAAATTCGCGTTGATGGTCACCTGTTATCACGGCAGACAGAAAAGCCTGTGTGTCGGGTATTGATGTACAACAAACCGGAAGGTGAATTGTGCAGCCGGCACGATCCTGAGGGGCGGCCCACTGTATTTGACCGCCTACCCGGTATCCGGGTGGGACGCTGGATTGCCGTTGGCCGGTTAGATATTAACACCAGTGGCCTGTTGCTATTCACCAACGACGGTGAACTGGCAAACCGCCTGATGCACCCAAGCTGCGAAGTGACGCGTGAGTATGCGGTACGGGTGTTCGGCGATGTGCCAAACCAGACTATCAACAAGCTTAAAAAAGGCGTGGAGCTTGAGGACGGTGTCGCACGTTTTTCTACCATCAGAAAGCGTAAAGCGTCGACCACTGACG
>CAZDUT010000023.1:0-22241 GCA_964508695.1 uncultured Alteromonas sp.
AAGCGCAGATGTCACATTACAAATTGGCTCAAGCGTAACCAAAGGTCTGGGCGCAGGGGCTGATCCAAACATTGGTCGCGAAGCGGCCCAGGAAGATCGTGAAACCATCCGCCAGTCGCTTGACGGCGCGGACATGGTCTTTATCACTGCCGGCATGGGCGGTGGTACGGGTACCGGCGCGGCACCGGAAGTGGCCAAGATTGCCCGCGAAATGGGGATCCTGACCGTGGCGGTGGTGACCAAGCCATTCCCCTTCGAGGGCAAGAAGCGAACGACCTTCGCTGATCAGGGAATTTTAGAGCTGGCCAACAATGTTGACTCGCTGATCACCATTCCGAATGAAAAGCTATTGAAAGTCATGGGACCGGGCACGCCATTGTTGCAGGCGTTCAGTGCTGCTAACGATGTATTGCGTGGCGCAGTGCAGGGGATTGCTGAACTTATTACCCGTCCTGGCCTTATAAACGTTGACTTTGCCGATGTGCGCACGGTCATGTCAGAAATGGGTAAGGCTATGATGGGCAGCGGTGCTGCATCAGGGCCTGACCGCGCTGAAGAAGCGGCAGAGTCGGCGATTGCCAGCCCTCTGCTGGAAGATATCGACCTGTCAGGTGCTCGCGGTATTCTGGTGAACATCACCGCCGGTCCGGACTTTGCCATTGACGAGTTTGAAACCGTCGGTAATGCGGTGAAGGCCTTTGCCTCTGAGAATGCCACGGTGGTTGTCGGGACCGTTATTGATATGGACATGACCGATGAAATCCGTGTCACCGTGGTGGCAACCGGCATTGGTGCGGAGCGTAAGCCGGATATCTCACTGGTCAGCAACGAAGGTTCGCGCCTGTCTGCTACAGCCCGTGAGTACGGACAAAGCAGCAGCGGCGAGTCGCGTAGCAGCAGTGTAGGCTCTACAGATGGCAATCAGGCGCTGAAGGCTGAAGAAGAAGCACAACCGGACGATCTTGAGTATCTGGATATACCGGCGTTTCTGAGAAAACAGGCAGACTGAGTGCGGCGCGAAAGGCCCGCTCAGTGACATTAAATTGAATTTTGCTGCGACTTTGTTGTCTTAGTTGCCATGCGAAGCATTTTTAAGTGCTTGTTGGTAAACGAAAGACTGATCATTATGCGGTACATGACATATTTTTGACATGTTAGTGGTAACTCACTATAATTCGCGGCCGCTTTTGGAATAGGTTGAAAGCACAGGACATGATTAAGCAACGTACCATTAAACATCCGGTCCAGGAGACCGGCATCGGTTTACATAAAGGGGAGAAGGTCACGATGACTCTCCGGCCAGCGCCTGCGAACACGGGAATCGTGTTTCGGCGTGTTGACCTGACCCCGCATGTAGACATTCCTGCGCGTGCGAACGCGGTAGGAAACACGATGCTGTGTACGTGTCTCAATAATGAAGACGGCGTCAGTATTCACACCGTTGAACATCTGGCCTCTGCGTTAGCAGGACTGGGCATTGACAATATCATTGTTGATGTAGACAGCAACGAGCTGCCGATTATGGATGGCAGTGCGAGTCCGTTTGTGTTCCTGCTGCAGTCTGCAGGCATAGAAGAGCTCAATGCACCGAAGCGGTTTATCCGAATTAAAAAGCCGGTGCGGGTTGAAGAAGATGATAAGTGGGCAGAGCTACACCCCCATGATGGCTTTCGTGTCGATTTTAAAATCGATTTCGACCACCCTGTCATCAGCCAGACTCGCCAGCATATGGTGATGGACTTTGACAGCAGCTCATATGTCAGCGAAGTCAGCCGTGCGCGTACATTTGGATTTATGCGTGACTTAGAGTACATGAACTCAAAAAACCTGGCGCTGGGCGGAAGTATGGAAAACGCCGTTGCCCTGGACGAGTTTCGTGTACTGAACCCGGAAGGCCTGCGCTACGATGACGAGTTTCTTAAGCATAAGATCCTTGATGCCGTTGGCGATTTGTACTTAGGCGGTCACAGTATCATCGGTGAATTGCGCGCTTACAAAACCGGTCACGGCCTTAACAATAAGTTGTTAAATGCCGTGCTGGCCAAAAAGGACTGCTGGGAGTTTGTCACCTACGACAATGTTGACGCAGCGCCCATCCGCTATGCCCAACCGGTATTGGCGTAAGCGAAAGATTAAATGCAAAAGCCGCCCATCGGGCGGCTTTTTTGTGTGTAAAACACCGGGGAGTGCGCTGTCAGGAGGCGGGCTCTATGACTGCCACCCAGTCTGCGTCGGAGGGTGGTGCCGGTAAGGTCAGCGTTTCGCCGGCCAGCAGGGCATGATGCGAAATCAGCTCGCCGCCCTCAATCGGGTTGAACCATGACAGTGTGTATTTGCCGCTACCGTCAACACGCAAGCGAGCCGGCTCGCCGGCAGGAATATACAGCACATACTGCTGACCGGGATTGCCGAATGCGTAAATGTCAGGTGAGTCCACCCGCTGCGGTAACGGCGTCATGTCCCAGTAGCGGGTATGCTGATTAAAAAAGTCCAGTGCCACCTTTGTTTGCAGCCAAAGGTTATGGCGTGAGCGAAGATCCTCTGCGGTGAGATCGTTGTGCTCCTGATGTGCCCCGAAATACCATTCGACACCGGCGCCGCCTGCCATAATGCTTCCCCACAAGGCATGACGACGAAGCGTGTCGTGGGTCGGATCCACAGCATCGGTTTTCGCGCCGTCCATCCATTCTCCAATCTCATCCATGGTTATTGCCCATGTTTGATTATGCGAGCGGGACTTGTTGAGCCACTTCTGCACCTCTGCGTTGACCTGCTCACGCAGGTTTACCTGAAACGACAGGCCATCGAGTGATGCCACTCCAAGCAGCGGCGTCAGTATTTCGTCCTTTGATTCTGGCGTAGAGTGAGTGTGGATGATCACCGGATGCTGGTAGGGATCAGTTTGCTTGAGGTAGTCCGCCATGGCGATACGTTGGGCATCGGTTTGTGCGTCAGGGGAAAACTCAGCGGGCCCGTTTTCTTCACCCAGGTTCCAGATAAGTCCGGGGTGATGGCTAAAGCGCGCAATCAGTTCCTGAAGGTACAGCTGGCGCATCGGACCGGTATCACCGCCATCCAGTAAGCGTTCGTTTTCGGTTTCCTGAATAACCATATGTAACGCGATGCCCCGTGACTGCATATGGGTGAACAGCAGGTTCCACTGCTCCAGTTTACTTACATCGAAGCGGTCAAAATCGGAGGGAGAGACATAGGGCCAGACATCCTTGCCGTCACCATTGATATTCAGGGTGAGAAAATAGGCACTGTTTAAGCCCATCTCTGCGAGGTAATTCATCAGTCCTACAATGTTTTTGCCCTTGCCTTGCCGCCAGGTTGGATCGCCTGGCTGCCAGTCGCGGGCGTGTGGGGCAAACTGGTGGATCATGTCGCCGCTTTCCGCTTCTCCGTCGCGGCGTTGGGTATCCATCCGGTAGGTTTGATCAAAGTCACTGAACGCCAGCAAATTTTCCGGACTGTTGGTGCCGCCCTTAAGCCAGAATCTGTTGTCGTCAGCCGTTTTGTAATACTGCCCGTCAGTATACAACGTGCCTAAGCGGTGAAAGCTTGGCGCGGTGGCTGTTGACGGCACTACTTCAAAGCTGCCGGCACTGTGTGAAAGGGGAACCGACTCACCGGCCTGCCAGTTGTCAGACAGGGCAATAGTGTCACCATGATACAAAAACGCTTCATACTGCCATTGTCCGACTTCCGGGGGCGTAAAGCGTACCTGCCAGTGATTGCCGCTGGCGGCCCCGGTATTGGCGGCATCGCCGTCGGCGGCATAAAAGCCGCGTACTAATCTGGCTTTACCGGCATGCGTGAAGCGTACCCACAGACGGTAGTCCGTGAAGGGATTCTCGTTGGCCTGCTCAGACGTCTCTGGCCCGGTGAAGTCAAGTGTCAGCGTATGCCACTTCGGCGTCGTTCTCTGGTTGTTTTGGATTTGCTGACACCCTGAAAGAACGAGACTGGCTAACAGTACCAGCAAGGGGGTGGACAGAATAGAGAACCGGTTTGTGGTACGCATAAATTACACCTGAAAAATATGTAAGCGTTTACATGTTAGTGGGGTGTAATCAGTATGTAAAGCAGTGTGCGGTGAAGCAATTAGCCGCGATGAGGCGAAACAGCACTAAATACGCTACGTTTACGTATGGTTAGAGAATATGTACCTGACTGGCGCCCACTACTACGACGCCAGTTATGGCAATCCGACACTGCTTTTTAGCCGCAATCAGGCGAAACGTATTTTCTGTATTTGTTCCGGACACAAAAGGCGGTTACACTGTGGCCGAATTTTTTTGAGTTTTTTTATGAGATTAACTGTAACGTTTTCAGGCAAACAGCGACGCTACCAAAAAAGCATCAGTGTACGCACACTGGTGAGCGTTACTGTGCTGTCTTCGTTATTTATGTTGGTTTCAAGTCGTTCAACGGATTCTGTCTCGGAAGATTTGGCCCGGGTAAAGCTCAGCCAAACGCAAATAGACGATAATCAGCAACAACTGGCCGACCTGCGCGATGAGACGCGCATTAAACTCAATGCCCTTGTGACCCGGCTGGCAGCACTCTCTGCGCAAGTGAATAAGCTGGACCGGCAGGGGCAAAATTTAGCGAAAGAATTAGGTATGAATGCGGCCGACCTGGACGCGTTCGTACCCGACGTGTTGACCGACAACCTGGAGCAGGATCCGATACTCAGGCGTATTGAGACTGTGCAAAACGAGCTTGATGCAAAAGCCCGGCAATTAACCATGCTTGAAAGCCTCGTGAGAGGCCACCATATAGACAAGCAGAGTCAGTTATCGGGTCGCCCAATTGCGTCGGGATGGTTGTCTTCTTATTACGGAATGCGCGCCGATCCTTTTACCAGCGAACCCGCCATGCACGAAGGGCTGGACTTTGCCGGTGAGGAAGGTAGTGATGTAGTAGCCACCGCAGCAGGTATTGTGACCTGGGCCGGTGATCGCTACGGTTACGGGCAGTTAATTGAAATTGAGCATGGCGATGGTTTGGTCACCCGTTATGGTCATAATCGAACACTGTCTGTCACGGTTGGAGAAGTCGTTACTCAGGGGCAGGTTATTGCTCAGATGGGGAACACCGGCCGCTCCACCGGTCCACATGTCCACTACGAAGTAATAAGAAACGGACAACATATCGATCCTCTGCCTTATATTACCAAACGGTAATCAGGTAGCAGCCAGGTAAGTAATGCTCAGGCGGCATTGCGCTTAAGTGTTGGGTAGCTTCCAGTGATATGCTGGTGCTGACAGTTTATTAATTTGACGGTGCTCCACGCAGGAGTGCAGCGTCCTGACAAGTAGTGGAATAATTAAACCAATGTTTGCAAGCATCCTGAGAAAAGTATTCGGTAGCAGAAACGACCGCTTATTAAAACAATTACAAAAGAAAGTTGATGCCATTAATGCGCTTGAGTCCGAATACGAAGGACTGTCAGAGGATGCGCTGAAAGGAAAGACTGCTGAGTTCCGGGAGCGCCTGGAAAAAGGTGAAACACTGGACAGCCTGTTAATTGAGGCGTTTGCCGTGGTGCGAGAAGCCAGTAAACGGGTTTATGAAATGCGTCACTTTGATGTGCAAATGCTCGGTGGCCAGGTCCTTCATCAGGGTAAGATATCAGAAATGCGCACCGGTGAAGGTAAAACACTGACCGCGACTTTGCCGACCTATCTCAATGCGTTAACGGGTAAGGGCGTGCATGTTATTACCGTCAACGATTACCTCGCCCAGCGGGATGCCGACTGGAGTCGTGAGCTGTTTAACTATCTGGGAATGACGGTTGGCTGCAACATTCCGGGCATGAGCTCTGAGAAGAAGCGTGAAGCCTACCAGTGTGATGTGACGTACGGGACCAATAACGAATTTGGCTTCGATTACCTGCGTGACAACATGGCATTCAGCCCGCAGGATCGCGTACAGCGGCCATTGCATTTTGCGGTAGTCGATGAGGTGGACTCCATTCTGATTGATGAAGCCCGTACGCCGCTTATTATTTCTGGCCAGGCAGAAGACAGTTCTGAGCTTTATCGCCGCATCAACTCAGTTATTCCCGAGTTAATTGAGCAGGAAAAAGAAGACGAAGAAGGTCAGGAAGGCGATGGTGACTATACGGTCGACCTGAAAGCCAAACAGGTCCATCTGACTGAGCGCGGTCAGCTGCACGTTGAAGAAGTCCTGCAGCGTTCAGGTATTTTGCCTGACGGCGAGTCACTGTTTGCGGCTGGTAATATCTCCCTGTTACACCATATCAATGCAGCGCTGCGGGCGCACAAGCTGTTCACCAAAGACGTGGACTACATAGTTAAAGACGAGCAAATCGTCATCGTTGATGAACACACCGGGCGTACGATGGAAGGACGCCGCTGGTCTGAAGGCTTGCACCAGGCGGTAGAAGCCAAAGAAAATGTAAAGATACAGAATGAGAACCAGACGCTGGCCTCTATTACCTTCCAGAACTATTTCCGTATTTACGACAAACTGGCGGGGATGACAGGTACGGCAGATACCGAAGCGTTTGAGTTTCAGCATATTTACGGCCTGGAAACAGTGGTTATTCCTACCAATAAGCCAATGGTTCGTAACGATAAGCCGGATCTGATTTACCTGACAGCCGAAGAAAAGTACGAAGCCATTGTCGAGGACATTCGTGACTGCGTGAAGCGCGGTCAGCCAGCATTGGTCGGTACCATCTCAATTGAAAATTCAGAACTGCTGTCACGGATCCTGAAAAAAGAGAAGATCCCGCATAAAGTTCTTAACGCCAAGTTTCACGCGCAGGAAGCCGATATCGTCGCGCAGGCTGGTCAGCCTGGTGCCATTACTATTGCGACGAATATGGCAGGTCGCGGGACGGATATTGTACTGGGCGGCAACTGGCACGTTGAAGTCGAAAAACTTGAAAACCCTACCGACGAACAAATCGCCAAGATCCGAAGCGAGTGGCAAAAGCGCCATGATGCAGTGCTGGAAGCGGGCGGGTTGCATATTATCGGTACCGAGCGCCACGAGTCTCGTCGGATTGATAACCAGTTACGTGGCCGCTCTGGTCGTCAGGGTGATCCCGGATCAAGCCGTTTCTATTTGTCGCTCGACGACGCGCTGATGCGAATTTTTGCGTCTGAGAAAATGGGCAACATGATGAAGCGCTTGGGTATGGAGCGCGGCGAAGCTATCGAACACCCTTGGGTGACTCGCGCTATCGAAAACGCCCAGCGCAAGGTGGAAGGCCGTAACTTCGATATTCGTAAGCAACTGCTTGAATACGATGATGTCGCCAATGACCAGCGTAAAGTAATCTATGAGCAGCGTAACGAACTGCTGGATGAAGGCAATATCAGTGAGACCATTCAGGCTATCCGCGAAGACGTCGTGAGCGGCGTCATTGACGAGTATATTCCACCGCAGTCGCTGGAAGAAATGTGGGATGTGAGTGGCTTGCACGAGCGTCTGAAAGCAGACTTCGCGGTAGATCTGAACATTCAGCAATGGCTGGATGACGACAACAAGTTGTACGAAGAAAAGCTGCGTGAACGCATTCATGCAGAAATTGTTGCCGCTTACGAAGAAAAAGAGAAAATTGTCGGTGAAGATGTGCTTCGCCAGTTCGAAAAGGCGGTCATGCTGCAAAACCTCGACAGCCACTGGAAAGAGCATTTGGCTGCGATGGACCATCTGCGTCAGGGTATTCACCTGCGCGGGTACGCTCAGAAAAACCCTAAACAGGAATATAAGCGCGAGTCTTTCGAACTGTTCTCTGACATGCTTGAAGCGCTTAAGCTTGAGGTAATCACTATCCTCGCACGGGTCAAGGTGCGTGCCGAGGAAGATGTTGAAAAAGTAGAAGAGCAGCGTCATCAGGCTGACGATGTGCCGAAGAACTACCAGCATGAGAGCGCGTCTGCGGCACCTGGTGCAGCGAAAGCCAAGCCACAGACAGAAGTGCGTGATGGGCCTAAAGTGGGCCGGAACGATCCTTGCCCGTGTGGCTCAGGCAAGAAATACAAGCAGTGTCACGGTAAGCTATCGTAATGGAAAAGGTGCACGTCGCTGTTGGTGTTATTGTTCGCGGCAGACAGACGTTTGTCTGTCTGCGTGGCGCGCATCAGCACCAGGGCGGAAAATGGGAGTTCCCCGGCGGTAAAGTGGACGACGGTGAAACCGTTACCGACGCGCTGTCTCGTGAACTGGCTGAAGAAATAGGCATCAAGGTGCTCAACAGCCAGCCACTTACCGTTATCCAGCATGATTATGCAGATAAACAGGTCATCCTGGATGTGCATAGGGTCGAGGCCTTTGAAGGCACGCCCTACGGACGTGAAGGCCAGCAAAGCCAGTGGCTTGACATCGCCGATCTGGACGCCCGTCATTTTCCGGCGGCCAATGTCGCGATTATTGAGGCGCTGCAACACGCCTAATCTGACGACGCGCCTGACAGCTCAGGTTCCGGCGTGTCCACTCTCTCACCCTTCAATAACATCATTTTTTTCACATCCAGCCTGTCAGCGTCGGTAACGTCACCTAATACCTGGCTTAACGCCGTCGATGAGTATTGCGATACCACTGCCAAAAACGTTGCTGCGGTAGCCGGTGCTCCCTGGGAAACCTTGTGGTTGTAATGCTGCCATAATTCAAAAACAGAGCCTGTTTTCTGCCTGACCAAATCAGTATGAATGGCGTCGAAGATCACCAGCCCACAGGTGTAATGAAGATACGGGTTTTGAGTGACAGACTGAGAAAATGACGTTCCCTTTTTTAACCCTTTCTGGCACTTGCGCTGGGCGTTACCCAGACGTTTGTAGTAGTAGTCGCTATCGGATGCCAGGCCTGCAAATAAGTCAGCGGCACCTTCGTGGATCCATGCTTGGTGTGGTGAGTTGGTTTGGCTGGCCTCACCCTGAAACAGATGCGCAATTTCGTGAGCAAAAAACCAGTAGGTCGCCTGACTGTCAAACGGCTGAATAGCCTTTTTACCGTACCAGTGCATGAAGATCTGACCGGGAAGCGTTCCTCCCTGGCTACCGTATCCGCCGTTTACGTGTGACGAAAAAGACGCAAAGAGTGTGGGCCGATAGCCCAGCTGACCAAATTTCTCGCTGAAAAAATGGATAAGACCAGGCAGGTTGTCACGAAGGCTGTGATGCAGCTTTTCAGGCAACTGTGTATCAATCACACTGACAAATGCGCCGTCGGATACCGGGTGTGCCTTGCCGACATAAATTTTCTGACCATTACCACCATCAAGCCACTGAGTCTTACCTTCATACACCTGACCACCCACAATTATATTGTCACCATCCGGGGCGATGAGTGTCATCTTCCATGTATACCGTTGCTGGCGGCAATGCTCTTCGCAGGCAAAAAACCGACCTGAGTGAAAAACCATGCCACCATCGGAAAAAGGGGTGAAGGGCGCGTATTCTTTCGGCAACGGAAAGTATTCGGGAGACACCGATACGGTGACAGCGCCAAACGGCCGACCGTCGTGGCGCGCGATGAACTCTATGCCGCTTTCTCTTTCTACGACAAATTCGCTTTTTAGCGGCTGCCAGCGTGTCTTTCGGGAGTTATCGGGATTACGAACAAATGTCAGCCGGGTTACTGGCTGGGCTGTGCGGTACGTGATTTGCCACGGTTTGAGATTGTGTTTAGCAATCGTGATGGTCACGCCATTTTGGTTTGCCTGTGCGCTCATTGCAAACAGCGAAAGGGCGATAATGAGTAAAATACGGTACATAGGCTAACGGTCCTCGACGGGGAAGTTTATCCTGCGGTGGACGGACTCGTCGGTCAAGCGAAATTCCAAAAGCGGGCCTTGCTGAAGGCCCACGAGCTTAATAGCGGTGGTGTTTTCGCCATTACATAAACGGGGTGTAAGCACTTTGCAGAATGTAGCGGTCCTTGTCACTTAATGGACTTTCAATGATCAGTTCATAGGTCGCCTGGGCCTGCTTTTTAACGATAGGCCGGTGAGTCGCGGGCAAATGCTTGTTGAGAGATTTCAGGCAAAACAGAATATGCAGCGCGATATCCAGGTGGTCCCTGCCATCCTGCCGGATCTGATCAAACGCTCTGTTGATGATCCCTTCAAGACTGAAGGTCCTTCGCTTTAACCAGAGACCGGAGTCAGTGTTTACGACACAATCTGCCGGGAAGTCCCGCTCGGCCATGAAAATACAACAAGCTGTCAGCCGGTCGAGGCAGGAGATAGCGGTCACGGGATCATTGATCCCCGGTGAGAGCGCCCGTAGGGCTAATTCAACCATCTGGCCAATGGCGAATTCCGGATCCTGCACCGGGGTGCGGCGATTCCCCAGTATTACCAAATCAAGCAGTGTGCGGAGCTCATCTTCGTTAATAGGGTACCGGCTATGAACCAGTAACAGGGTGGCACCGGGAAGTACATGATCACCGGAACGGGCCCTGACCTCTATGCCCTCGACCCCGTCGATACTGCAGTTAAGCAGCTTTTCGTAGTTCACGGTCTGAACATATCCACTGCGTTTAATAATTACAGGCTGACTATGTGCAGCGTCTGGTAACAACTCCTCGGGGACAGCGCGTTCTTCGGAGGCAGCTTCAGGCTCGGGGAGCAGCGTACTAATATTGCTCATTAACTCATGGTAACAACGGTAGATTACTTCATCCGCCTGAATGAACCGGCCTATGTGGTGGATGAAATATATAATGGCCAGAATATCGGCGATGGCCAGCAATACTGACAGGCCGCTAAGTAACGATACTGCGTCCTGGTTGTCCGTCATACTGGTTAAGTGGTGGAGGGAAATCAGACAAAACAGGAAGGTTGAAACCAGCAGGCCGAGCACGAACTGGGTGCCACGATCCAACATAAATGTCCGCAACAGGCGTGGACCAAACTGCGACGAGGCCAGAGTAAGTGCAACCACCGTCATTGAAAAGGCGATACTGGTTACCGTAATGATTGATGTGGCAATAGTCGACAAAATCTGCTGAGCACCTGCACCCGTGACAAGCGGGATAAGCGAGAGTAGCCACTGTGGCAGTTCAGTGCGTTCAATGATGGTCAGGCAGAAAAACCAGAGTACCAGCGCGATTACCATCATGCACACAGGGATAAACCAGTAACTGGTACTCACGCCTTCCCACCAGGTACGCAGGCGCGCATTTAGTTCAGGAAATGCTTTTTTCATGTTCACGGACGATGAGCCTGTAGTTACATAACTTTCTCTAGCTATAACTACTTGTTTTTAACTACAAACGACCATATTCACAGGCCGCTTTTTTAGCTGCGTGGGGGAAAGCGGCAGTGTTGTTGCTGATAGGCACGAAATCCCATGCCGGTCCATCGTCTGAAGGCTTTGGCAAAGGCGCTTTCATCACAGTAGCCAAAATAGCTCGCGAGGCTAGCCTGTGTGACGTGCGACGAACAAACCTGTGACAACGCGTGCGCCTGACGTACCGTGTCCCTGAGCTGCTGATAAGAGGTTCCTGCTTTTGCGAGCTTGCGTGTAAGCGTTCGCTCGCTGACCGCAAGGCTGGCAGCCAGTTGAGAACGGGATAGCCAGGGCTGATGACGCATCAGCGTGTCGGCACGGTCGCTGAAGCCATGAGATTTGAGGGCGGCGAGTTGCTGGTTTGCCAAGGCCAGCATTTGCGCCTGTAGCGCCGGATTTACCTCGCGCTGTTTAAAATGCCAGTCTTCATCCGCATACACAATGGCATTTTGCGATTGACCGAAGGTGATGTCAGCGTTACCGAATACCTTTGCGTAGAGACGGGATGGTGCGCCCTGCGGGTGGGCAAACCGTACCTTAACCGGCGTAATATTTTTCCCCGCCACCCAACTCGCGCCGGTGGCAACACAGCTGAAGATCGTTTCTATGCGCAGCGCCACGGCCGAACTGAAACGGGGCTGATAGCAAAGCTCCCAGCCCGCGCTACAGTGCGAGTGACTGAATGTACCGCCGTCGCCAACGAGTACTGAATAATTGATCAGGCAGTCAACGGCAACACTCAGTGACGGGCAGGTGAGCAGCAAAAAGCCCATGGTGTCGAAATTTTCGGGTCGCATCTCAAGACCGAGGTGCAGTCCGAGTCCGGTGTGAGCCTGCTGTGCCAGAGTGTGCCACAGTTCGTCCTGTAACCGCATGGGCAGCCGTTCCTGCCCGGCATGGGCGTGAAGGCTGTTTAGCAAGTCTGGCGGCAGCACAATGTTTTGTGCACCTAACTGGCGTATAATCGCATTCGTAAAATGTTGGGTAACACTGGCAGTCACTTGGCGCTCCTTTTGTGCCAGCATAACGGCAAATCGTCAAAATGTCCCGAATTAACCAGTTGTTGTCCCGCTCCAGCGAGGATACCGTGTAAATACTTTGTTAATCTACGGCTATGAATATAAACAAGGGCATAGCATGGATCCCTATGTAGTTATTGGTGCCGGTCCAATGGGACTGTGCACGGTACGCAGGCTCGCCGAACAGGGCATAACAGTTATCGGCTTTGAGGCACACGACGATGTAGGCGGGTTATGGGATATTGATAGCCCGACCAGCACTATGTATGAATCGGCGCACCTGATTTCATCAAAAAGAATGACAGAATTTGATGATTTTCCGATGGACGACGAGGTCGCTACTTACCCTAAACATGATCAGCTCAAGCGGTATTTTCAGGGCTATGCGCGCCATTTTAATCTGTATGATTACTATCGCTTTGGCTGTTGGGTTGAGCGTGTCGAGCCAGAGGGGAAAAGCTGGCGTGTGACCTATCAACAGCAGGGGGTGACGCACACGATCCGGGCTGCCGGCGTGTTGCTGGCAAACGGAACATTGCATGAGCCTAATCGCATCACGTTTCCCGGGCAGTACAGTGGTGAGATGCTGCACAGTTGCGAGTATTCTTCGCCAGACATCTTTGCCGGTAAGCGGGTACTTATTGTTGGTTGTGGCAACAGTGGCTGTGACATCGCAGTCGATGCGGTCCATCGCGCCAAATCGGTAGATATGGTCGTGCGGCGTGGCTATTATTTTTTGCCCAAGTTTGTGGCGGGGCGGCCAACGGATACACTGGGTGGTAAAATTCGGTTACCCAACGCGCTTAAGCAGAGGCTGGACGGATTGATGGTAAGGCTGCTCTCAGGTAAACCCAGCCAGTACGGACTACCCGATCCGGATTATAAAATGTATGAGTCTCACCCGGTGGTTAACTCATTGTTTTTACATCATATCGGTCATGGAGACATCAATGTTCGCCCGGCGATAGACCGTTTCATTGACGAGCAGGTAACCTTTACGGATGGGGCAACCGCCCAATACGATCTGGTTTTGCAGGCAACGGGATACAAGTTGCATTACCCGTACATCGATAAACATCATCTGAACTGGCATGGTGACGCGCCAGCGTTATACCTGAACATTTTCACACCGCATCACGACAACCTGTTTGTGATGGGAATGGTAGAAGCCGCCGGACTTGGCTGGCAGGGGCGGGATGAGCAGGCGAAGCTGGTTGCCAGAACGATCCGGTTGCAACTGGATAACCCTCAAGCCGCTGCGCAATTTTTTGAACGGGCACGCCGGCGGGCAGATGAACGCGTTGACGGTGGTATGCACTACCTTAACGTTGAGCGCATGGCCTATTATGTTCACAAGACACACTATCTGAAGGCCATCACCACAGAGCGAAAGCAGCTGGAAGCGCAATTCTGATGGCAGATACCACTCTTTTTATCCTCAACAGTATTCTCGCCATGATGATGTTTGGCATTGCACTGAGTCTTACGCCAACTGACTTTACGCGGGTTGTTAAAAAGCCGTTAGGGCCGATAGTCGGGCTGACCGCGCAGTTTGTCATATTGCCGGCACTGACCTGTCTGGTCACGGTGTTTATCTCCATGCCTGCCGACGTTGCGTTAGGCCTGATCCTGGTGAGTTGTTGTCCTGGCGGCAGTTTTTCTAATCTGATGACATATTTGTCGCGGGGCAATGCGGCGCTTTCAGTCAGTATGACGGGGGTCGCCAGTCTCATGGCAAGCTTCCTCACCCCGATAAACTTTATGCTCTATGGCTCGCTTAATCCTTCTACCCGTGAGCTGCTAAATCAAATTTCAGTACCAGCCACCGACATGCTGCTGGTAGTGCTGCTGGTGTTGGCACTGCCGCTGACGCTCGGGTTGTTATGCGCACATTTTTTTCCCCGCTTTGCCCGGCGCAGCGAAGGTTTTTTCCGGTTTATCTCATTAGTTACGCTGTTCGGATTTGTGGCAATCGCATTGGGGCTGAACTGGCAACGCTTTGTGGCGGGCGCCAGTATCTTCTTACTCGCGGTGGTCGTGCACAATGCTCTGGCGCTGGCAATTGGCTGGGGTATGGCGACGCTCGCTAAGCTAACGCGTGGTGATCGCCGTGCGGTAACGCTGGAGGTAGGACTACAAAACTCCGGACTGGGCCTGGGAATTATTTTTACGTTTTTCTCCGATCTTACCGGTATGGCCATTATTGCTGCGGGGTGGGGGATATGGCATTTAATTTCAGGGCTGACACTGAGCTTTTTCTGGCAATGGCGTGATCGCCGGCGCGCGCAACAATGTGCCGCAGGGAGTGAGTGCGTTTATGAGTCTTAATATTCTTGTCACAGGAAGCGAGGGATATATTGGTCAGCGGCTGATAGCGCGCCTGGCCAAAAATAATAATGTGGTAGGCGTTGATGTGCGACAGGCGTCGCCCGTGGCCTACCAGTATTATTGTCTGGATGTTCGCGACCCGGCAATCAGCGACATAATGGCTACCCACAGCATCACACATGTGGTGCATCTGGCAAGTGTGTTGCAGGCCAGTGGCAAGCCGGAGGAAGACTATGATATCGACATCAACGGCACCAAAAACGTACTGGATGCCTGCTTACAGGCAGGCGTTAAACACATTACGGTGACGAGCAGTGGTGCAGCATACGGCTATCATGCAGATAACCCGGCCTGGCTTACCGAGGCACACCCGTTACGGGGCAATGAGCACTTTGCTTATAGCCGGCATAAGCGACTGGTCGAGGAAATGCTTGTCGCGTACCGGCAGTCACACCCGCACCTGCGCCAGTTGGTTCTGAGAGCCGGCACAGTGTTAGGTGAAAACACGAACAATCAGATCACAAACCTTTTCGACAAAAAGCGGCTGCTGGCAATCAAAGGTTCATCGTCGCCATTTGTATTTATCTGGGACGAGGATGTGGTCAACATCATTGAGCATGGTGTGACACACCATAAAACCGGGCAATTTAACCTGGCTGGCGATGGTGCGATGACAATCGATGAAATAGCCAAAGCGCTGAATAAACCGCTTTTGACGTTGCCCGCCATGCTTCTGAAAGTGCTTCTGACACTGGGCCACACGCTTAAACTCACCCGCTATTCAGCCGAGCAGATTGACTTTCTGCGCTACCGGCCTGTGCTTAGCAATCACGCTTTGAAAACGCAGTTTGGTTATACACCGCGCAAGACCTCCCGTGAAGTGTTTCATCTCTACCTGACAAGTCGTCACAGGGCTCCGCTATGAAAACGCAACAGCGCAAGCCAGTGGTATTGATTACCGGGGCGGCATCCGGACTGGGTAGAGCGCTTTCTCTTCAGCTGGCCACAAATCATCGCCTGATTGTTGTCGATCGCGACCGCGAGGGGCTTGAGACGCTGCTGGCGGAGCTTGCTGATGCGTCAGCCATTCACTGTGACCTGGCCGATACTAAGAGCATCGAACGGCTTATCAGCGAGGTCGTACACAGCGTTGAGCAGATTGACTTGCTGATTAATAATGCCGGTATTACGCACCGCTCTCTGGCTATGGATACGGATATCGACGTTATGCGCTCAGTAATGGCAATTGATTATTTTGCGCCGGTGCAACTGACACAGGGATTACGACTGAAGCTGAGTCGCAACGCCTGCGTAGTGAACATTGGTTCAATGGCAGGCTGGATGCCGGTGGTAGGGCGAGCAGGGTACTGCGCCGCCAAATCCGCATTACATCAGTATTTTGAAACCTTACGGGCAGAAATCACCAGCCGGGGACTTCATATTCTGATGGTCTATCCCAGTTTTCTGGATACGCCTATTGAGCACCATGCTCTGGATGGACAGGGCGGTCTGGCCCGGCATAAGCGTTCGACAACGGGCAAGATCCGCAGCACCCGCTGGATGGCTGGTCAAATCCTTACCGCGTTAGATAAACGTAAAGCACGGCTGTTCCCTGACCGGTTTACCATGCTGGCGAGCTTGCTGTATCGTGTGTTGCCGGGCCTTTATCTGCGGCTTATGCGACGACGGCTAGCCACTGAGCTCTCTGGCAGACAGGGGAGCGAGTAGTGGTGGGTGGACAGGCAACTAGCCATTTGCGCACGATGATACTCTGGTGTCGCGTCGAAAAACAGCTAACGCAGGTTCATATGATCCCCGCTGTATAGCACCATAACCCGGTCGTCAGGCGTTGTATCGATTGGTTTTTATCTCCTTTTCGCAAAGCGATGTGGTACGAGGGAATGTTGAAAGGGAAATCGCAACGCTCTGTTTTATAAAGATTAGTAATAGCGGGTAGGTGCGCGCAAGCTGGTTTGATACAGGTATTTGTACAGGAGACTACCGCTGCCGGTGCTACCTGTATTATGCTGGGGTCATGCACATAACGATATAGGATGGTCGTGAAGCAGTGGTAAAGCAAATAGTCGTGCTGTTGGTGTTGGCGTGCTTTCAGGCAAGTGCCAGTGATAAGCCTCTTCAGGTGGCCGTGAATATTGGTCCGCCGTGGGCGTTTTACGAAGAAGGCGCAGGTGTGGTCGGCATTGATGTCGATATCATTCGCCATATTACCTCAGAGCTTGGTTATGATGCCGAGTTTCACCTTCTTGCTTACAACAGGCTGATTGCCGACTATCGCGCGGGCAAGTACGACATTGCCAGTCCCGCTGCGTTTGAGGCCTCCAGAGGGTACCTGACTCAGGCCTACCTGCCGTTTGAGGACGTCGCTGTTTCGCTGGCCGATAGCAACTATTCTCTGAACAGTGTTAACGACCTGACGGGTAAACGGGTCATAGCCTATCAAAGCGCTAAATCAGTGCTGGGCCCGGAATTCGCCAGAGCAGTAGAGGGAGATGGCTACCTTGAAAAAGCTGAGCGGATTGTTCAGTTGAGGTTGCTGGTCAATGATCGTGCTGATGTGGTGGTGGGCGAGCGGCGCTTACTCACTTACATCATGCAGAAAAACTTTCCCGACACACCGTTGGCGGTTCATCCGATTTTTCAAACCCGGCCCTACGGCGCGATTGTAAAGGATCCGCAATTACGCAAAAACTTTAATCGTGTACTGTCCGACATGCGGGCCTCCGGCGTGTATCAGGAGATTTTAGATCGCTGGCAGTAGTTGAACAGTTTGCCGTGACCGCGCTTACAAGGTTATCTGCGTAGCCGTTGCAAACGCGACATTCTGTTTGTGGTACGCCGCTTCGTTAATAAAGTGTGGGTAGGTGGGAGAGTCCTGCCACCAGGTAATATCCTGTCCGTTAAATGTGCGAAACACCGGTTGGCCGGGCATCAGAGGCAGAAAATCGTTGTCCTGAAGTTCATGATGGAGCATCGCAGTCCGAAAGCCATAGTGGTCAAGCGGGTAGTGCACGTTTTCGCCGAGGCGGTAGGCGGTGCACGCGGGCAGGTCTGGTAGCTCATCGAGTGCACAAAAACTCAGTATGGTTTCTGTTAGCGTTTGGGCCTGAAGTAATACGTCTTCACGCAGCACGCCCTGTGGCTGGGCACCCACTTCCACCATTACGCCACGGCGTCCCAGGGTACACAGATAGGCGTGGTCGGCAAAGGATTTTTCGTCTTCAAGTAATATATTAGCCTGGGGCATTTGTTGTTTGACATACCGCGCCAGCTGAATATTGAAGCTATCGGCACTAAGTAAAATAAGCGTGGCGCCCATGTTGCTGGTGGTGTTGTGGATGTCGATGACAACATCGTACGCGCTATTGCCTTTTGGCCCTAAGGTTTCATTCAGGTGGCTGGCAAGTATTGCTTCTTTACTGCTGCCTCCGGCGGTAAGTCGTTCAGGTGTAAACAGCCGGTTAAGATCTTCATCAACAAAGCGAACGTTTGCCGCGATAGCGGACGGATTAGCAAGATGAAGCGACACCTCCAGCCCTTCCGCAAGCTCAGGTAAGCCATACGTTCGATAATTCCTGATAAGCTGAATGCCACTTGTTTCATTGCCATGGGTGCCGCCCACGAGGGCTATCCGCGTACTCATGCGTTTCCTTTATTGTTTGAAAAAATCGCGTTCCTGTTGCGCCAGCATAGCTTCAATTTCCTCTTCATCTGGCACGGCTTGCTGTGACTCTTTTTGCGCAATCGCCCGATCTTCGCTGGCCCATTCACCAAGATCAATGAGCTGACACTGCTTGGAGCAAAAAGGCCTGAATGGACTTTGTTCATTCCAGATTACTGTTTTATCACAAATTGGGCAGGTTACCTTCATTGAACTCTCCGTCATGCCGGGTGATTATAATTTTGTCCGCAGCGTGCTTAACAAATCGCCAGTGAGAACGTGACGTCAGTATCGGCTGCAGAAGACTGGTCGTTTTCGGTAACAAAGCGCATAAAGCGCAGCGCGTATCGGTATTTATTGCCACTGAACGTCGGGTAGATATTTTCATCACCCGGATATTTCACGCGTATCAACTCGTTTTTATCTTCTGCCGCGCCCTGATAAAACCCGTTTTCTGCAATTTTTTGCATATAGCTGCCACGCTCACGAATAAACGACAGATTCAGTAAGACTGACTCTTCAAGTAACTTCAAACTTTTCAGCCAGCCGGAAAAATCTTTCTGACGCTGTGCTGCCGGCAGGTTTTGCCAGTAGTGCAGGTTAGGCAGGTCAAACGCACAGGCTCCACCAGGTATGGCAAAGCGTTGGCGAATACTGGAAAGAAACTTATCGTCTTTTAAATCAATACCAAAGCGGGTTGAGGCTTTTAATTCAGCACGTACCGCCAGCAGGTGCTTAAGTGCCTGATCCAGGGCATCGCTGTCAATTTTAGGGTGTTGAGACCAATACACCAGACTTTTTTCGTGCACATCCAGGTCTTTGAGAATGTCAGTGCGTAAGTCCAGCCGTTCGACCAGATCCAGTAAGATAAAAAGCTGCTCAAAAAATACAAACTGAAGCTGGGGATCCTGCGATTTTGCGCTACTGCGCAGCAGACGCAGTAGTTGTTCTACGCGCAGGTAATTTCTAACCTTTTCCTTAAGAGGGAATTCAAGTACAGCGTCAGTCATGCGAGTCCTTAATGAGTTACTTACGCGCAATTAAACGCAAAAACAGAAAAAATTCAAGCACTCGCGCAAGGCGATGCTCAAATAGACGTCACTAGCGTTACTAAAAAAGCGTCAGGATGTGATTATGAGACGCCGGAAAGGCGACAATAGTTCAGGTGAAGTTGTCGTACCCGCGTTTTTAACGCGTCAAGTGAGCCACTGTTATCAATGATGTCATCGGCGACCGCCAGTCGCGCTTCACGACTAGCCTGCGCCGCGATTATATTGCGAATGGTTTGCTCGCTGCTTCCGTCGCGTTTCAAGGCCCGTGAGAGTTGTAATGATTCAGGGCAGTCAACGACGACTACACGATCGACCATTGCGACAAGGTTATTTTCGACCAGCAAGGGCACAGCAAGAATACAGTAGGGGGAGGTGGCTGCGTTGATTGCAGTTTGCATGTGTTCACGGATCATTGGATGGAGCAGGCCGTCGAGCCAGGCTTTTTCGTCCGGTGCAGCAAAAACGCGCTCCCGGATTGCGGCCCTGTCAAGCGTCCCGTCCGGGAGTAACACCGTATCGCCAAAATGCGCAGTGATCTTTTGAAGCCCTTCGCTGCTTGGCGCAACCACATCGCGGGCGATCACGTCGGCATCGACAACATCAACACCTAAGGCGGCGAACGCATCACTTGCTGCTGACTTACCACTGCCGATTCCACCGGTAAGGCCGATAACCAAGCCGGACATCAGCCAATCGCCCAGTCAAGGTAGGCTGTAATAATCTGCTGTTTGTACAGCAGGGTAAGAAAGCCCGCAACGGCCAGGTAAGGGCCAAAAGGGATAGCCAGTGACTTGCCTTTATTCTGGAACAGCATAATGGCAATGCCCGCCACTGCACCGACACAGGATGACAG
The DNA here is from genome assembly GCA_964508695.1 of uncultured Alteromonas sp. GTDB lineage: Bacteria > Pseudomonadota > Gammaproteobacteria > Enterobacterales > Alteromonadaceae > Alteromonas. The sequence goes on from CAZDUT010000023.1 coordinate 20,208, forward strand.
TAAAATAATGACCGGGAGGCCCTGCCAGCCAGTAAACGCGCCAAGCGCTGCCAGCAGCTTAAAATCACCATAGCCCATCCCCTCTTTGCCCGTCGCCAGCTTAAACAGCCAGTACACAGACCATAAACTTAAGTATCCAAAGATGGCACCTAATATGGCATCCTGTGGCGAAACGAAAATCTCTTGCGTGCTGACTAACAGGCCAAGCCATAACAGCGATAAGGTCATGGGATCGGGCAATAGCATTTTATCTAAATCAATAAAAATCAGTGCTACCAGCAGATAACTCACGAGGATGGCGACAAGCGCTGCAGGCGATGGGCCAAAGTGCATTGCCGCGAGAGTTGCTACAACAGCAGTAAATAATTCAACCAGCGGGTAACGGATAGAGATACGCGTCTGGCAGCCCGCACAGCGACCACGCAGTAACAGGTAACTGAGCACCGGAATATTTTCCCATGCCCGGATCTTGTGACCGCACTGTGGGCACGTACTGTCGGGCTTGACCAGGTTAAATGGCTCTGTAGTCGGGGCGTTGTGGCCAGTATCAAAATAGCTCGCATATTCGCGCTGCCAGCTTCGCTCCATCATAATAGGAAAGCGGTAAATCACAACGTTTAAAAAGCTACCCACCATCAGACTGACAATAAACACCAGTGTATAAAAGGCGGTAGGGTGAAGCAGGCTTAGCTGGATGATGGCGTCCATAGACATATTCAGTTTATTGAAGGCTGGAGCAGACTGCCACAGGGCGCGGCCAAGCGCAACGCCCTGTCAGTGAATCGGGCAGTCGTAGGTTAAACCACGTTACCCATTTCAAAGATTGGCAGGTACATGGCGATAATCAGGCCACCGATGACCACACCCAGAACGGCCATGATCATTGGCTCAAGAAGACTGGTCAGCCCGTCAACCATATCGTCGACTTCGGCTTCGTAGATAGTGGCAATTTTGTTCAGCATTTCATCTACGGCACCTGACTCTTCACCGATGGCGATCATTTGCGTGACCATGTCCGGAAACACATTGGTTGCGCGCATTGCCGAGTGCATGGGCATACCGCCGGCAACTTCTTTGCGGATAAACATGATAGCGTCACGGTAGACCGCATTGCCGGAGGCGCCAGCGGCCGATTCCAGTGCGCCAATCAGCGGTACCCCAGCGGCAAAGGTGGTCGACAGCGTACGGGTAAATCGGGCAATACTGGCCTTTTTCAGAATTTCGCCCACAACCGGTGCTTTCAGTACTTTTCTGTCAATGCTGTCACGCAGTTTGGGTGATTTTTTATAAGCGCGCATAAACAGATAGCCGCCTATACCGGCGCCTATTGCCATGTATAACCCGTAATTCTGCATGAATGCGGATATTGCCAGCACAAATAACGTAAAGGCAGGGAGTTCAGCGCCAAAGCTGCTGAATATTTCTTCGAACTGCGGTACTACAAAAATCAGCAGGATAGTCGTCACAATGAAGGCCACGACCAGTACCGCAATCGGATAAAACATCGCTTTGCGGATTTTAGATTTCAGTGCTTCTGCTTTTTCTTTATAGGTGGCGATACGATCATAAATCGTTTCAAGCGCACCGGATTGCTCGCCGGTGTAGACCAGGTCGCAATAAAGCTCATCAAAATGCTCTGGATGCTTGCGCAGTGCGCCGGATAAAGGATTACCGGATTTCACTTCTTCGGTAATTTCGTTTAGCAGCTTACGCACGGATTCTTTGCCATGCCCCTGGGCAATCATTTCCAGAGACTGGATAAGCGTCACGCCAGCGTTCAGCATGGTGGCAATTTGCCGGGAGACAACTGAAATGTCGGCGGGGGTAATTTTTTTGCTTCTACTGCCAAATAGCGGCGTGCTGAGTTTTTTGACCTTGTTGGCAGAAATGCCTTGGCGACGGAGCAGGTTCTTTGCTTCATTCAGCGAGGTCGCCGAAATTTCACCTTTGCGATTGTTGCCGGTTTTGTCTTTACCTTGCCAGGTAAACGTGGTTGCTGCTTTGGCCATGGTACTATCCGAGAGTCATTACTGT
>CAZDUT010000024.1:0-22223 GCA_964508695.1 uncultured Alteromonas sp.
AAGAGCACGGCGTATCGATCTGGGATGAGTGGGCCACTGACGACGGCGAACTGGGACCAGTTTACGGCCATCAGTGGCGTTCCTGGGAGCGCGGCGATGGCACCAGCGTTGACCAGATCAGTGAGGTGATTGAGCAGATTAAAACCAACCCGGACTCCCGTCGTTTGATTGTCAGTGCCTGGAACCCGGCAGTGTTGCCGGATGCCAGCCTGTCACCCAAAGATAACGCGGCGCGGGGCAAGCAGGCGCTGCCGCCGTGCCATACGCTGTTTCAGTTTTACGTGCAGGAAGGCAAGCTAAGCTGCCAGCTTTACCAGCGCAGCGCGGATATTTTCCTTGGCGTACCGTTTAACATCGCCAGTTATGCACTGCTGACGATGATGATTGCACAGGTGTGCGAATTGGAGCCTGGTGACTTTATTCATACTCTGGGCGATGCGCATCTCTATAGTAATCACATGGAGCAGGTTGATACACAATTGTCACGCACCCCATACCCACGACCCACAATGGAAATTAATCCAGAGGTAAAAGATATCTTTGCATTCAGCTTTGATGATTTCGCCCTCAAGGATTACCAGGCCCACCCTCACATTAAAGCGCCGGTAGCGATATAGGAGCGCGCGAGCATGACCACCCACGTCCTGATCTGTGATGACTCGTCTTTCGCGCGTAAACAAATGGCGCGGAGCATTCCGGATGGGTGGGACGTTACATTGTCGTTTGCTGAGCATGGACAGGAAGCGCTGTCGCTTATTCGGGACGGCAAAGGCGATATCATGTTTCTTGATCTGAACATGCCGGTGATGGACGGCTACCAGACGATGCAGGTGATAAAAGATGAAGACTTACCCTGCCTGGTCATCGTGGTGTCCGGAGATGTTCAGCCCGCCGCCCGCAGCCGCATGGTGGCGATGGGGGCTCTGGATTTCATACGCAAGCCGATCGATAACGAGAAGCTGACAACCATACTCAAGCAGTATGGCATATACAGTGGTGACAGTGCTGCCACACATGCGCCCGCATTACCTGAAGCGGGCTTGCGGGCCAGCGATGAAGATAAACTGGATGCGTACCGTGAGCTGGTGAATGTCGCTATGGGACGGGCTGGCGAAAACCTCGCGAAACTTATGGGCGAGTTTATCGACTTACCGATCCCCAACGTCAATATGCTGGAAAGCAGCGAACTGTTAATGGCAGTGGCGGAAATCAATCATAACGAGCGCGTATCGGCAGTATCAAAAGGCTTTGTCAGCGCCGGTATAAAAGGTGAAGCGCTGGTTATTTTCAGTGATACCAACACGGCCAACATCGTTGAACTGTTGCAGTACGAAAAGTCGCTGGATGTTCACCGTCAGGAGCTCGAGGCGCTGATGGATGTCTCGAATATTCTTATTGGTGCCTGCCTGAATGCGCTCTCTGAACAGCTCGATCTGCACTTCAGCCACAGCCATCCTATATTACTTGGACGCCATCAGGGGCTGGATGTGCTGCTTAAAGACAACATTCGTCACCTGGACAAAATCATGACCGTTGAGATTGGTTACGCGATCAAGAGCCGTGATATCAGCTTTGATTTGCTGTTACTGTTTCCGGACAATGCCATGGAGCAAATCTATACCCGCTTTGTTGATAAGGAAGGGGGATGAGCCAATCACCGGTAACTGATGACTGGATGGAGGCGCTGTTTCGCTCTATTGAGGTCGGCATTGTCGTACTGGACCGCAAATTTCAAATAGAGGTCTGGAACCAGTTCATGCAAAACAATTCCGCGCTTAGCTCAGACAAGGTGTGCGGTACGTCGCTGTTTCGTCATTTCCCTGAAATAGACGAAAAATGGCTGCGCGCAAAAGCGGGCCCGGTGTTTAATCTGAAAACGCCGGTTTTTCTGATTTGGGAGCAACGCCAGTACCTGTTTAAGTTTGGCAGCAACCGGCCAGTCACCTCCAGTACTGAGTATATGTATCAGAATGTCACCATGTTCCCCTTGATTGCGGACAGTGGTGAGGTCGACAGACTGTGCATGCTGGTGTACGACGTTACCGATCAGGCGTTGGGTAAGACCCGGGTGGAACAGCTTAATCAGGAACTGCAGGTGATGAGCCGGGTTGACGGCCTGACTGGCCTGTACAACCGTCGCTACTGGCAGGAGCGTTTTGACAACACATTCAAGCTGGCCCGGCGCCGACAAAAGCCGGTAACTGCCATGATGCTGGACATTGATCACTTTAAACAGGTCAACGATACCTATGGCCACCAGGCGGGTGACAAGGTAATACAGACGCTCGCCGCGGTGATCAAAAAAAGTGTCCGTGAAACCGATTTGACCGGCCGGTACGGGGGCGAGGAATTTGCAATAATACTGTCTGATTCGGACTGTAGCAATGCGGTCAATGTTGCTGAACGTATACGTAAACTGTGTGAACAACAGGAAGTGATACATGAAGGTGAAGTGATACGCTTCACCGTCAGTCTGGGGCTGGCCGCCTTTTCACCTGAATACCAGTCGTCAATGCAATGGCTGGAACAGGCCGACCAGGCGCTGTATGACGCCAAGGCTAAGGGGCGAAACCAGTATCAAACCCGGTCAGCGGTAAGTGAGTGACAACCTCAGGGTATTTTTCAGTTCCTGATAGGTGACGGGTTTTACCAGATGGTAACGAATACCGGCCTGCCGGACTTCTTGCGTATCCTCGGTGAATGCATTGGCGGTCACCGCAATGATTGGCATTTTAAGCCCTTTTTCGCGCGCAATGATCGCAACCTCAATGCCATTCATATCCGGCAGGTTAATATCCAGTAATATAGCGTCAAACGACTCGACATTGAGTTGTTCCAGCGCCTCTTCACCGGTATGCACCACGACACTTTCGTGCCCCATACAGCGCACCATATGACTGATGATTTCTGCATTAATAGGCTCATCTTCCACAACCAGTATCCGGGCTTTACTCACCGCATGGATGGTGCTGAACGTTTGTTCGGCCAGCTGATGCAATGAATCGACCAGGCGTCGGTTATCCACTGGCTTCACAAACGCCTGCCAGGTGCCGAGGTTGCTGTTCGCCATGATGTTGGCAATGTCCGGTGTGGCAGACATCATAATGATTGGTGGCGTACGCTTACCCAGCATAGCCGTCACCGTGGCCGCCAGCTCAAGCCCGTTGATGCCCGGCATGTAAAAGTCGGCAATGATCGCGGTGAACTGAGTAATGTCAGTGTGTGCCAGAAACTCCGACGCTGATGAATAGCAGGCCGCGCTGTAACCTTCCCGGCGAATAAGGTTGCTCACATGCAGCCGGCTAATTTGCAGATCATCAACGACAGCAAAACGGATGGACGAATCCGGGTGTCGGTCCGTTTCTTTTTGGTTGCTGCGCATAAGCGGAAACTCAAGTGTGAATTCGCTGCCAATATCGGGCTGGCTGGCGAGGTGGATGCGTCCGCCGACTTGCTCGGCATGCTTGCGGGCAACCGAAAGGCCAACACCTGCTCCGGAGAACTGTTGATAACCGGGTGCATCGACGCGGTAAAATCGTTCAAAAATACGCGTTTGATCGCCCTCTTTTATACCAATGCCGCTATCGATAATTTTGACGCTGAGTTGATAGCGCTTATTTACCACGTGGCAGCTCACCAAGACATTGATGAAGCCGTCAGAGGTGAATTTCACCGCATTGTCCATGACATTGCGGATTGTCCGCGCGATGGAGTCGGGATAACCACTGACGAAGGTCGGGAGCGCGGTTTCGCAGCGCATACCGAACTCAAGCTTCTTGGTCCGGCTGGGCGCAGAGAAGGGGGAAATACATTCATCAAGCAAGGCCACCAAATCGAAGCTGATGGGCTGATCATCGGCTACACCTACCTCATCGCCCATGATATCCAGCAAGTTGTTGGTCAGCGTTAATAAGCGGTAACAGGCCTGTTCCGCCTGCTGAACCAGCTCATCCTGTTTATCACGCATATTCGGGATAAGTTCCAGCGCACCGACAATCGCGCTGATAGGGCTGCGAAACTCATGACTGATGGTGGTGAGAAAGCGTGCTCTGGCCTCTGCCGAAGAATTGTTTTGCTGTTCGAGCTGCCGGGCATTGCGCAAATCGGTTTGTAGCGCTGACGTGACTGCGAAGGCTTTTTTTCTGGCCGGCTGTAAAAAAAGTAGCCAGCATACCAGATGCACGGACAGCAGGACCAACAGTCCGCCTGCCAGCCACTGATTCTTTTGGGCATCGTGTTTTCTCAGCAAACGCTCAAATAGCTGCACGGCGCCATCCAAACGATCATACAAGCCATTTATCTCTGACTGGCTGGGAGTAGGGTGTGCGGGTAAGGCACTGATTGGCAGAGCTGCCATTTCCAGTGCCCGCTCGGCAAAACGGCTAACGCGTTCATCCAGCGACAGTAATTGTGATGAGTAATAGCGCTTGATCCCGTCGGTTAGGGGGGCCCGCCGACCGGTCAACGTCTGACGTCCGGTAAGCACCGCATGATTCGCCTCGAAGCGGTTGGCGAGGTCGTGCAGTTCCTCCTGCAACCTGGCCGGGTCATTACCCGGTGCGATCTTAAGCTGGTACTGCAAAAAGGACATCTGGCGTGTCAGGGCGCGCTGCTCACCAGCCAGATTTACCAGTCTTGGTGTAATGCTGTCAGAGCGGGACAGCCAGTACATGCCTACGACCAGGATGAGCGTAGTTGCCCCGATAATGAGTAGAGTAATCAGGTGAGCGCGCCTCAACGTTTGTCGCGCTTCCTTCACATTGTTCATCAGCTATTCCCTGCTTAAAGCGACTGCCCGGTGGTGAGAACTTAACGATTAAGCACACTATCGAGCCAGCACGTTCGGTCACTCTCCCAACATAAAGAGTGTTATCCCTAATTGCAAAGCAAGTTAGCCGGTTTGCGACAATCAGCGCGTCAGGTGCCCCCTTCCAGTCTGACAATTTGATGGCGGATTGTGTACAGAAAAACCAGGCTCGGGATCACCATGATGGCGGTAAGAATGAAAAACAGGCTCCAGTCGCCATCAAGCCCGTCAACAATGAAGCCACTGGCTGATGCCAGTACCGTCCTGCCGGCTACGCTCAACGACGCCATAAGTGCATACTGGGTGGCGCTGAAAGCACGGTTACACAATAGTGAGATGAAGGCCACCATGGCAACGGTACTCCACGATGCAGTAAAACCGTCAATCACCACCGCGGCGGCAAGCAGCGAGGTACTGGGACCCGTGGATGCCAGCCAGGCAAACATCAGGTTGGATGATGCCATGGCTATGCCAGCAATCATCAGGCCGCGGTAAATGCCATAGCGAATATTGACCGCACCGCCAATAATAGAGAAGACAATAGTCACCCACCAGTTGAGCAATTTGGAGTAGCTGCCAATGTCACTGTTGGAAAAGCCAATTTCTTTATAGAACACGATGCTCATGCGGCCCAGAAAGGCTTCACCAATTTTGAATAAAAATACGAACAATAATATCGAGAGCGCCAGACGCACCCCATTGCGCACGAAAAAATCGCGGAATGGCTCAACCAGGGTGACCATGATCCAACTGCTCATTTTTCGCAGCACGGGATGCCCTCCGGCACTGGGAAGTCTGCCACGGTAGGCATCGAGGGCCGCAGCACGAATCGCCTCACGGTCTATGTCGGGTTCTCGGGCAAACAGGGTCGCCAGCGCCAAACAGCCCATACCGCACGCGAGTAACAGGTAAATTTGTGGCCAGTACCAGCCACTGGTATCGGCGATAAAAAACGGCAGTGCGCCTAAGCCGCCATAGCCCGTCCACCACCCGGCAGTTGCCATGGAGGAACCTGATGACAGCTTTTCCCGTTCATGCTCTTCAATGACATCGATACGGTAGCCATCGATGGCAATATCCTGGGTAGCGGAGAAAATGGCAATCAGCAATCCCACTAACGCGATGCTGAACAGGTCGTGCTGGGCGCCAAGTGTTGCCATGTAAACGCAGCAAAGGGTAATCCCCAACTGCATGGCAAGGATCCAGCCACGTCGCTGGCCAAGCCACCTGGGGCGCAGCCTGTCGACCAGTGGCGACCATAAAAAATTCACCGAATACACAGCGAATATTGTGCCGAACAAGCCAATTGCCGAGCGAGAGAGGCCTTCGTCTTTCAGCCACGCTGACAGCACAGATCCTATCATGACCCAGGGAAAGCCACTGGAAATGCCAAACAAAAATATACTGATCAGGCGACGATCTAAAAATGCACGAAAGGAGCGGATCACTGCGACAACTACTTTTTGGCGGAAAACGGTATTGGGCCATTAATTTACATCAGGTGCAACCGTTTACGACAGCGCGGCAAATTGCGCGCAGGCAATCATGCTACACGGTGCTCAGTGTGGCGTAGCGATAAAGGTCAGGGGAGGGGCGTTCAGAGACTCGCCCGGGAGTGATTACGGGCGAATGCCGACACAGTCAAAGGGACACAGTCCCTTCCCTTCAAGGTAGCATATGCAATTGGCCAGTTCGTCGATCAGGTAATTGTCGTACATGAGTTTGTCCTCATGCCAGAAATGCATTTGGTGCAACACGTGCCAGAATACCCGCTCTTTCTGGCTGTACGGCTGACCAAGCTGGTACTCTACCTGTCCCCATTCTTCCAGCGTATCCCAGAAAAACAGTTCCAATTCGTTAAACGGCAGATCCCCCTGCCAGAATGCGCGCAGGTAATAACACAGCTGCCGGGCTTTAAGATTAATAAACGCTTTCACTTTCACGCGCTACCAACCACCTTCGAATAAATCATTGTTCAAGTATAGCCACCCGATGCAACATTGCCGCCCCGCAAAGCGGGATTTGGGGTGAGGCGTTTGAATTATCGGTTAAAAAATATTGGCAGTATATTTTATGTACAGCGCTTACCAACCCAGGTACGTGGTCCAGCCGTAAACCCGGTTTGTCAGGCGGTTGGCAAACGGCGAGACTGACATCCTCACTGCTGAGGTCGCGGTCGACAGAGATGCAACGCCCGGATGACGGCCAGAATAGCGAACCGTGCCGGCGATGGCAGACGTGCCCAGTGACAGCATGATCTGTTGCCGGTAATGCAGTTTCAGCGCGGTCTGCGCCCGTTGACTTCTTTGCTGACGCGTCGCCAGTGACCAGTGGTTGTAATCGTTTAACCCGATATCCAGTACCGGAAAGGTCGTGGTTGCAAGGTGCTCTGCAACAGCCAGGTTATGGTCCCGTTGAGGCCAGAAGGGGGATACCACCACGGCGGTGTCGGGCAGGGTAATGGCGTCCTTGCTGCCGGTATCCAGTAATAGTGCGGCGGTCATGCCCTGCGCAAGGACCATTCTGAACCCCTTTTTATCGGCAATGTGTTGGGTAACCGCGCCGTACAGCATCCGGAAGGTTGCGCGTGAGCCCGCATAGTCATAAGCGGGGGGCAGCGCGACGGTTTCTTGCTGAGCGCTGCCTGCGCCCTCGTCGCTGCCCGCCGGGAGATCAGACGGGGGAGTGAGCATAGCCGGTACCAGCAGGGTATCCCAGCCCAGGCCATTTAGCCGCATTGCGATTTGCGCGGCGACATCGAACGTCAGACCGATACTGCCTGACTCGTAGAAGATGACAGCGACACCACGCTTTAATGGCATCGCAGAGGAGGAGGGAAAGCTATCCACCTGCTGTTCGCCCACCATCAGCGGCTGGGTTTCATCGTCGAAAAACTGTCTGTCGGTATCCGCTGACAACGCGGACGCCGCGGCTGAAAACAGCATAAAGAAAAGTCCGGCGAACAGGACCTGGGTTACCTGTCTCAGTGAATTTTTCATGTGGCGCGGGTCTGTAAGCAGTTCATACCACCAGTATCGGCCACGCAGCCGAAACCTTCAGTCCTGTGTAAGCGAAAGAGGAGGCGGTGTGAAATCACTGAACGGTATCTGACTGACAAAATGCATCCAGTGGCCGCCTACAGGATGTTGAATGATTAAGGTTTGCGCGTGAAGCTGAAGCCGCGTCGCCCGGGCTTTTGCTTCGGGCGTTGCGTACAGCCTGTCACCTAAAATGGGATGGCCGAGCGCCAGCATATGCACCCGTAGCTGATGGGAACGGCCCGTGACCGGATGCAGTTCCACCAGTGTTTCGCCTGACTCGCGGCGGACAACAGAATAGTGGGTAAGCGCCGCTTTGCCACTGTCATAGCAGACCTTCTGCTTAGGTCGGTTCGGCCAGTCGACAATAAGCGGTTCGGTCACGTCGCCGCTATCCTGCTGAAGCTGACCGTCAACCCGCGCATAATAGCGCTTTTTGGGAATGCGTTCGCGAAACTGTCGGGACAACTCACTGTTGGCCGCTTTGTTTAATGCCAGAATCAGTAAGCCAGAGGTTGCCATGTCAAGCCGGTGAACCACGCTGGCAGTTGGAAACACCCGTTGTGCGCGCCTTACCATGGAGTCCTGATGTGCAGGTATACGCCCCGGGACACTTAACAGCCCGCTGGGTTTGTTGACCACCAGAATATCGTCATCCTGGTAAACCACCGACAACACCGGGGACGCAGGCGGGTTGTAAACAAAGTCAGGATTGCCCATCAGGGGTTGTTCACCACTATGCGCAGCGCATCAAGCTGAACGTCAGCGCGCTGGATAGCCTTATCCAGTGCCGACAGCTGATGTTCAACAAAGTCGATTTCACTGTCCCGAATTGCCGGGTTGCGCTTTTGCAAATCGCGCAAACGCTGCGCCTCCGCGCCCAGCACCTGGTGCGCTTCTTCAAGCGCATCGTGCTGTATTTGATTTGCTTGCTGATGCGCCAGCTTGCGCGCTTTTTCAATATGGCCACTGAGTGGCTGCTGAAGCGCGCCAAGCAGTTGCTTGGCAATTTTTCTGCCAGCCGGACGGCGCACCTCAAAATCCAGATCCTCAGGGTTGCCCTGGGCGTCTATGCACAGCCGTATTGGTGTGGTCGGCAAAAACCGCTTTAACTGCAATTGTCTGGGCGCGTTGGCATCCAGGATAAACAGCGCTTCTAACCAGTAAGCCCCCTTAGGTAAGGAAGGGTCGGCAACGAAACCAATACTGCTTTTACCGTGAATATCGGTCAGTACCATGTCTATGGCATGGTGAACAAGGGGGTGGTCCCAGCTGAGGAAATGCACATGTTCGAGCGCAGTGGCGACGCGCCGCTTGTAGGTGACCGTCATGCCTTCCGCTGGCAGACCGGGTAACTGGCTCACCATGGATTCACCGGGCTGGAGAATAAAGCAGTCGTTCCCTTTTTCTTCCTGATTCACGCCGATGGCATCCAGCAAGCGGCCCATAAATCGTGACAGGCTCAGGTCTGAATCCAGTTCAATGATCGACTCCAGTAAGGTTCCGACCTTGCCGTCGCCCGATGCGTTGAGTTCCAGCAGGCGGTCACGCCCGGCTTCCAGTTGCGCGGTGAGTTCGCGGTTAACGTGCTCACTGCGATCAATCAGTTCAGCCCGTGCCATGGGGTCGTCCGGTTCAAGACAGGCCGCCAGTAGCAGGGTTTTGACATCATCAAATACACCCTGACCTGTGGGACAGGTATGGCAAAATGCGTCCAGCCCTTCGTCATACCACTCTTTAAGTACCTCCTGAGCGGTGTCTTCCAGGTAGGGGACGTGAATTTGAACATCATTGGCCTGGCCAATCCGATCAAGACGTCCAATGCGCTGCTCAAGCAGGTCCGGGGTCAGTGGTAAGTCAAACAACACCAGGTGGTGGGCAAACTGGAAGTTTCTGCCTTCACTGCCTATTTCGCTGCACAGTAAAATTTGTGCGCCGTCTTCCTGCTCGGAAAAATAATGGGCGGCTTTATCCCGTTCAACGATTGTCATGCCTTCGTGAAACACGCTATGGCGAATACCGGTTTGCTGACGAATGACCTCACCAAGCTGTTGCGCGGTCACAGCACTGGCGCAGATAAGCAGTACCTTTTCGGGTCTGATATCGCCCAAAAAGCTGAGTAGCCAGTCAACCCGTGGATCAATATCTGTCCAACCGGATACCAGTTTAGACTGACGCTCCGGGTACATGGCCAGGGTTAAATCTTCCCCTGATACAGCCTGTTCGTATTCCTCCGGTAAGGGCAGCGGGTAGTCGAGCATCACCCGTTCCGGGAAGCCTTCAATGCTGGCCCGACGGTTTCTGAACAGCAGTCTGCCGGTGCCATGACAGTCAATCAGCTGATGCAACAGCGCATTGCGTGCCTCAGGCTCGTTAAGATCGCCAGCATGCGTCATTACTTCAGGCGCCAGCTTGTCGAGCTGGGCGCGCTGAGCATCTGTCGGTGCGGTGTCGGATAACAGCGGCGCGACGGCATCAGCCAGTTCACTGTAGCGCGATTCTTCGGTCAGGAAATGCTGGTAATCGTGAAAGCGCGCAGGATCCAGCAACCGCAGGCGGGCAAAATGGCTCTCATGACCAAGCTGGTCAGGGGTTGCCGTTAGCAACAGGACACTGTCTATGGCATTGGCCAGGGCTTCAACGCACTGATATTGCGCAGAGGGCGCATCTTCTGACCACTTAAGATGGTGTGCTTCATCGACCACCAGCATATCCCAGTCTGCATTCAGCGCCTGAAGATGCCGCTCGGGATTATTAGTTAAAAAGTCCAGGCTGCATAAAACCAGCTGATCATTTTCAAACGGATTACCTTCACTGTCATCGAGTGCCTCGCAACGGCTTTCATCATAGATTGAAAACGCCAGGTTAACCCGCCTGAGCATTTCAACCAGCCACTGATGAACAAGGGAGTCAGGCACCAGAATAAGCACCCGCCTGGCGCGTCCGGTTTTTATCTGGCGGTGAATAATGAGTGCGGCTTCAATGGTTTTACCCAAGCCCACTTCGTCGGCCAGTAAAACCCGCGGCGCGTGGCGATTTCCCACTTCCTGAGCAATGTGTAACTGATGCGGCACCAGCGCGATGCGGGCGCCGGCAAGACCAATCGTATCAGAGCGATAGTAGTCATAATGGTGTCTGACCGACGACAGGCGTAAGTCAAACCATTTGGGGTGGTCGAGCTGATTGGCGAACAGCCGCTTTTCAGGCTGATTAAGTCGAATGTGGTGATCCACCAGTGGCTCAGGCAGTCTGACCTCGGCTTTGTTGTCTTCACGAATGCCGTGATAAATCAGCGTGTTGCTGCTTTCTTCAATGCGGGTAATGGTGCATTCCCAGCCATCTTCGCTTTTAACCGTTTCACCTTCTTCAAAGGTAAGCCGGGTCAGTGGCGCTTCCTGTTTGGTATAAATGCGGCTTTCACCTACCGCGGGGAACACCACTTCGACTGAACGAAAATCAACATTGACGACAGCACCTAAACCTAGTTCTGACTCTGTATTACTTAACCAGCGTTGCCCGACAGCAAACGGCGTATCTGCACTCATAATTCACCCATCTTGTACTCAGGGGCGGTATTGTACGCACAGGCTAATGGAGAGAAAAGTGTGGCGGTCTAAATTCCTCACTTTACAGCGAAAAACGCTGTGGCAGCACCGCAGATAATGATTCATGAGTGTAGCACAGTATGGCGCATCTGCGGCGCGTGAGGGACGGCAGCGGTGGCATATAAAAACACAAAAAAATTTAACAAAAAACAGTGCCAAACGTAAAAAACTCCATTATGGTGGAATAACGAACTGCCACAAAGGCAGGTCGTCATGTCGATGCGATACCGTGTAGTGCTCGGTTCGACTGACACCTACACCTTCGCGAGACAGCTTACCGCGCGTCAGCTGTATTGACGGGCCCTGGTTTTGTTTGACTGGAGCGAAGGATGCCACGAAAAAAATCCACCGAAACCAAAATCTACGTCCTGGATACCAACATCCTGCTACACGAACCGCACGCATTTTTGTCTTTTAAAGAACATGATGTCGTCATCCCCATGACTGTCCTTGAAGAGCTCGATTACATCAAAGATAGCAAAAAGGATGTGGCGCGTGATGCCCGTGTGTCGATTCGTGCAATGGAGGATTTGCTGCATAACGCGACGCCGGAAGACATGCTGGCCGGCGTTTCCCTTGAGGGGATAGGGGCAGGCGATACCGCGCCGACAGGCTCTTTGTCGATCTTCTCCGATCTGACCATGATGGATGCGCAGCAGATTTTCACCAGTGATGAGAATGACAACCGCATTATCAACGTGGCATTGCATCTGCAAAAAACCTACATGCCACAGCAAGTGGTGCTGGTGACCAAAGATTTAAACATGCGGCTGAAGGCCAAGGGGGCGGGGCTGGCGCATGTCGAAGATTATCGGACTGACCAGCTCATAAGCGATATCAAATACCTGTCGAAGGGCTACCATAAATTTGAGGGCGATTTCTGGCAGCAGGTAAAAGATGTTGATAGCCGTACAGAAGGACGGGACACCATCCATAAAATTCCCCGAAGTATGCTGCCGGAAGCCTACATCAATGAGTTTCTGTTGGATGATACCCACCATTTCGCCGGGCTGGTGGAGTCGATGACCGAGGACTCCATGGAGGTGCTGGATTTAGGCTACGAACGCCTGATGGGGCGTCACGCCTGGGGTATTACACCCAAAAATATTGGCCAGGCCATGGCATTGCATGCGCTTTTGGATCCACACATAGATCTGGTGATTCTCACCGGACCGGCCGGCAGTGGTAAAACCCTGCTGGCACTGGCTGCTGCCCTTGAAATGGTGGTTGAGCGCAATATGTATGACAAGATCCTGGTGACCCGCAGTACGCCTGAAATTGCCGAATCTATTGGCTTTCTGCCCGGTACTGAAGAAGAAAAAATGCTGCCCTGGCTGGCGGCTATCACCGACTCACTGGAAGTGCTGCATAAACACGATGAGAACGTGAAAGGCTCGATGAGTTACATCATGGAGAAAGCCAACATCCAGTACAAATCGGTGAATTTCATGCGAGGGCGCAGTATTCAGAACTCGATTGTTATTCTGGATGAATCGCAAAACCTCACAGCCTCCCAGCTCAAAACGATCATCACCCGCTGTGGTGAAGGCACCAAGCTGATTGTCGGCGGGAACCTGGCGCAAATAGACAGTAATTACTTAAGCGCCGTGACCTCGGGCCTGACTTACCTGGTGGAGAAGTTCAAAGACTTTTCCGGCAGCGCCACCATTAACTTAGACGGTGTGGTGCGTTCACGGCTGGCCGATTTTGCCGAGCGGCACCTTTAACTGTAAAGCGCCGGCCGGAGGCCGGCAGCGCCTGACCCCATAGCGGGCATTACCGGATAGTTTCGGCGGTATACAAGCCAGAGGCGAGCTCACGCTGGGTTTCAGGAGACACCTGACCAAAGGGCTGCAAGGCTGGGCCGGTGGGGTCAAACATCACATATTGTGTATTGTTAACGGTTATCCGTGTGTCGCCGGGCAGAGGTGTCAGTGCGAGACCTAAAACTGCATGCGCACGTAACAGCACCAGTACCATCGGTGTGTCCGGTAAAAATGCCCGGGTTGCCGCTGCGGTCAGCACAGCCTTGCTGTCGCAGTCGCCTTTGTTTTGGGTTAGCAACGTCAGGGGCGGTGAAAAGCCCGAACCATTGCCGCCGGTTCGCCCATTCAGCGCGTCATAGGGGATGGACTGCACCCAGCCTAATAATAAGTTCAGGTACGCACGCGCATCGGAGTCTTCACTCACCTGCTCATAAAACGCCTGAGAGAGTGGAATAAGCGGTGTAATACTTTCCCGGATATAGCGCAAATGATCCGGTTTCACAGCTTGCTCGCGATAAGGCGTAACAAAACGCGTGTAATAATGGCTATGTAAATAGTCACTGAACGCCTGTTGCTGCGCCTCGCGCAGCTGTTCCTGCACTTCTTGTTGCAGAGTTTCGCTGCGGGCGCGAATTTCCAGCATGAGTTCGTCACCGCGCGGCATTATTTTCACCCGCGCGGTGCGCGGATCGATTTGCTTAGCCGATTCCATCATTTGTACCCACACATAACGTTGGGCGATGGCAGGACGGTAATTGGGCTGAATGGTGGGAAGCGCTTCAATTTTTGTCAGGGGCAATGAAAACGTCAGCTCATGCGCCTCATGCGCGTTATCCAGCCAGCGATAAGTGAACGTGTGCTGCGTATTCTCGCGGGACTGCGCAAAATGTTGTTGTTGCGCCTGCGCTGAAGCGGCGATCACGGCAATGGCAAATATACGGAGTAAAAGTCTGATCATCACACACCCTGAGCATTGTGCGACTAGCATAGGGGCAAACAGGCTGAAAAGGCAACAATGGGTGTTGTTTCAGCCTGGCGTCAGTCAGGAATCCAGGGCTGCAATAACGCTAATGAAACCAGTTAAGTTGTTGATGTAACGAGACCACTGAGCCGACAATGATCAATGCCGGGGGCGCAATGTCGGGAAGCTCAGGATGCTGATTGATGGTTTCAAGCGTGGCGGTAATGACGCGCTGCTTGTCAGTTGTGGCCGATTGTACCAGCGCAATTGGTGTAGCGGCATCCAGGCCGTGGCTAATGAGCTGTTGGCAAATCTGAGGCAGGCCGGTCAGGCCCATATAAATGACCAGGGTTTGATTCGATTGTGCCAGCGCCGGCCAGTCCAGCTCGACAGTATCATCTTTTAAGTGGCCGGTAGCAAAAATCACTGATTGGGCATGGTCACGGTGGGTAAGCGGGATCCCCGCGTAGCTTGAGGCGCCGCTCGCGGCAGTAATACCGGGGACAACCTGAAAATCAATGCCATGGCCCAGCAGCGTTTGAATCTCCTCGCCGCCGCGACCAAAGATGAAGGGATCGCCACCTTTCAGCCTGACTACTCTGTGCCCTTTCTGGGCTTCGCTGACCAGCAGTGAATTAATATCATCCTGGGGCAGCGTATGGTTACTGCGCGCTTTCCCCACATAGATTTTCTCCGCATCGCGACGTACGAGTTCCAGGATCTGCGGCGAGACCAACCGGTCGTAAATTACCACGTCGGCTTTTTGCATCAGTCGTAATGCACGAAAGGTCAGCAGGTCCGGGTCACCAGGGCCCGCGCCAACCAGATAGACCTGGCCCGAGGCGATGTCGCTGCCGGACGTCGCAGCCTGCGCCAGTGCCGTTTCAAATGCAGCCTCGGCTTTCGCATCCTGGCCTTTTTCCACCATCTCTGCAATATCGCCGTCCAAGACCTCTTCCCAGAAGTTTCGCCGGGCGGTAACCCCCGAAAGGGTGGACTTCACACGCTCACGGAATCGCTCCGAAAAACGGCCGAGCCGGCTTAGGTTTGCCGGTAATAACGATTCGAGCTTTTGACGCATGTAACGCAACAGCACCGGTGCCACGCCACCACTGCTCATAGCAATCAGTAGCGGTGAACGGTCAACAATGGACGGAGTGATAAACTGGCATAATGGTGTGTTGTCAACGACGTTGACCAATACTTTTTGCTTTACGGCCTGGTCATGAACAAACTGATTTACCTCGGGCTTATCTGTGGCCACAAACACCAGTGTTTTGTCGTTGAGATCCTGTGTTTCAAACTCACGCTGTAGCAAGGTTACGGTCGGTCCGGCGGCCAGTCGCTGGACGGTATCACATATCTGCGGAGCTACCACGGTAACCCGGGCCTGGGTTTTTAATAGCAGTTCCAGCTTGCGCGCGGCCACTTCCCCAGCTCCCACAACCAGGCAGTGTATGTCCTGACTGTCGATAAAAAGTGGAAAGTATTTCACGGCTAACCCTCAGTAGCAGATAAAAAGAATGGCGCTATTGTGCGCCATTTCTTATAAACCAGAAAAAACTATTTCTGAATTGATATTCCTTTGGGTTATTTCAAACCCCGTCGCAGCGCATTACCGCCGCTTTTTACCCTCGCGGCGTTTTGGCGGTGTGTCGGACCACTCCCGAATCGCCAGTCGCTGGCCGGCCACCCGTGCTTTAGCCAACACATCGCGGGTTTCCGGCGGCATGCCTTCTGGCAAGTCGACGGTGCTGAAATTGTCATAAATTTCAATTGCACCGATGTGTTTGGCGCTCATGTTGGCTTCGTTTGCGATGGCGCCAACGATATTACCCGGCTTAGCACCATGGGTGTGGCCAACATCAATGCGGTAGCGCTGCATACCGGCCTCAGGCTTACGTTGGCCTTTCGCTGCCTTTGGACGACGCTCTTTACCCTCGCGACGGTCACGTTCCCGTTTTTCATGAGGGGGCTTACTGTGCAGATCCGGTCGGTCAGATTCTTTCAGTAACAGCGGCTCATCGCCCTGAGCAAGTTTAAGCAGTGCCGCCATCAGCGTTTCCGGTGACGCTTCGTTTTCTTCTTTCAGCTGCTCAACGACCGGCATCAGCGACTCCAGTGAATCGGACCGGATGGCTTCCGTCACAGACTGCTTGAAACGCGCAAGACGGGTTTCGTTTAACTGAGAAATTGACGGGATCGGCATCGCTTCAATGGGCTGTTTGGTAGTCTTCTCAATAGAAAACAACAAACGCTTTTCACGGTGGGAGATCAGCAGGATCGCTTCACCGCTTCGCCCGGCACGACCGGTACGGCCAATACGGTGCACATAGGACTCACTGTCGTATGGAATGTCAAAGTTGATAACGTGACTGACCCGTTCGACATCCAGACCGCGGGCAACCACGTCGGTAGCCACCAGAATATCAATTTTACCCTGCTTCAGTTTTTCGACCGTCCGCTCACGCCCCTGCTGTGGAATATCGCCGTTTAACGGCTCAACATCGAAGCCGCGGGCCGATAATTTATCGGACAATTCTACCGTGGCTGTCTTTGTCCGCACAAAAATAATCATGCCGTCGAATGCTTCGACTTCCATGATACGGGTAAGCGCTTCAAGCTTATGATGCGGCGCAACCTGACAGTACCGCTGGCGAATGGTGCTGGCTGTACTGACTTTAGAAGCAATTTTTACGTGCTTGGGAGACTTCAGGTAGCGCTCGGTAATTTTCTTGATCGGCCCCGGCATGGTGGCAGAAAACAACGCCGTCTGGCGTTCTTGCGGAGCATGACTCAAAATGGTTTCGACATCGTCAATAAAGCCCATACGCAGCATTTCGTCGGCTTCATCAAGGACTAGAAATTTCAGGGCACTTAAATCCAGCGTTTTGCGCTTAATATGGTCGATAACCCGACCTGGGGTTCCCACGACAACCTGGACGCCACGTTTCAGTTGTCGGATTTGATTGTCATAAGCCTGACCGCCATAAATTGGCAGTACTTTAATTTTCTTGCTAAAACTGGCATAGACCTGAAACGCTTCAGCAACCTGGATTGCAAGTTCGCGGGTCGGTGCCAGTACCAACAGTTGAGGCAACTTGGCGTCGGCATCAATATTGGCCAGCATAGGCAAAGCAAACGCGGCTGTTTTTCCGGTACCGGTTTGCGCGGTACCTAACAGATCATGGCCTGCCAAAAGCAGTGGTATGCTTTCGGCCTGGATTGGTGAAGGTTTCTCGTAGCCAACCTTTTCCAACGCCTGTAATATGGGTTGGGGAAGGTTGAGGTCGTTAAATGTCAAATCGACAGTTGTGGTCATTCAGGGTCCTGATGCGTAAGGCGGGCGCGGCATGATCGATGCAACGTGACACGGGCTGTGAGCGTTGGCGGTGCCGGCTGAATTGCAAAACCGATATTATACGGGAAATCGCGGTAGTTTGCCATGTAAATCGTAGACGTCAGGAATCGACGAATCGAGCCATTAGAACAACAAAATGACGGGAGATTATACGGAAATGTTATACCCCAGAATGTTAAAAAAAGTAGCCGGTGCCGTTGGCGTGGTTTTACTTACCAGCGTAGCGAGCGGTTGCAGTGAACAGTCGGCAGAAGATTACATGGCTGAGGCGCGGGCTAAGGTAGAGCAGGGCAAAACCAAGGCCGCCGTCATTGATTATAAAAATGCGATTAAAATGGACCCGCAGGCGGCAGCACCACGTTTTGAGTTGGGTAAGCTTTATCTTGAGAACGATAATTTTGCCAGTGCAGAGAAAGAATTGTCCAGAGCCAGAGAACTGGGTTATCCGGCATCGCAGGTCTTGCCCTTACTGGCGCAATCCTATCAGCAAACCGGTGCTGAAAATGCGCTGTCAGAAGTCGATCATAATACCCAGGGACTGTCGGGCGCAGAGCGTGTAGAGGTTGGCTTTTACAAAGTAGAAGCGCTGCTGGAGCTGGAAAAGGAAAAGCAAGCGCTGGCACTCATTGAGGAACTGCAGGATGTAGAAACGACCTCGGTGTATAAAGGCCTGACCGTAGTGTTAAAAGATGTCATCAACAATGACATGAAAGCCGCGCTTGAAAAAGCACTGGTACTTTACGACCAGTCGCCGCTGAATAAAGACGTACTTGATCAACTCGCACGCCTGCATCTGGCGAATGGTAACCGGCAAGCCGCCACTCAGATTTATAAAGAATATGCAGGCGCGTATCCCGCAGATGTTTCCCGCCAATTTGTGCTGGTGGCTTTACTGGTAGATCAGCGCCGCCTGGATGATGCCGAACCGTACGTTGATAAACTGCTTAAACTCAGCGACACCCATCCATTGCTGAATCAGTTTAAGGGCCTTATTGCCGCGTCCCACGGCGAATATGAGACAGCGTTATCGCGTCTTGAGACGGCGATTAAAAATGGCAGCAAGGATCCGGTAGCACGACTGGTAGCCGGGCTAAGTGCCTATCAGCTTAATGATTACGATGCAGCACGCTTGCACCTGTCGATGATCGCCAGTGAGTTACCTGACAATCACCCGGGCTTGCGAATGCTTGCCCACAGTATGCTTGAACAGGGAGAAAGTCAGGCGGCCTACGAGGTGATGTCACGGTTTGAAGGTGACCTTGAAAGTGACGCCTCGCTGTTATCCAGCGCCAGCATGCAACTTATGCGCGAGGGCAATACTAAAGATGCCAAGGCGCTTCTAGATAAGTCTGCGCCGCTTTCGACCACCGCTGAAGACCTGGCTAAACTCGGTGTTTTGCAACTCTCACTCAATGATGTAGAAGGACTGGTAAATCTTGAGGCGGCAGTCGAAAAAGCCCCTGACTCGGTGGTAGCGCAGAGCGCCTTAGTCCGCGCTTACATGGCAGCCGGCAACGCGGAAAAAGCCAAAAAAGCTGCCAATGAGTGGCGTGAATCGTCGCCGGACAATGTTGAGCCTGTTGTGATGTTGGCCAATATCGCGATCAACGAAGGAGCACTAACTCAGGCGGCGACATTCGTTGAAGAGGCACAGGCAATAGAAAGCGCAGATACGCAGTTAATGTACACCAGGGTACGTCTGGCATTGGCGAACGATGATTACCCGGCCGCTGAGTCGCTGCTCTCGCAACAACTTGAAAATACGCCGGCTGATGTCACTGCCATTGCAATGTGGTACGCCCTGCGCAAAGATCGGGGCGATACGGCAAATGTTATCGATTATGCCGAACAGCAACTGAAAAGCGCGTCGGAATTACCTTTACGCTTGTTGTTGGCGCGCATGTATCTGGCTGAAAGCCAGCATCAGCAAGCGCTTGCGGTGCTGGATGACGTCGAGGCGGACAAGCAAACCCCGATGCTTTACTGGCAGTTGAAAGGCCAGCTCCTGATGGCCAAAAATGATATCGACAGTGCAAATGAGCACTATCGTGAGTGGCTTGAGTTGTATCCGCAAAACGACGCTGCAATTAGCGGAATGATAGTGATCCTTGATGCGCAACAGCGATACGAAGATGCGGAAGTCTTTGTCGAAAAAGCGCTGTCTAAACGACCGGAAGCCCGCCTCGTTGTATTAAAATCTCACTTTCTGGCCATGCAGGGAAAAACTGACGCCGCGTGGAAAACCTTGCGTTCACTGCCAGAAAGCATGCAGTCTGTCCCCTTCGTTCGCGGGATCCGTGCCCGCTTGCTGGTAAAAGAGGGTAAGCCGCGGGAGGCTATCGGGCACGCTCTGGCCGCCTATGAAGCGCGTAACAATCCTCTGAATGCGGTATTAGTGGCAGCTGCTTATGAACTTGCGGAGCGCCCGCAGGATGCCTTTGAGTTTCTGCAAAAACACGTCGACGCTTATCCCACGGATCAGCGTGCTGCCATGCTACTGGCTGAGCGAATGATCCCGCTGGACAAGAACAAAGCGATGACGGCGTATGAAGCGATTCTTGAGCTCTATCCGGAAAACTTTGTGGTACTCAATAACCTGGCGTACCTGTACTACGAAGAGGATCAACTGGAGCGTGCAGAAACATTGGCACAGCGTGCGGTTGAGCTTCGCCCTGCTAACGCTGATGCGGTTGATACACTGGCACAAATCATGGTGAAACAGGGGCGTAAACAAGAAGCCGTCGAGCTGTATCAAACCATTTCCAACACAACCATTCCCAACGAACAGGTTTACCTTAACCATATCGAACTGCTTCTCGAAACCGGAAATACGGCCCTGGCAAAACGTCGCCTTGCCGGCCGGGAGTTTGAAATGCCCGCCTCACAGGAGCGGGCGCAGGCTTTATCGAAGGCGTATTCGCTGTAGTCGAATTGTCGCTTGCTAACCAGCGGGGCCACGGCCCCGTTGGTTATTTCGATACCTGCTTATCGAGTTTTGCCTCAAGCTCACCGAGCTTCGCCATCACCTCATGTAACGTAGGCTCCCGATTATCTTCAGAGGCTTCTTTACGGACCCGGGCGTTTTCCTCCTCCATAACGTTAACCACAATGCCGATGACCATATTCAAAAACGCGAACGCCGTGAAGAAGATGAAGGTCAGGTAGTACACCCAGCTAAGCGGATATACCGTCATCGTCTCGTACATCACATCTGTCCAGTCTTCAAAGGTCATCACCCTGAACAGGGTAAGCAGCGAAATGGTGATATCCCCCCACAATTCGGTATTGATGTGACCAAACAGCGTGCTGCCAATGGCGGCATAGATATAAAAGATGATAAACATTAGCAGCATCACGTAGCCGAGCTGGGGCAGGGCTTTTACCAGAGACACCAGTAAGATACGTAATTCAGGAATAATCGAAATCATCCTTAGCACCCGGAATACTCTTACCAGGCGGGCAATCAGTGCGAGTTCTGTGCCTTCCGCGGGCATCAGGCTGACAACCACGATAACGGTGTCAAAGACGTTCCAGAAGCTTTTCAGGAAGTCTCGCTTACGCCGTTCGGCAAAAAAACGAATCGCAATTTCTGTTAGGAAGAAGGCGCTGATCAACCAGTCCATTAATTGTGTTAGGGTACCCACACCGGCTGGCAGATCGTAGGTTTTGGCACCGACCAGCAGCGCGGAAGCGACAATGACACTGACGACAAAAGTTTCAAACCATTTGTTGGCGCGAATTTTCTCAAATTTATTCTGGAGTTCTGAGGCTTGCATTATATCTTGTTCTTATCTACCGAGTGGGTGGTCGAAGGCGGTTGTAGTTTAAAGGAAAGTCTGACTAAAATAACAGGGATAAAAACAACATTGAGGTAATCATGGATGACGACCTGATAGTACTGCAAGGAAAGCTGAAGCGCGTTGCTAGCGCACTCTCTCAGTTTGTTCCTACCCGATACCAAGCTCGCCTGTTACGTCGCGAAATGCGAGAGCTTTTGTCTGCCCTTGAAGCGCGGAAGCGCCGTGAGTGAGGCCTGAAAAGCAAACAGTCTGGCATGCCAGACTGTTTGTAAATCGTGCTTTCAAACCATACCGTTATTTGCCGGCATTCTCTTTCTGCGGTGTCAGTCCACGGTTGACCATGGCTACATCTTCACGGGTCAGCGTGCCAGCCGCCTGTTTCAGCGTAATAACCGCCTGAATAAAGTCGTAACGGGCGCCGGCGAGGTTGCGACGGGCGTCAAACAGGTTTCGCGTACTGTCCAGCACATCCACAATGGTCCGGGTACCTACATCGAAGCCTGCCTCTGTGGCTTTTAATGCGCTTTGTGCTGATACCACGGCCTGTTCGAGGGCGCGAATGCCGGAAATGGATGCTTTCACATTGTTGTAAGAGCTACGCACTGACTGAACGGTCTCGCGGTAGGTTTGCTCAGCCGTCTGGCTGGCAGCAACGTACTGGTAACGGGCCTGATCAGCCTGAGATGATACACGCAGGCCCTGGAAGATAGGCACATTAAGCTGGACGCCGATGGATTCACTGTCCAGGTACGGCGTTTCGTTTTCAAACAACGGCGAGGACGTTTCCGTTTTTGTCCGGCTCTTACGTGCGCTGAGTCCCAGTGTGGGGTAATGGCCCGACTGTGCCGCTGATATATCTTCTTTGGCAATGTCCATGGCCAGCCT
>CAZDUT010000025.1:0-22075 GCA_964508695.1 uncultured Alteromonas sp.
GAAGGTGATAAAGAGCGTCTTCAGGCATATGAAGGTGTTGTTATTGCCAAGCGTAACCGTGGTCTTCACTCGTCTTTTACCGTACGTAAAACGTCTAGCGGCGAAGGCGTAGAACGTGTGTTCCAAACACACAGCCCGGCAGTTTCTTCAATCGAAGTGAAACGTCGTGGTGCGGTTCGTCGTGCTAAGCTTTACTTCTTGCGTGAACGTTCAGGTAAATCTGCACGGATCAAAGAAAAGCTTAACTAAGATTACTAATCCCTGCGTTATCGTTAACTTCAAAAAGCCCGCTTCAAGCGGGCTTTTTTGTATCTGACATTCCAGTTGCTCACGTGTTACTGGTACAAAGCGCTTTTTGTTGCGTATAGAGTAAAGTATTATAACTAACCGCTTGCGCGGATAGTTTTAAATTGATAGAAAGTCAATATACCTTGAAAATAACAACAAAAAAGGGTGTAAACAATTAAATACAACACTCGTTGGTGTGACGTTCATCGCCGCATCAGCCGCAACAATCCAGAGAACGCCTATGATTAAGGACACCGTCAATAATATTCACATCAGTACTGAGGATGTGCTGGTCACGCCAGAAGCCCTTAGTAAAGAGCTTCCTTTGTCCGATACTGCACAGGCTGCGATAACCCGTTCACGCAGAACGGTATCTGATATCATTCATCGCCGCGATCATCGCATGCTGGTGGTATGTGGGCCTTGTTCTATTCATGATGTGGAAGCTGCAAAAGACTATGCGCTGCGGTTAAAAGAGCTGCATGAAGCCTGTAAAGATACTCTGTTTATCGTTATGCGCGTGTACTTCGAAAAGCCACGTACCACCGTTGGCTGGAAAGGGCTTATCAACGATCCACACCTGGATGGTAGCTTTGATATTGAAGCAGGTCTGCGCAAAGCCCGGGAACTATTAATCTGGCTGGCCGAGCTGGAGTTGCCCGTGGCGACCGAAGCACTTGACCCCATCAGCCCGCAGTACCTTGCCGAATTATTCAGTTGGAGTGCCATTGGTGCGCGTACTTCTGAGTCGCAAACGCACCGTGAAATGGCGAGCGGCCTGTCAATGCCGGTAGGCTTTAAAAACGGTACAGACGGCAGTCTGGATATCGCTATAAACGCACTTAAGTCAGCGGCCTCAGGTCATCGCTTTATGGGGATCAACAAACAGGGGCAGGTGAGTATCATCGGCACCAGTGGTAACCCGGACGGACACATCATTTTGCGCGGCGGTAAGCAGCCAAACTACGATTCAGTTTGCGTGTCTGAAAGTGAGTCCGAAATGCAGCAAGCTGGCTTAAGCGCCGGGTTGGTTGTTGATTGTAGCCATGCGAACTCGTTTAAAGATTACCGGCGCCAGCCTCTTGTCGCGCAAAATGTGGTAAATCAGATCCTGGAAGGTAACCAGTCGATTATCGGTATTATGCTTGAAAGTCACATTTATGCGGGTAACCAAAAAGCTGACGGCAAAAAGCCTGAGGAGCTGGAGTTTGGGGTGTCAATCACTGATGGTTGCATTGACTGGGGCACAACGGAAAACCTGATCCTGCAAACCCGTGACAAGCTGATCACTGTGTTGCCGATGCGACAAAATAAGCGTATTGATGTTGCCTGAACGCGCCCAAGGAACGCAGAAGCGTTATGCCTGATCATCGTCAGCAACTCGAGAGTTTGCGCGAGGGTATCGACGATATCGATGCGCAACTGGTAGAACTGCTCGCCAAGCGCAGTGCACTGACCAGGCAGGTAGGTGAAGTTAAAGCGCAGTCGGGGATGCCGGTTTATGTCCCTGAGCGTGAACGCGCGCTGATCGATCAGCGCCGCGGTCAGGCACAGCAAGCAGGCGTGTCGCCAGAGCTGGTCGAAGACCTGCTGCGGCGAATTATGCGCGAGTCCTACCATACCCAGAATAATCGTTACCGCTGCATCAACCCGGAGAGCGGCAGGGTGGTTGTCATTGGGGGGAAGGGCGCGCTTGGCTCAGTGATAGTCAGTCTGTTTGAACGCAGTGATTATCAGGTCGAGGTCATTGAAGAACATCATTGGCAGGACGGCCATGCCAATCAGGTGCTTAAAAACGCGGATGTGGTCATTGTGGCAGTCCCCATCAATGTGACCGAAACTGTCATCGCTCAGCTTGGCATACTGCCTGAGCATTGTATTCTGGCTGATATTACCAGTATTAAATCCCGACCGCTGCAAGCTATGCTCGATGTGCATAGCGGCCCGGTCGTAGGATTGCATCCCATGTTCGGGCCTGATGCGCCGGGCATGATCAAGCAAGTGGTGGTGGTGTGTAATGGTCGTGATGAGCAGGCGTACGCCTGGCTCATCGAACAAATGCGCATCTGGGGCGCCAGTGTGCATTACTCTACCGCCGCAGAGCACGACCAGGCCATGGCATACATCCAGGTCATGCGGCACTTCAATACCTTCGTGTACGGTAATCACTTATGCGAGGAAAATCCGGATCTCGACACCCTCACGGTATTTAGCTCACCTATATACCGGCTTGAACTGGCAATGGTAGGCCGATTGTTTGCTCAAGCCCCGGAGCTCTATGCCGATATCATCTTTGATAACCCTGGCAATGTTGCATTGTTGCGGCGCTTTCATAAACGCTTCGGCCTGGCCTTAGACATGCTGGAGTGCGGGGATAAAGCGTCATTTATTAAACAATTCTTTACAGTGGGCGCTTGGTTTGGCAGTTACGCGAAAACCTGTCTGGTGGACAGCAAGCAGCTGTTGCTTAAAGCTGATGACGGCCATCTGCTGAGAAAGTCACGTACTTTTTAAACGAAAGTAGCAACGACGGGATCAGGAAAACCCATTAGGATAGGGATGTCTGCGTGAGTGCTGGCTTATTGGAGATGTAGAGCGATGTCACTCAAGGCTAGGCTGCTACTTGCGATTGTAGCATTGGTATCGGTTGCCGTTATTATTCAGGCGACCACGTTATTGAATTTATCCGTGTCGCCCTCGACCGAGTCAATGCGTGAAGCGTCGCGCGATAAACGTATTCTGCAAAGCGTGCAAACGCAGGAAGCGACCTCGAAGAGTGTGAGCGAGAATGTCACACGCATCTCTGAAATGGCCGAAGAAATCAATGCTGCTGCAGAGCAATCAAATTCGGCAGCAGAAGAGCTGGCGAGAGTGGCGGCAACCTCGAAAGAGCTGGTGGCGCGATTTAAGTTATAAGCTTAAACCGGCTGCTGTATCAGGGTAAACACCTGGGCTTCTGCCGGGTCATAACAAAATACCTGGTTGCGGCCCTCGCGCTTACTTCTGTATAACGCCGCATCCGCTTTGGCATATAAGTCATCAAAGCTATAACCACAGATGTCGGTATCGGCGACACCAAAGCTGGCTGTAATAGTAAAGCTTGCACCGGTAGTTGCCGTGTTGATATTCGCAATCTCGCGCCGGCACGCTTCTGCTAATTGCTGCGCCCGCGTCATTGGGCAGCCGGGTAATAACAGCGCAAACTCTTCACCGCCCATACGTCCGATGATGTCCTGCTTGCGGCACACCGACTGTACTGCATCAGTGACGGCTTTAAGTACCCAGTCACCAGCCTGGTGACCGTAGGTGTCGTTTATGGTCTTAAACAAGTCCAAGTCAAATATGATGAATCCAAGAGCCTGTTGAGTACGCTCGTGGTACCGCAGGTTAGATTCTGCCAACTGGGTGAAGTAATGCCGGTTGGCAACGCCGGTAAGCCTGTCGGTTTGCGCCTGTTCTCGTAACTCCAGTTGTATTTTGCGGTTTGAAAAAAACCATATAATAACGATTACTCCCGCTAACAGGAGTACAATGATGAGCAATCGGCTGTTTTCAAGTTCTTCATTTTTTAATTGCGCGGCAGTCACTAGCAACGAGTTTTGCTTGTCGAGGATTTGAATCCGACTTTCCTTTGATTGCAGATTTGTTTTTGCTTGCAGCGCAGCAAGCCGATTCAACAGCGAATCATCAATATTGGCTTTTTCTAATCGAGCAAAATGTTTAAAAGCAGACAGCGCTTTTGTGGTTAGGCCCTGGCTCTCATAAACCTGTGACAGCACTTTATATGCCTCTACTCGAGGCTTAGCAGAGCCCATGCCATCGGACATTATTAATGCCTGCTGGGCGGTTTCCTCGGCCTTTTTTAGTTGACCAGTATGCACATAGAGAGTGGCTAAGATAGCCAGGTAGTCAGCCTCAACTCTTGGATAGCTGAGGCTGTCGAATAAATCAGAGTGAGATTGGATCAGATCCAGTGCCTGCCTATCATTGCCTTGCATAAACAGAAATCTCGCCTGAAAAATATAAGTCAGCGCTGTTGCAATTGGCTCATTTGCTGAACGGCATGCGGCCACGGCCTGCTTGAAAATATCTGAGTCAGAAATCGTATTCAGGTGATACTTTGCTTCAACAATAAGGTTCTGTGTAAAACAGACAAGGCGGGGGTGTTCAATCAATGTAACAGCCTGCAATGCTGCCGAAAGCGCAGCTTCGTGATCTTCCGCCTGATTAAAGAAAATGGCTTTGGCAATTAGAATTTGAGCGTACAGTGCATCACTTACTTCGGAAGATAGTGCAGAAAGCTTAGAGGCAAGTGCATAGCCTTCCGGGTAATCCCGGGTAAGACCGTAAAGGTTTAGTAAAGCAGCGGTAGTTTGAACCCGAAGAGAGTCGTCCTGTGTCCCTCCAATGACTAAGCGGTATTTGGCGATTGCTGTTGTCATGTCACCATTGAAGCCGGCACTGTATCCTTCCAAATAGTGAAACCGAAAGCGTTGTTGGTGACTTAGAGTTGTTTGGTTGGCCTGCAAAGTATCCAGGATTTGCTTAAGCTGACCAGGATCGTTACTTTTAACAGATTCTGCGTGAGTCAATAAATCATCTATTTCTGATGAGAACGCATAGGCTGGCATCCATAAGCAGATGCCAGCTAGTAAAACACGAAAAAACTGCGGGATGGTTTTCACATTTATTAGTGGATGTTGGCTACACTGGTGTTGGTGGAGTCTTCTGTATCCGAATCACCTTCCTGTTCGTCTTGCTCAGGTAGCATCAAGCACCACAGTTTACCGGTCTCAGTGAGGTCTTTTAAATCAGCATCCGCAAGAATTTGTTCGCGAGCCTTACCATCTTGCAGTGCAGCGTCAGAGCCAAGCATTTCAAGTAATTCTATTTTTTTCATTATTTTTCCAAAGTTAGCATCGGCGTATTTATTTGAGCCAGTTGAACAAAAGTGATCCAAACTGAAGTTAGAGAGTACTACGCTTCTTTATTATTGTTAACTGATTCTTAACTCACATTTTAACTGTTTGTTTTACTTAAAAATTTCTGTTGCACACATCGGCCGGATACAATGCCGCCTGGTGAAAGTGGCCTGCATTTTTGGGTGCTTCCGTTGGCAGCAATCTAAACCCCAGGCGTTGTGCTAACCGTTTCATCGCCAGGTTGTCAGAATGAAAAACCACCAGGACTGAGGTCAACCCCAAAGTGTCAAACCCAGCATTGATCATCGCTTTGAAAGCTGCCCTGGCGATACCTTTTTTGATTGCTGTAGGCAACAGCATGATACCTGCCTCCGCACTGAGCGTACTGGTGTTGTTTCGTCTTAGCATCATAATGCCAAGGGGCTGATTAGCACTGCCACGAATGGACCAGAAGCGTTTGCTCCAGGGCGACATTGCGTTGAGGTGAATGGCTTGCTGGAAAGAGGCAGATGCAGCCTGGTGGGTAAGCGTCGGACCTATATGATGCATAACAGCAGATGACATGTATAACTGTAGATATGTGCTTTCATCAGACTGGGTTAGCAGCTCGCACTTTACTCCGTTGGCTAATAAACGCATCCTTTAATCTACAGTGGGGGCGAGTGCCTTGAGCAGAGCCCGGCGACTGACATTTTTTGTTAATTGTCTGGATGGTGGGATCACAAGCGTAGAATGTTGCTCAATTCTGGTATTTGCTAATTGTTCCAGCCTAATCCATTCTATCCGGAGCTCATCAATGGGAAGTACTTTTGCCTCGTATAACGCGATGCGGTGTTCAGCCGGGTAATAGTCAAGGAGCACCTCCTGTAAAACATCACGATGTTGCGTGGAGCTTAAAAACTGGCCGCGGCTGAGATCGCCCGCCACACCAACCTGCCAGAGAATGACATACCCCGCGGTATCCAGCGTGCGTTCGTAAAGCATCAACTGACTTGCCTCCATGTGCTGACAGCCGACCCGGCCGGGATCGATCCCCATATCCGCAAACAGGCAATCTTCTGCGGAGATCCCCGGTAACATTGCCGCATCAAAGCCTTCGCTCTTTGCTTGCTCAATGACTTTGTGCGGCGCCCAGGCGAATACTCCCGGGTGGCCATAGAAGGCGCCGACAACACGTTTGCCATTTCGCACAGCCTGCATCATTGCCGCAACCATTTCTTTATAGGTCAGCGTCCGGTCCTTTCCTTCGCTGTAATACGTCTGCAATGAGATGACATTGTCATTCATTGACATCACCCACTCCTCTACGTATTTATTCGACATATTACAAAACACAACATCGGCGTGCTCTATGTAGCTGCGGGCGATAGGTGTAATGTGCGCGCCAAGTGTCATACCGACACCGACACATACAATACTGCCTGGCGTATCAGTTGAAGTTGTTTGCGTCATGCTGATCCTGCTGAGTGGGGTGGAAAAGTGTGTGCAGCGCAGTGTGCACCGTATCGCCTGGATCGCGCTTGTGAGCAAAGCGAATACAGCCTGATGACCCTGCCGCACGGTCAAAAATGGTGTAGTAGTTATTAATAACGGGCAAGCCCAGTATGATTTGGTTAGGCCAGCCTGGTAACCAGGTAAGCTTAAACGAAGCCTGATTTTGCTTTGGGGCGTGTACTTGCCAGTAAGTTTCAGGTGACAGTATTAATGCGGTTTCGCTGCCATTGTTACCCTCAACATAGAAGGTAATATCCGGCCAGTGCTGCAAGCTCAGGCTATTGAGCGGAATACCTGTCTCCTCGCCGGTAAATTGCCCAAAGAGGGCAAGTAACGCGGAAAATTCTGCATTATGGGCAATTAAATCCTGTATCACCCCATTAAAAAGGGGCTGAGGCAACACAACGTAGCTGGCACCACTGTCCACAATGCCGTTACTGCAGTACGCTTGTTGGTGTTTTTCGGCTAATTCCGGCGCTATGCGACGTGGCGCACTGCCCACCTGTAAACCGAGAATGCGAACGTTGTAATAGCGCTCATGGACAACCTTGACGACGGCTTTCTCGTCGCCATACAAATCTGCATGGAGGTGCGGCTTGCCTAGTACCAAAAGTCCATGGTTCAGGTGCCTGCTGTCGTGGCTACTCTCTCCCCAATACTGGCTTGAACGATGAGTGTAAAGCGCAAACTGGTTGGCGACCACTCCCTGTTCTGCTAACTGCTTAAAGTAAGGTGTGACTGGCGCTATCTGGCATTGGCTGAGCTTTTCTGCATATCCGTTTTCAGTGCAGAATGCGATATTCGTCCTCAATGGGGAGGAATGACCGATTGTCCCCTGCTCAGAAGCTGGCAACGCTGAAATGTCATAAGCATGATCCAGGGAGCCGTAAGCCAGCCCGAGAATACCGTCAGCACTCATGAAACAGCCGTCATGCTCCGGTTCTGCCAATGCGACGGAAACATTATTAATCTGGGTGTGAAAGCTGTGTAGCCCAAGGCGTACTTAGGTCGTCACCACCGGTCCGTGCCACCCGCCTTTACCATACCGAACGCGTTGGACCAGCGAAGTGGTGCGTAAAGCCTGGTCAGCGTACCCGTTATAGTGTGATGTGCTAACGGCGAAAACACTGCTACCTGAGTCCAGGATGACGTTCAATGGACATTGCTGTGCCCCAAGGTACAGTCGCGCAGTATAACCGCCTTTGGCAAACATATTGGTGATGGGAACTCTGACGGTTGACACGATACAGCTCAACGAGACAACGAAGTGGCCTTAAGATGCCGTGAGAAGCGCCTACGCACAAGTCCCTTGTGTAAATTAATCTGTCAACGCACTCGCAGCCGCCACCTTGGTAGGGCTGATTTCCTCGCTGGGGTAGCAGCCCAGTACCTTGATGTAGCGGGTGATGCCCTTAAGTGACGCCAGTGCGTTTTGAACCGGGCCGTCTGCCACATTGCCTTCGACATCAATATAGAACATTTCTTCCCACGGGTTGCCGGGCATGGGGCGCGACTCCAGCTTGGTCATATTTATGTCGTTATCTTTGAGCACCATGAGCGCTTCAACCAGGGACCCGGGTTTTTGCACCGTGGACATGACCAGTGTGGTTTTCGCCGGAATTTGTAACGGCACCGACACCGCGTGACGCGCCACTACAATAAACCGGCTGTGGTTTTCTTTCTGGTTGGCAAGGTTCGATTTGATTGCCGTAAGCCCGTATAAATTGCCTCCCGCCTCGCTGCCAATGGCCGCAACATCATCACGTTGCAACTCGCTGACCATCAGCATGGCCGACGAGGTACTGTCCATGGTTTTGACTTCTACGTTACCCAGCTCTGCCAGAAAGTGACTGCACTGGGTAAATACCTGGGGATGCGCATACAGGGTTTTAATTTTATCCAGGCTGGTGCCTGTGGCGGTTAACAGTGTATGGCGAATAGGATGGGTCAGCTCTCCGATAATGCTTAATGCGGTGTGCTGCAGTTGATCATAGACTTCGTTAATACTGCCTGATGTGGTGTTTTCAATTGGCAGCACGGCGTAGTCGGCTTCGCCATTCTCTACTTTGTGCACCACTTCGGCAAAACTCTGACAGCCCATTTCCAGTAGCTCACCCGGCCGGCGGGAAAAGTACTTTTGAGTCGCCAGATAAGAATAAGAGCCTTTGTCACCCAGAAAGGCCACCCGGTTTAAGGGCAGGGCACTCCCCGGGTTGGCGCGGGCGGCTAACAGCGCCTGCTGGTTAAGCACCGAATCTTCGATGATGACGTGAAACAGTTGTGTCACATAATGCGGATCCAGCCCCAGATCTTTGCCCTTTTTGATTAAGCTAATCAGTAGCTGCTCTTCACGTTTTTGATCCCTGACCGGAATATGCTGTGCTATTTTGGTTTCAGCCACATCGTTGGTCAGTGTTCGTCGCTCGGCAATTAATCGCAGTAACTGCTCATCCACTGCTGAAATTTTATCCCGTAGTTCGGGGAGTGTTTGATCTGACATAATGTTCTCACTGGCTGTCGGGCAAAAAAAAACCTCCCGGCGGGAGGTTTTATATGCACGTGCGCGCCTCCCTTATGTCCAGGACATAAAGAAAAATGAAAATTCGCGACGTACACTTATTCTGTTCATACTCTGACTGTATTCGCCGTCCCTTTCACTGTCAACTGAATATTCCTGTTTGTCAGGTATTGGGGGCGGCGGCGTTTTCTGGCGTCGTTAGTTGCCCAGTAGCGCGGCCAACATTGCGCGTACTTCTGTTGGCTCAAACGGCTTGTCACACAGGGCGTTAACGCCGGTTTGCTGAATATTGGTCATGTGCGCGCTGTTGGCCGACTCTGATGTCACCATGATAATCGGGATATGGGTCGTTTCAGGATTAAAACGGATGAATTCTGACAGTTCACGGCCGTCCATCTCTGGCATGTTGTAGTCCGTAACAACCAGATCGAAGGGCTCGTCTTTAATATAGGTAAGCGCCATGGCACCGTTTTCCGCTTCCTTTATACGCTTAAGACCCATGCCTTCAAGTACCCGGCGAATATGGTTACGAGCCAGTTTGCTGTCATCTACCAGCAGCACTCGCACTTCCTGAATGTCGAACAATTCCAGATCCAGTTCGTCATGGTTAATCAAGTCCAGGCTGGCATTGAGCGCTCGCGATAAATGCAGAGGCTCGAAAGGTTTGGGCAGAATGGCGGCCACACCAGCCTGTTTAAACTCTTCGAGTTTCGACAAGCGGTTTTCGCTGCTAACCAGCATAAACGGGATACTATTAAAGTCGTCAGACTCTTTGACAAACTTCAGCAGGTCCAAAGCCGTGCCGTCTTCGAAGTACATGGCGCTGACAATCAGGTCGGCGCTGTGAGTTTTCAGTGCCGCTTTTGCCTCGGCCACCGTGCTGACCGGGTCAATCTCTTTAACCTTTTCCTTCAGCAGCAAGGTGGTAATAATTTTGCGCTGTGTATCGGATGGTTCAATTAAGACAATATGTAAATCAGCAATCGACAGCTTATCCATTGGTCACTCTTTTTGTTTTAAAATTGATACAGACAGTGAGAGGCGTGGTCAGCCCCCGGCTAGTTTAGCGGTAATCCCCTGACCTTGCAGTAACGTCTTAAGTTTTTCGCGGTCATCCGTCTGAACTTCTATGGTGCCGTCCTTGACCGCACCCCCGCAGCCACACTTCTTCTTTAATGTGGTGCACAGTGCTTTTAACGTTTTCGGATCCATATCCAGACCTACCAGCACGGACACGCCTTTGCCTTTTCGCCCCTTCGTTTCGCGGTGTATACGCACGACGCCATCGTTTGATACTGAGCGCGGTGCTTGCGCTTTTTTAGGGGAGATTTTTCCGCCATCGGTTGAGAAAACCAGATGCGAGTCAGACATTCGAGCCTCCTGATTGGGGTTGGGTGCGTGCGGTACAGCGCACGTAAATATCATCACGATTTTCCCTGATATAGTAGTGGAAAGGGGGCTAAATTGATACCACATAGCTTTGCGGTCAATAAACTCGAGGTGCACAGAGAACGTTCTCAACGTCCAGATCAATGGATAAGCCGTTGAGCCACGGGCCGGCAAAAAAGTCAGAATGTCAGGCACGAAACAAACGGAAAACAGCTGTCGGTACGTATACCACTCTAATACCTGCTTTTTTCCTTCATTCTTGGGCATTAAGCTGGTAGTGTCATTTTAGTTTTTTGTGGCGTTTACTCAGGAGCTGACATGCTTAAAGCCATGCTTGATATGTTCCGGCAATCAACAGATGATGATCAGGACGAACACACGCTGGAGCTGGCAACCGCCGCCCTGTTCAGCGAAATAATCCGGGCCGACAGGGACATTCAGCAGTCCGAGCTTGATACCTACCGGGATAAGCTCGCCGCACAGTTTAACCTTTCCGATGACGAACTCAGTGCGCTCATGGATGAAGGGCAGGAAATGGCGGAGGATGCTGTCGATTTTGTGCAGTTCACTCAGGTTATCAATGAAAAATGCGATAGCGAGCAGAAAGCCGCTATTCTGAAAGGGTTATGGCAGGTGGCCTATGCCGACAATGAAATCGCGCCTATTGAAGAACATACAATACGACGTATTGCAGACCTTCTTTACATTCCTCACAGCCAGTTCATTAAAACCAAACTGGATGTGACCGGCCACTAACACAACCGGCGTGCCGGTCTGAAATAGCGAAGGGCAGTAGTTAAGCGTGTTAACTTCAATAAAAGGTGCGGTGGGGGCCATTATCGGTGGTGCCGTAGTCTTGACCACCACGGCGATTTTGCTGGTTCTGCTGTTTGAACATGAAAAGCGGTATATCACTCACACCCAGAATAACGTTCAGTCGTTGTCGGCCGCCATGGTCGGCGAATTGCGTCCGGGCATGGAAAGTGGACAGTGGAGTGTCAGTGATTTAAAAGCCATTCTCAAACCTGTGGCGAACTTCAGCAATATTATTGCCCTGACGCTATATAACAATGAATACCAGCCAATCTTCAGCCTGGACGGCAAAGCCAGCGATATAAAAGAGCGTATCGGCTATGACGAGCTTGGGGCCAACCAGTTTATGCTGGGGGTAACGCAACGCGACGGGTATCTGGTGTCTGTCGATCGCGTAGGTTCAAACGTTTACCCGATTGCTTACCTTATGGTTGCTGTTGATGTGGGCCGCCCGTTACAGTCAAGCACTAAGTCATTGTTGTTGCAAAGTCTGCCGGTTATCGGCGCCTTTTTACTGCTGACCCTGCTGGTGTATTTGCTGATCCTGCATCGGCTCTTAGCGCCGCTGTTTTCGCTCTCCCGCTTCCTGGCCGACGTCAACAAATCCAAAGATTATACACTGCGACATAAAGTCTCGCGGCAGGATGAAGTGCGCACGTTGGGTAACAATATCAATACTCTGCTGGAAACTATCGAAGCCGAACTGACCATCAACCATGAACAAAATCAGACTTTAGTCGAGCAACAGCAAACCATGACCCGGCTGGCCAACTATGACAGCCTGACCGGTCTGCCTAACCGCCAGTTTGTGATGGACAACCTACGTCTGGAACTGGCCAGGGCCCGGCGACATCATGAAGACCTGGTGCTGATGTTTTTCGATCTTGACGGCTTTAAGGGGATCAACGATTCGCTGGGGCATGAAACCGGCGATCTCATCCTCATAGAAGTGGCTGACCGCGTAACCGCTCTGCTGCGTGAGGGTGATCTGGTTGCGCGTCTGGGCGGCGATGAGTTTATTGTTCTGCCCGACCGCGACACCAGTGAAGCCAGCATTGTTAATATGTCTAATCGCCTTATCTCGGCATTCGCAGAACCGTTTCAGTTACGCGGACTGGCACTGACGGTCGGCATAAGTCTTGGCGTAGCAAAAGCGTCCGATGCTGAATACGACCTGAGCCAGTTAATGAGTAATGCTGATTTGGCGATGTACCGGTCTAAGGCGAAGGGCAGAGGCGTATACACAATCTTCACGCCGGATATGGTTGAGTCGCACAAGCGTAAACTGGCCATTGCCAACAGCATAGAGCAGGCAATTCAGAACCAGGAAATGGTGGTGTATTACCAGCCTAAAATCGGTACGGGCGGCGATATTGTTGGGTTTGAGGCACTGCTGCGCTGGCATCATCCGGAGCTGGGCATAATTATGCCTGGCGAGTTTATTCCAATCGCAGAGCAAGGGGGGAAAATATCCTCTATCACACGCTATGTGATTGAACAGGTCTGCATGCAGCTACCGTTCATCAATGAATGGCTTGAGCGTCGTTTCCGCATAGCCATCAATCTTTCGGGGCATGATCTTCGTGACAGTGGTCTGTTTGACACGATCTATGCCCTGTTCTCCCAGTACTCTGTGAATCCGGAGTATATTGAATTTGAGGTTACAGAGTCGGCTTACCTGGAAAACTTCGCACTTTCCAACAAGTTTTTCCGGCGAGTCAGCAACATGGGCTGTGCCATCGCCCTGGACGATTTTGGAACCGGCTATTCATCGCTTAGTTATCTCACGCAGATAAGTATTGATACCCTTAAAATAGATCGGCAGTTTATTACCGAGCTTGAAAGTTCCGAACGCAGTCGACTGGTGACAGGCGCCATCATTGATTTGGCAAAGCGCTTGTCGCTGCATATCTGTGCCGAGGGTATAGAGCATGTCAGTCAATGGGAGTACCTCATTGAGCATGGGTGTGATCATGTCCAGGGCTTTTTGTTTAGCAAGCCGGTGCCCCTTGAGGTACTCAGAGAGTTACCCCGTACATTTATCCAGAGCCAACTCACCTCCTACTTACCCGATTAAAGTGTTGCTGCAGAGCAACACTTTTTACCCTGCATATGCAGCGAGGTTTCATAAGTCGCTGATAAATAATAGGTATATTCTTTGGCATGCTTTTCGCTCCATCTCTGGTTCAGCCACTGCACAACGCTATGTTTTTATGTCTTCCCGGTTTGTTCAGTGGCCCATGCAATTGGAGAACAATTATGAATTCTGCGAACAAAGCTTTTTCCGCCTTTATGGCGCCAATCACCGTGGCGACACTCGCGCCGCTGGTGGTTGCAACAGTGGCCTATGCGCAAACTGACTTACTCACCCGCCTGGACGCAGACAAGGACAATAAAGTTTCGCTAAAGGAAGCGGTCAGAGATACCGAACTATTGAAAAACTTTGGTCTGATTGATGAGAATGGTGACGGGATGTTGACCCGCAGCGAGCTGGAGAACAGTGAACTGACGCCAGGCAAGAAGAACCGCAGTAACGCCCAATAGGCGTTTTATACAACGTTTTAGGATATGGAGTGACCGGGTTTGAGCGTTAGCCACCCTGATCCAAAGGGGCGATGCTTGCCTGCTCGAAAGGGGTATGCGATTCTGAAACCTGAATTCAACCTCAGTAACCGATTTGTGCAGATAGGTTCACTCCGACAACTTACGCTGGTTAGCTTTGTGCTGGCACTGGTGCCTTTGATTGCTTTGCTGTGGCAAAGTCAAAGCGATCTGGCCAGGGTTGGCAAAATGACCACTTTCGATACCCGCTACGTGGTCGACGTGGTGGGGGATATCCGAAACCTCGATGCGGCTGCCGTCGATCTCGAACGCAGCATGCGGCAATACGCCGTGTTGCAAAATGAAAAAGTTGCTTCTCTGAGTGACAATGCGCTTGATCAATTTAGCGAAGCCAAAACCAAATTGTGCGCGTCGCTGGACAACCCTCCCGCCTGCACCCAGCTTGACAGTCAACTTCAGCAACTCGCGGGCTTTCGCGATATTAATGACGAATTACTCTTGAATGCCTACCTTGCCTCGGTGAGTCGTGCCGTCGACAATTTCCGCGGTGAAGTCGATGATGCTATTCAGCAGCGTCTGGAAGTTCAGCAGCAGGATCTGGCGTCAATGCAAGCTAAGCAGGCGTGGTCTACGGCCATGTTGGTGAGTGTTTCGTTGCTGCTAATTCTGCTTGGTAGTCAGCTTATTGTTAATCCGGTTAAAAAACTTAAACACATAATCCGAATTGTCGCGAAACAGGATGGTACACTGCCTTCACTCTCCCGCCGGGCACCCCGCGAATTAATTGGGGTTGAACGGGATCTTCATTGGTTGTATGACCGTCTGACGCAGCTTGAGCACATCCGGACGGCCTTGTTACGGCATGCTGCGCATGAGTTAAAGACGCCGCTGGCGAGTATCAAGGAGGGTTGCAGCCTGTTATCTGAAAATGTGGTTGGCGAACTAAACCCACGACAAAAGGAAGTGCTGTCGCTATTAAGCAACAGTACTCAGCGTTTGAATTCGCTTGTTGAAAAGCTACTTGATTACAATTTGTTGCTGCAACAGGCGCAACCTACCATAACGACAGTCGACCCTGCCATACTGGTTAACGATTGTCTGCAAGACTATGCATTGGCACTTCAGGACAGGCAGGTCAATGTTAAAATATCCAGCAAGCAGGTCAGCGTAGATGAGGAGCTATTCCGCCGTATACTGGATAACCTGATTTCTAACGCGGTTGCACACGGAGCGGTAGGCCGTCCAATCGATGTGAGAATATACGATAACAAGAAAGCGGCAATTCTTGAGGTGGCGAACCGGGGCAAGAAAATTCCCCAGGAGTCAGCCGCCGGGCTGTTTGAACCTTTCACAAGAGGGGATGCACCCCGCAACGATAACGTTATAGGAACCGGACTGGGTTTATCCATCGTCGCAGATTGCGCGCGCCTGATGCACGGTAATGTGGCGGTGGTTGATGTAGACTATGCTGATGTCTGTTTTAGAGTCACGATTCCGCAATAGGAAAAACTGAAATGCGAATAATTACAGTGGCAATACT
Organism: uncultured Alteromonas sp.; assembly: GCA_964508695.1. GTDB lineage: Bacteria > Pseudomonadota > Gammaproteobacteria > Enterobacterales > Alteromonadaceae > Alteromonas. The sequence continues at coordinate 15,527 of CAZDUT010000025.1, forward strand.
GGTTGCCACCGTGTCGGGGTGTGCGTCATTAATGGAAGATTCACCTACCCCTTCACCGACCACAACGTCTGTTGCTGAACCGAAGCCGTTGTCGCTGCCACTCCCGGATGTCAGCGACGACGAAATCTGTATGGTTGCCAGACAACATGAAGAAGTAGAGCACAACTGCGATTTGGCTTACTGGATAAACTTATGGGTCGAAGCTGACAGGACGGATTGGCCGCAGCGCAAAAAGATCATGGCCGGACTGAGTAGCCGCTTTGGCGACACTCTGCATCGTGTATTACTGTCGATGCCCACCGATACGCCTTATCAGGACAGACTGCGTGCTCAGCGCCTGATAAAAGATATTACCCCGCTGTTAACGCCGGAAGCCCGGGTTGTTGTGCAAACACTGCTCGCCCATCCCAACGAGCAACTGCTGGAATTCGAGTCCGCTATCAGTTTGTTGAGCCGTGTAAATGCCCGTCAGGCATCGACCATCGATAACCTGAAAGAGGAACTCGAAGCGCAACAAAAAAAGGTGGAAGAGCTATTACAAATAGAAGCAACGCTGATGGATAAGAACAGGAGTAATCAGCAATGACAGAACAAAACCCCTCTACGCCCCAACTGCTGTTAGTAGATGATGACAATAGTTTGTTGCGTTTGCTGACCATACGACTTGAAGGCGAAGGGTTTACCGTCACGGCCGTCGAAGACGGTCAGACCGCACTTAAAAAAGTGCGAAGTGAGTCTTTTGACGTGGTGTTGAGTGATCTGCGAATGCCAGGTCTGGACGGATTGAGCCTGTTTGAGGAGATCATGGGGCTACGTCAGGACTTACCGGTAATTTTAATGACTGCCCACGGCACGATTGCCGACGCGGTAGAAGCGACGCAGCGCGGTGTGTTTGGTTTTCTGACCAAGCCGGTTGACCACGAAGAGCTGCGTAATATGCTCAAAAAAGCACTGAGTCATTCTCAGGCGGCGCAGCCGGGTGAGTGGGCAAAGAATATCATCACCCGTTCACCGGAAATGCTAAACGTGCTCGATCAGGCCTACCGGATCGCCAAGCGCGAAGTCAGTGTACTGATTAGTGGTGCCAGCGGCACCGGTAAGGAATTACTGGCCAACGCCATTCACAAAGCCAGTGATCGTCATGACAAGCCGTTTGTGGCAATAAACTGCGGCGCACTGCCTGAAAACCTGCTGGAATCTGAGCTTTTTGGTCACGCCAAGGGGGCATTCACCGGTGCCGTGCAGGCCAATCCGGGACTGTTCCGCGAAGCCGACGGCGGAACGTTGTTTTTAGATGAAATTGGCGACATGCCGATGACCTTGCAGGTGAAGCTGCTGCGGGCACTGCAGGAACGCCAAATTCGTCCGGTGGGGAGCGGTAAGCACGTAGATATTGATGTTCGTGTAATCTCTGCGACCCATAAAGACCTGCAAAAAGAGATGGAAGAGGGAAGTTTCCGTGAAGATCTTTATTACCGGCTCAATGTTGTCAATCTCAAGTTGCCGTCACTGAAATCACGCAGTGAAGATATTCCGCTGTTGGCGCGAAGCCTTCTGTTGCACAGTGGCGAGCGCCATAAAGTGAATGTCAGTCAGTTTTCCGATGATGCCATGCAATTGCTGGTTAAGTCTGACTGGCCAGGCAACGTGCGCCAATTGGTGAATGTGGTGGAGCAGTGTGTTGCCCTGACACAGACACCGGTTGTACCGTTACATCTGGTAGAGCAGGCGTTGTCCTCTTCGCGACAGAGCTGGCCAACACTGACAGAAGCGCGAGATGCGTTTGAGCAGCAGTATTTACATAAACTGCTGAAAATGACTGACGGGAATGTCACCCGTGCCGCTGAGCTGGCGGGACGTAACCGCACCGACATGCATAAACTAATGAAAAAGCACGAACTGGAAGCCGGCGATTACCGTGACCGCCACTCAGAAGAGATCTGACTGAGTCGGCACCTGGCCGGGCTGAAATGACGGCAATGCGTGCGCCGGATAACGCTGGTTGTACAGATCGATAAACTGTGCGGCCAGCCACGGCGCGTCTTTATTGTCGGGCCGGTGGAAAAAGATATACGGCGTTCGTCCCTCCAACCGCCACTGGTGACATTTACTTACCCATGGGGCAAGGCAAGCGGCATTATCATTGTCGTGATTATTCCCCACAAACCGCACAACAGGCGCATTACCGGTAGCGACCACGTTCACAGGGACCTTAGGTTTTTTGGTGCGTACTTCTGCGGTTAATGCACTGTCGCTCGGACCGGTAAACAGGGCCCGGGTGTCCATGATCATGCGGTTGGCCCCGTGCGCATGCAGTAGCCGGTTTAACTGTTGTTCACTGTCACCCTTGGCAAAGAATGCCGGGTGACGGACCTCAACAGCCGTGCTCAGGTGGACGGGCAGGGCGCGCAGAAACTCATCCATGTGCGAGAGGTGTTCAGGACCGAAACTGGCGGGAAGCTGCAGTAACATCATGCCAAGTTTTGGACCGAGTAATGACATCAGCGCCAATTGCTGTTCAGTGATTTCTTTGCAGTGCCTGAGCCCTGCATCGTGAGAAATAGCCTGATGAAATTTAAAGGTAAAGTGAAAGTCGTCACTTACCGAGTCCGCCCAGCGCCGGATTGTTGCTTCATTGGGCAACGAGTAAAACGTCGTGTTGCCTTCCACACAATTTAACTGTCGCGCGTAGGCGGGTAATTGCCTGCCTGGCGGTTGCCCTAGCCATGTGGACTGCCAGTAAGGATCCTGCCAGACAGGCAGTCCTATACGGACAATGGGCAAGGAAGCAACAGATGGAGCAGAATCGGGCATTTTTGTCATTGGGCTTTGAAGTGCATTTGTTTATACTAGGCGGCTTTTAGCAATGCAGTCACACGTTGACGGGGTTTTACCAGCGAATGTAACCCGGTGCAACGTCAGGCGAGAAAAACTTCAGAGGTCAGCGACCATGCGCACAGATTACTGTGGGAATATTGATTCATCCTATACCGGACAAACCGTTACCCTTTACGGCTGGGTAAACAAACGCCGCGATCTGGGCGGTGTAATTTTCATTGATTTGCGTGACCGTGAAGGGATCGTTCAGGTCGTTTTCGATCCTGATCTGCCTGAAGTGCTGGACGTTGCCAATACGCTGCGCAGTGAATTTTGTGTCAAGCTAACCGGTAAAGTACGTGCCCGTCCCGAAGGCCAAATCAACAAGGACATGCGTACCGGTGAAATTGAAATTCTTGGCACGGAGCTGGAAGTGATCAACCGCTCGGATGTGCTGCCACTGGACTGGAATCAGGAAAACTCTGAAGAGCAGCGACTGCGCTATCGCTATCTTGACCTGCGTCGTCCGGTGATGACACAGCGTCTGATGTTTCGCGCCAAAGTCACAGCCGCTGTACGCCGCTACCTTGAAAACGACGGCTTCCTGGATATAGAGACGCCGATCCTGACCAAAGCCACGCCGGAAGGTGCCCGCGATTACCTGGTACCCAGCCGTACCCACAAGGGCGAATTTTTCGCGCTGCCACAGTCACCGCAGTTATTTAAGCAATTGCTGATGATGTCGGGCATGGACCGCTATTATCAAATTGTTAAATGCTTCCGTGATGAAGACTTGCGGGCCGACCGTCAGCCTGAATTCACCCAAATCGACCTGGAAACCACATTTTTGGATGCTGATGGCGTGATGGCCATCACTGAAGGCATGATTAGAGATCTGTTCATCAAGATGCTGGACGTAGACTTAGGTGATTTCCCACGCATGACCTACGCCGAAGCCATGCGCCGCTTCGGTAGCGATAAACCTGATCTGCGTAACCCGCTGGAACTGGTGGACGTTGCCGATCTGGTTAAGGATGTTGATTTTAAAGTATTCAGTGGGCCGGCAAACGATGCCAAAGGCCGTGTGGCGGTTATTAAGGTGCCAGGTGGTGCCAGCATGTCGCGCAAGCAAATTGATGAATATACGAAATTTGTCGGCATCTACGGTGCCAAGGGCCTTGCCTGGATCAAGGTGAATGAAGATGCGCCGGGACAGGAAGGGCTGCAGTCGCCTATTTTAAAATTCCTGAGCGAAGATATTACCAACAACCTGGTAGAGCGCACCGGTGCCAAAGCAGGCGATATCCTGCTGTTCGGCGCGGACAACGGCACAGTTGTTACCGAAGCAATGGGAGCACTGCGCCTCAAACTGGGTGAAGACTTTGAATTGCTCGACGGTGAGTGGCGTCCGCTGTGGGTGGTTGATTTCCCAATGTTTGAAGAGGTGGATGGCGAGCTGTATGCACTGCATCATCCTTTCACGTCACCGCGTGGCGTTTCGGCAGAGGAACTGAAAGCCAACCCGGTAGAGGCGCTATCCGATGCCTATGACATGGTACTCAACGGCGTTGAACTCGGCGGTGGCTCGGTGCGTATTCACGACCAAACCATGCAGTCTGCAGTATTCAGTATTCTGGGGATTGACGAAGAAGAAGCGAAAAACAAATTTGGTTTCCTGCTCGACGCGCTGCAATTTGGTGCGCCACCGCATGCGGGTCTGGCGTTTGGCCTGGATCGTCTGGTTATGCTGATGACTGGTGCCAGCTCAATTCGCGATGTTATGGCATTCCCGAAAACCACCACGGCTGCCTGCCCGTTGACGTCGGCACCAAGCCCGGCGAATCCGCAGCAACTCGAAGATTTGGCTATCGCGACGGTAAAAAAACCGTCCTGAGTCATGGCCTATAAAAAGCCTGAGTCGGTCCTGGTGGTGCTCTATGATAAGCATCACCGGGTACTGGTTTTACAGCGCGAGGATGACCCGGATTTCTGGCAGTCCGTCACTGGCGCGCTGGAAGACGGCGAGACTCCCATCGAGACCGCCTACCGCGAAGTCGCGGAAGAAACCGGACTGGTGTTACCCAGGGCCAGTCACACTATTGAAGATTGTCATTGTACCAACCGTTACGAAATTCGATCATCCTGGCGGCATCGCTATCCTCCTGGCACCACAGAAAATACCGAGCACGTGTTTCGCGCCTGTATAGACAGTAGCCTGCCGCTTGCGTTAACCGAGCATTTGTCGGCCAAATGGGTGAGTAAAGAAGTGGCAATGTCGCTGTTATGGTCGCCATCGAATAAACAGGCCGTGGCGAAGTTTGTCGGGGAGCAGCATTAATGGTTATACTGGGTATAGATCCAGGTTCGCGAATTACAGGCTATGGTCTGATTGCCCGCAAACAGGGAAAACTGGTGTATGTAGCCAGTGGTTGTATTCGGGTAGGAGAGAAAGCCCTGCCCGCGCGACTGGATACTATTTTTGTGGGCGTCAGCGACATTATTCGTCAGTATTCGCCGGCACAATTCGCCATAGAGCAGGTGTTTATGGCCCGCAACCCCGACTCCGCCCTGAAGCTGGGCCAGGCCCGAGGCGCTGCCATAGTGGCTGCCACCCAGGCCTCGCTCCCTGTGTCAGAATATTCGGCGCGGCAAATTAAACAGGCGGTGGTTGGAAAAGGCGGTGCTGATAAAACCCAGGTGCAGCATATGGTGAAACATTTGCTGGAATTAAATGGCACACCGCAGGCAGATGCGGCCGATGCGCTGGCAGTGGCGCTTTGCCATGCCAATACACAGCAGAGCCTGATAAATATGGCAGGTCAGGCGAAGAAAACCGTACGCGGACGCCTTCGATAACAACGTAAAAGAACAGAGATGTATTCATGATTGGACGAATTCAGGGCACACTGGTAGAAAAGCTGCCACCGGAAGTTTTGGTTGATGTGGCCGGTATGGGGTACGAAATTCAAATGCCCATGACCAGTTTTTATCAGTTGCCGGCGGTAGGTGAGCAGGTCACCTTGTGGACGCATTTTGTGGTACGCGAAGACGCCCAGTTACTTTTTGGCTTTTGTGAGAAGCACGAGCGAGGCTTGTTCCGTGAACTGATCAAAGCAAACGGGGTGGGTCCAAAGCTGGGGCTAACCATTCTGTCAGGCATGTCTGCATCACAGTTTCTCACCAGCGTGCAGCACGAAGATGTGTCGGCGTTGGTTGCTATGCCGGGCATTGGTAAGAAAACTGCCGAGCGTCTGGTGGTAGAACTAAAAGACCGTCTCGAAAAATTTGGCAAGAGTCAGTCTATTTCGCTGCCGCCACAGCCAGCCGGAGAGCATGGAAGTACGCTGGTGACAGTGAACGATGTGCGTGAGGACGCCATGGGCGCACTCATCGCACTGGGTTACAAGCCCGCACAGGCGACTAAGTACATCGATGCTGTTTATAAAGACGGCATGGAAAGCGAACAGGTGATCCGTGAAGCGCTACGCGCTGCGATTTAACAGGAACAGCGATGATTGAAGCTGACAGACTTATCACGCCCTCGTCGAGCCAGGAAGATGAGGTTATTGATCGTGCCATCCGGCCCAAGATGCTTGATGACTATACCGGTCAACCCCATGTGCGCGAGCAAATGGAAATTTTTATTCAGGCCGCCCGCAACCGTCAGGATGCATTAGACCACCTGCTGATATTCGGACCTCCCGGCTTAGGCAAAACCACGCTGGCGAATAT
>CAZDUT010000026.1:0-7779 GCA_964508695.1 uncultured Alteromonas sp.
CAGGCAATGATGCCACCAAGCAGCCCATACCAGAAACCAGTGTACAGAAAGGGCCGGTGAATAAACGCATCGGTCGCACCCACCAGTTTCATAATGATGATTTCATCGCGTTTATTTAAGATATTCAGGCGTATGGTGTTACCAATGATCAGCACCACGGCGATAAACAACAATCCGCCAATCAGGGTTACCAAATCGCGGACGATATCCAGCACCGCATAAAGCCGTTCCAGCCATTCGATATCCAACTTGCCAATATCCACTTCCCGTTGCTGTTTAAGCTTTTGCAGAAGCGCCTCTGCAGCGTTAGGCCCCGCGTATTTTTCCGTAGGCGTGACCAGAATGACGTCCGGCAACGGGTTTGACTCAAGGTACGCGATGGCATCCCCTAAACCAGAAAGGTGCTGAAATTCCTCCAGCGCTTCGTCGGCCGGCATATAAGTCAGGCTGTCAATTTCCGGCCAGGTGGATAACCGGGTCAGTAACTGCTGCGCAGAAGCCGCCGATGTCTCAGTTTTCAGAAACAGTGAAATTTCTGATGCCTGCTCCCAGCCAGCGCTGATTTTTTCGGTATTTTTCACCATGATGTATAACGTGCTGGGCAGCGTAATACTCAACCCCAGCACCCCAATAGTCATAATGGAGGCTGCGGGCTGTCGCCACAGCTCTCCCAGACTGGCCAGCGCCTGACGTATATGACTGACGAAAAACATCATGATGGATTGTACAAGACTGATATTGGTGTCACTCGCGCCGCTGCGACGGCCTTTGAACAGAATACTCACCGCCCTGCCTCCATGCCGTTGTCGGTTAGCCCGTCGGTGATCATATTGCCCTGCTTGAGGGTCAGCGTCCGATAGCGCATACGCGCGATAAGACCCAGATCGTGGGTGGCAATGAAGACCGACACGCCAGCCTGATTGAAATCTTCAAACAGCCGGATAATTTCCATCGACAGCTTAGGATCAAGGTTACCCGTTGGCTCATCGGCCAGCAGCAGAGGCGGTTTATTAACAACGGCCCTGGCAATGCCGACCCGCTGCTGTTCCCCCCCTGACAGGGTGATAGGTAAACTGCGGCTCTTATCACTCAGGCCCACCATTTCGAGCGCGGCTTCAACCCGTTTGGTGGTTTCTTTGCGGGTATAGCCTTCAATGATCAAAGGTAACGCGACGTTGTCAAAAACACTTTTATCCATCAGTAGCTGATGGCTTTGGAAAATCATGCCAATGTCACGGCGAATGTAAGCAATATCACGGCGACGAATCGCATTTAAATCGTGACCGTTGATGAGCACGCGTCCGACGGTGGGACGCTCCATAATACTGATCAGTTTCAGCAGTGTACTTTTACCCGCACCGGAATGGCCGGTTAAAAAGGCCATCTCGCCGCGCTCTATATGAAAATCTACCTTACTGAGAGCGCGCTGCCCCCCCGGATAGGTTTTACTTACCTGCTCAAACTTTATCATTATTTTATGGTCCTGCCCGGCACTTCCCGACGTTCGCCGTGCTTGCCTTATGTATCTGCTGTTGCCCGTTCTACGTCACTGAACAGGGCATCGATAAATTCCTTACTATCAAAGGTACGAAGATCGTCAATACTTTCTCCCACACCAATGTAACGAATAGGTATACCAAACTGATCGGCAATAGAGAAGATCACGCCACCTTTTGCGGTGCCATCCAGCTTGGTCAGCGTGATGCCCGACAGGCCGACGGCCTCATTAAACAGTTTGGCCTGGCTAACGGCATTTTGTCCGGTACCGGCATCCAGCGTCAGCATGACCTCATGGGGTGCATCGGGATTAATCTTCTTCATGACCCGCACCACTTTTTTAAGCTCTTCCATCAGGTTGTTTTTATTCTGCAGCCGCCCGGCGGTATCAGCAATCAGTACGTCCATCTTACGCGCTTTCGCCGCCTCCAGCGCATCATACAACACCGATGCACTATCTGAGCCTGTGGGCTGCGCTATGACGGGAATAGAATTACGCTCTCCCCATACCTGTAATTGCTCAACGGCAGCGGCACGGAAGGTATCGCCGGCGGCCAGCATCACTTTTTGCCCCTGCTGCTGGAACTGTTTGGCCAGCTTACCGATGGTCGTGGTTTTACCCACACCGTTTACGCCGACCATCAGAATAACAAAAGGCCCGTTAGCGGGGTCGTGCTTTTCCATTGCGCTTGTCAGTGGCATCTCAACGCTTTGCAACATGCCGTGCATCTGAGATTTCAAGATCCCCAGCAAGGCTTCGGCGTCTTTCAGGTCACGGCGGGTCGCACTTTGGGTCAGCTCTTTAATAATCGTCTGGGTGGTGTCCATACCGACATCGGCGACCAGCAGTTGAGTTTCCAGTTCCTCGTACAGCTCATCGTCGATGGTCTTGCCTTTAAATAAACCAACAAACCCGTCCCCCAGGTTTGTGCGCGTGCGTGAAAGCCCGGCTTTCAGACGGCTAAACAGCGACTTCTTTTTCTCCTGAGGTGCAGGCTCTGGCGCGCTTTCTCCGGCGCCGGACTTCGGCGCAAACTGTGCAGACACATCTGGCTCGTCGACGTCCGCAGAGACCTCTGGTGTGGTATCTGCCTCCTTCTGCGGTGCAGGTTGTTCGTCCTCACGGGCAGCAAACTGATTGGACACATCCGGCTCAGGGATATCGGCGTCAGCATCAGACGTTGCCGCCGGGGCCGAGGCTTCTTCAGTGGGCGTAAACGCTGTTGCGTCAGCGTCCTGTTCGGCGCCGGGTGTAATCGCTTCCGACGGCGGCGTGGCCTCCTGCTGCTGGCGCTTTTGCTGTTCCGCTTCGCCGGCATCGCTTCGCTGCGCTGAGCCTTTATCACTCTCGCGCTCAGGTGTTTGCTCGGCGTCTGTGGTATGTTTGTCAGACGTATTTTTGTCTTCAGGTTTGGCCTTGTCGGCCTGCTTGTTCTTACTGAACCAGCCAAAGAGTTTCGACATGGAGGGGACAAATCCTTATAAATTCAACGCAAATTCGGCTAAACTGGCCGGCTATTGTAAGCACCCATAGTAGCATTGTCAGCCTTCATGAAGCGAGTACCTAAAAAGCGCGCCTCACGCGGCGCCAATACAGCGTCTGGCAAAACCGGCGCCATTCGGATCATTGCCGGGCAGTGGCGGGGGCGCCGACTGCCGGTCAGACACGCCGAAGGTCTGCGGCCGACAACCGATCGCAACAAAGAAACCCTGTTTAACTGGCTGATGAACGATATCACCGATGCGCGGTGTCTGGATATGTTTGCCGGCTCGGGGGGGCTGGGTATGGAAGCACTTTCCCGTTATGCTGCCTCCTGCGTTTTTTTTGAACAGGACCGCGATAACGTTGCCCAGCTCAACGCCAACCTGTCGGCGCTGAAGGCCAATGCGAAGGTATATCAGGGTGACGCACTGTCATTAGTCACTGCGGTACCCGGGTCCTTCGACTTGGTGTTTATTGATCCGCCATTTGGCCAGTCGCTGGTTCAGCCGGCACTCAATGCCCTGTTTGACGGTCAAAAAGTCACAGATGACACCCTGATCTATCTCGAACAGGAAGCGCAACACCCCTTGCCTGCTCTGCCGGACGGCTGGGGTTGGCTAAAGCAAAAAGCGACGTCGTCACTGACATATGGTCTGATTGGCAAAGACGGATAAACTCTGAGGCCGTCACTCCGCCAGCTCAATACCAATATTCGAAATACCGGCCTCCAGTGCCAGCGCTTTCATCCGGTTCGCCACATCTGCCCGTGACGCGTTACTTTCGGCCTCATCCAGTAACGCCTGTTGCATTTCTATTTCAAACTGCATTAAGGGATGGTGTTTAACCGTTTCGTCGTCTGCCTCACCGGTCGCAAGCAAATAGGCTTCTACACTGCCCTGCGACAATTTGCTGGTGACCACCGCCCCCTGTGGATCTTCGCCTAATATCAGGCTCGCGGTGGCAGCAAGGGCGATCGCCGCGTCAATCGCGGGGTACACGCCGTAGGTGTCGAAGTCAGCGGTATCCGGCGTCGCCTCTTCCACGCGCTCGCGGTGAACGCCAAAGTTAATTTTGCTTTTCGGCACTTTTACAGATTCCCAGACCAAATCCAGGCAGGTTCTGCATGCTTTGCCATCATCAAAGCCGGTGAGCTCGCAAAATAACAGATAGTTAGGCAGCATCCGCTCCAGCAGCGCCGCACTGAAGGCTACCGCACGCCAGTCGCTAAGCGCTCTGACACGGCCAAACGTATTCAGTTTATTCTCACTCATTGGGCAGCCCCTGTTGCATCGATAAAGTATTGTGATGCGCCGTCGAGCAGCATCTGAATGGCAATCATCACCAGGATCATACCCATAAGACGCTCCATAGCAATAAGCCCGCGCTCACCCAGAAGACGGTGAAACAGGTTAGAAAACATTAAAATAATCGCGCTTACCAGCCAGGCCGCCCCCAGCGCCAACGACCAGTCGACCATCCGGCCCGGATTCTGGTTGGCAAGTAAAATAAGCGCTGCCAGCGTCGAGGGGCCGGCAATCATGGGTACCGCCAGTGGCACCAAAAAGGGCTCCTCACCGACAGCCAGCCCACTGACACTGCCGGATTGCGGGAATATCATGCGTAGTGCAATAAGAAACAGTATTATCCCGCCCGCAATGCTTACAGTTTCCTGTTCAACATTCAGGAAATCCAGCACCGACTGGCCACTGAATAAAAACGTAAACAGAATCGCCAGTGCAAACAGCAGTTCGCGCAGCAATATAAGTTGCCGACGTTTAGGCTCAATAGACTTAAGCACCGACATAAACACCGGCAAATTGCCCAGCGGATCCATAATTAAAAACAGCATCACCGCTGCCGACCAGGTATCCATAAACTTTTCTCTACTTTCCGGCAGCGAACTCACACCTCGGCTGTGTTAAGCAGGTCCCATCCCTTACTCCCAGCCCCAGTGTCGGCGTCAACCGGGCTATTTTCCAAAAAACATTAGTAAATTGTCGCATTTACGATTAAATTTTACTATCGCCAAGGGAGGATAATAATAATGAGTCTGATGACAGTAAGTGAAGTGGCCGACTATCTTGATGTTCAGGAAATCAGGGTTGAGCGCCTTGAGCGGGAGAGTCTGCTGGTCGCCAAAGAAAAGGATGCCGATGGCAGTCCCATGTTCGACAGGGGAGATGTTGAACGTTACAAAAAACTGGCGGAGCGTTTAGGCGGCCTGTAAATTCGGCGCGCTTAAGTGGAAAAGCCCAGCGGTTTACGCCGCTGGGCTTTTCTATTTCAGAGACGCGATGGTTAGAAGTCGTGCAGTATTCTGGCAACCGACTTAATGCCAATTCCCGACGCGCCCACCGGCATTTCCGAGGTGGCTGAGCCATTATAGGCTGCGGCAAGATCCAGATGGATCCAGCCCTTACCCTCGGGATTTACAAAGCGCGCCAAAAAGCCAGCCGCATTAGACGCACCACCCGCGCCACCGCCTTTCATCGGGCGGCTGTTTGCCGTATCGGCAAAGGGGGATGGGCAACGGTCGCGGTGAAATGGCTCAAGTGGCAGAGGCCAGAACCGCTCACTTTCGGCCGTAGCGGCGCTGAGCATTTTCTGGCGCGCACTGTCATCCATAGAAAATACAGCATGGTAATCAGGGCCAACCGCTACCGACGCAGCGCCCGTGAGGGTTGCCGCGTCAATGATCAGTGGCGCACCGGTTTCTGTCGCGGCCATCAGTCCATCCGCCAGCACCAGACGCCCTTCTGCATCGGTATTGACCACCTCAACCGTGGTACCATTTTTATATGTCAGCACATCGCCTAATTTGTAGGCGTGGCCGCTGATGAGGTTTTCCGCGCAACATAAAATGAGCTTCACACGCTTTTGCAGTTTTTGCGATATCGCCAGTCCCAGTGAGCCTGTCACGGTGGCCGCGCCGCCCATGTCGCATTTCATGCTCAGCATGCCTTCGCTGGACTTGATACTGTAGCCGCCGCTGTCAAAGGTGATCCCTTTACCGACCAGTACAGCGTCTACCGGCGCATCGGCGTTACCGGTAGGGTTATAATCGAGTTCCAGCATAGCCGGCGGACGTTCGCTGCCCCGGCCTACATTGTAAATACCGACCCAGCCAGCTTCGTTAAGCGCTTCGCCGCTGGTGATAGTGTACGACACCTTGTCGCCGCCCAGCTCCTTGAGCCAGGTTGCAGCGCGCTCAGACAGCGTTTCCGGCGACAAATCTTCAGGTGAGTCGTTAACCAGCTTACGGGTAAACAGCAGGGCACTGTATTCCTGCGACAGGGCGTCGGCATCGTCATTTTCAGCCCACTGAATACTGCCAGGATTGCGCGCACGGGTGTAGCTTAAGGCAAAAGCCCACTGCAATTGTTTGCTCCACTCCCCCGTCAGTTTGACCGAACGCAAATTTAAGTCATCCAGTTTGCGGGCAGCCTGCTGAACGACACGCTCATCGGCTACGTCGTCGCTAAGGTGAATTGTCGCACCACTCTCAGTGAAGCTGAGTCGCGAACGCTCACCCCAGGCAGGCTTTGCGGACGCATTGGATAAGGCGACAGTAAAATCACTCATATTTTTATTCCTCACTTGGTAGACTTGGCTATTTTACGGATGAGCCACCATGCAGTTCAAATCGCCATTAATTCCGGGCACGCTGATAAAGCGCTATAAACGGTTTTTTGCCGACGTCCGACTGGCAGACGGACAAGTTGTAACCGCGCACTGTCCGAATACCGGCGCCATGACCGGCTGCGCTGAGCCCGGTTACCGGGTTTATATCAGTGCATCGGATAACCCGAAACGAAAACTGGCCTATACCTGGGAATTAGTTCAGACTCCCGACGGCCACTACATTGGTGTTAATACCCACAATGCTAACAAACTCATCGAAGAGGCGCTAAATAAACGCGCTATTGCTGACTTGCCATTTGATACACTCAAACGCGAAGTGACCCCGCCGGGTGCCAATAGCCGGTTTGATTTCGCTCTTTACTGCGACGACCAGGTACAGTTTATTGAAGTAAAATCTGTCACAATGGCGCGTGGTCAGGCTGGCTATTTTCCTGATGCTGTGACCGCCAGAGGCGCAAAACACTGCGAGGAACTTGCCCGCCTGGCAAGAGAGGGGGTTTCCACCATGCTGCTTTTCTGCGTACAGCACACCGGCGTTGCGTCGGTCAGCGTGGCTGAGGATATTGATCCTAATTATGCCCGGGCCGTAAATGCTGCCCTGCAGGCGGGGGTTTCATTGATGGCTGTCGGTTGTGAAATTGATAAAGAAAAAATAGAAGTAAATCAGAGACTCCCGATTAAATTATAAAAAACAGGTTGATTTTTTAATTTAGGGAGTCATATTTGCGCGTTATTCTGCGTTGTCTTGGCAAATAGCCCGGACAGACAGGCAGGCAATGAAGCGGGGAGTTAAGTGTCCGCATTGGTGTACTGCCCGGAAAAAACGCGTAAAGACACTTTCGTTGCCTGATATGACCGATTCTGCTATATATCATCGATTCATTCAGGACATTGTGGATGTCGTAGTGTAGGAGATGTGGCACATGCCAACAGGAAATGAACCGAAATCCCTGGGACTGTTAGCGCTGGCAGGCTTACAGCCTTATCAGCCCGGTGCTGACGAAGAGTACATGAATGATGCACAAATGGAGCACTTCCGTTTGTTGCTTAAAGCGTGGCGTAACCAACTTCGCGAGGAAGTGGATCGCACCGTGACCCACATGAAAGATGAGGCTGCGAACTTCCCGGATCCGGTTGACCGTGCCGCGCAGGAAGAA
>CAZDUT010000026.1:7789-21586 GCA_964508695.1 uncultured Alteromonas sp.
AGTTGAGTCTTGAGCTGCGTACCCGGGACCGTGAGCGCAAACTTATCAAGAAAATCGAAAAGACCCTGAAGCGCATCGAAGAAGACGACTTCGGGTTCTGCGACCAATGTGGGATTGAGATTGGTATTCGCCGTCTGGAAGCCCGCCCTACGGCAGACTTGTGCATAGACTGCAAAACCATGGCTGAGATTAAAGAAAAGCAACTTCAGGGCTAAGCCTGAAATGCGCATGAATAGGGGTATGGATACCGTTTCCATACCCGCCTATTTTTCACTGTGATTATGCCCGCTGCAGTGCCTCATCGTTATACCGGCCGATTCGCGCCTTCACCTTCTGGTTATTTACATTTTGGCTCCCTGATTGCTGCGTTAGGCAGTTTTCTTGATGCGCGGGCGCACAATGGCGTATGGCGCGTGCGTATGGAAGACATTGACACGCCACGCTGCGTCCCCGGCATGGACAGCGCTATTCTTGCATCACTTGAGGCGCACGGGCTGCACTGGGACGGCGATGTGATGTACCAGTCGCAGCAACATGACCGTTATGCTGAAGCTGTTAACCGTCTTTTCCGGCATGACCTGGCCTACTATTGCCAATGCAGTCGCAAGCAGATCAAAGCCGCAGGAGGGGTCTACCCCGGTACCTGTCAGTATAAGAACCTGGGCCCCGACGATACAGCGGTCCGCGTTGTATTACCGCAATCTGCGCGCAGCTTTGAGGATGCAATTTTAGGCCATCAGCAGCCTGACGACCCGCATGCTCTGGAGCACACCATTGTTCGACGCCGGGATGGGTTGTACGCCTACAACCTGGTGGTTGTGCTGGATGACATTGAACAGGGTGTAAACAATATTGTGCGGGGCAGCGATCTGTTGCCGACCACCCTCACCCATCTGAACCTCTATACGCTGTTTGGCGCACCGCCGCCAGACTACGCCCACCTGCCGGTGGCCGCTGTGACGCCGGGGCGTAAGTTAAGCAAGCAAAATCACGCTACACCGCTTAATGATGCGACCCCGGTATCAAATCTTTTAAGGGCCTTGCGGTTTTTGGGTCAGGAGACGACGGATGACTGGCTGTCGCTGCCTGCAGAGGACGTGCTGACCTACGCAATCGCACGCTGGGAGAGGAAAAAGGTTGCAAAACAACCTGAAATCATTGTCGATCAGCGCGAATCCACTTATTATAGCGGGCCTTAAATTCCAAGGAGACATCATCATCATTAATCGCGTGCTTAAAACCGTCAGAGGGGCTTTCAGTAAAGACAAAGCCACTGACACCCTGTCAGCGACGGTCATACCACGTGCAGAGCACGACATTTCCAGGGATGACATCAGCCCCAATGCACTTAAAGTACTCTACCGGTTAAACAGTGCGGGTTTTGAGTCATACCTTGTAGGCGGCTGCGTGCGCGATGTGATGATGGGACTTCAGCCCAAAGATTTTGACGTGGTTACCAATGCCACGCCCGAGCAAATTAAAGCGACCTTTAAAAACTGTCGTCTTATAGGCCGGCGTTTCCGCCTGGCGCACATAGTGTTTGGCCGGGAAGTGATTGAAGTGGCGACATTCCGCGGCCATCACGCCGAATCGGCCGAAAACGACGCAAAACCAGCCGGCAAACAGTCTGACAACGGCATGCTGGTGCGCGACAATGTGTTTGGCACCATTGAGGAAGACGCCCAGCGACGCGACTTTACCTTCAACGCGATGTACTACAGCGTGGCCGACTTTGCCATTCGTGATTTTGCCGATGGCATCAAGGCGATTAACAATCGCGAAGTAAAACTGATTGGCGATCCGGCTACCCGCTACAGTGAAGATCCGGTAAGAATGTTACGGGCCATCCGGTTTGCGGTGAAGCTGTCGATGAAGATTCACCCGGACACTGCCACCCCTATCCATGAAATGGCAAATCGCCTCGCCGACATTCCTCCTGCCCGGCTGTTTGAAGAGACCCTGAAGCTGTTTTTAAGTGGCCAGGGGGAAGCAACCTTTATGATGCTGCGCGACTACGGTCTGGTGCAACAGCTGTTTCCGCAACTCACTCCTTTTATTAAGGATGAGAACAGCCGCGAAATGCAGTTTATCCGTAAGGTTCTGCATAATACCGATGAGCGTATCAACACCAACCAACGTGTAACACCTGCGTTTTTGTACGCCGCGCTGTTGTGGTACCCACTCGAGGAGCAATCGCAAAAACTGCAGGCAGAATCGGGCTTAAACGCACACGATGCATTTAACATCGCCACCGGCGAAGTGATCAGTCGCCAAACACAGCGCATCATGATCCCCAAACGCTTCTCCACGGTTATCCGCGATATCTGGATCCTGCAACAACGTTTGCCGAAGCGCTTTGGCCGTCGCGCCTTCCAATTGCTTTCACACCCCAAATTTCGTGCAGGCTTCGACTTTTTATTGGTGCGCGGCCAGGTAGAAGGTGGCGATTTACTTGAGCTGGCTGATTGGTGGAGTGTGTTCCAGCATGCCGAGCCGGGCAAGCAAAAAGGCATGGTGAATAGCCTGCGTAAACAGGAAGGTGGGCCGAAACCACGTCGCCGTAAGCGCCGTGCACGGGGCAAGCCGAGCAATGAATAAAGAGCATGTTTATATTGGTCTTGGCAGTAACCTCGACGCCCCCGAACAACAGGTGACTGACGCCTTAAAGGCGATGAACCAGCTCAGTGACACGCGGGTGCTGACCTGCTCTTCGCTGTACGCCAGTAAACCGATGGGCCCGCAGGATCAGCCTGACTACATCAACGCAGTGTGCCTGCTGGAAACCAGTAGTAAGCCGCACCAGCTGCTCAGTCAGTTGCAGGAAATAGAAAATGCACACGGGCGCAAGCGGAAATCTGAGCGTTGGGGGGCCCGCACCCTGGATTTAGATATTCTGCTATATGGCAGCCATACTATTGAAAGCGACGATTTGATTGTTCCACACTATGGAATGTCAGGCCGTGAGTTTGTGCTGGTGCCGCTGTTTGAAATAGCCCCCGGCATGGTAATGCCAGACGGTAAACCTATCGCTCAGTGGGTCGCCAACTGCACGATCGACGGTCTTCGTCGCCTACACGCGCCTTCCATTTAATCTAAAAATCCGTATAGTTCGCCAGCACACCGGTGCACAACAGTTAAGGATGGGAAAATGAAAAAAGTCACGATCTCAGCCCTGCAGAAAAAAAAGCAGAATGACCAGAAAATCACCGCACTGACAGCCTATGATGCCAGTTTTGCCAAGATGTTCGACGAACAGGGCATTGATGTCATGCTGATTGGCGACTCACTGGGCATGGTGCTGAACGGGCAGGACGACACCCTTCAGGTGAGCATAGACGATATTGCCTACCACACCCGCGCAGTACGTCGTGGTGTAGAGCGTGCATTTGTCATTGCCGACATGCCATTCATGAGTTATGCCACAGCGCACGACAGCTACCACAATGCCGCCCGGCTGATGGCAGCCGGTGCCAGCATGGTCAAGGTAGAAGGTGGAAGCTGGCTTTGTGATACCGTAACAGGGCTGGTGCAGCGCGGCGTGCCGGTATGTGGCCACCTAGGCCTGACACCACAGTCTGTTCATGTATTCGGTGGCTTTAAAGTACAGGGCCGTGAAGCAGATAAAGCACAGCAGTTAATTGACGAAGCCAAGGCGCTGGAAGCTGCGGGCATTCAACTCTTGGTATTGGAGTGTGTACCCACTTCGCTTGCAGAGAAGGTAACACAGGCACTCCACATTCCGGTCATCGGCATCGGTGCCGGACGCCATACCGATGGACAAATCCTCGTTATGCATGACATGTTTGGGATCAGCGCTAACTATATGCCTAAGTTCTCTAAGAATTATCTGGCCGAGGGCGGTACCCTGCGCGAGGCGGTTAAGCGCTACATCGACGAGGTACATGCAGGCCATTTCCCTGCTGATGAGCACAGTTTCGAGTAAGTTTATGAAAACCATTGAAACCATTACTGAACTCCGTAGTCTTGTTCAACACTGGCGACAGCAGGGTAAAAACATTGGCTTTGTACCCACCATGGGTAACTTGCATAACGGCCACCTCACACTGGTCGACAAGGCGCGCCAGGCATGCGACATCGTCATTGCCAGCATTTTTGTAAACCCGCTGCAGTTTGGTGAAAACGAAGATCTGGATACTTACCCCCGTACCCTGCCTGAAGACCAGGCACACCTGCGCGAACACGGCGCCGATGTGCTGTTTTTGCCCAGCGTGGAGGAAATGTATCCGCGAGGTCTGGCCGTACAAACCTTTGTCGAGGTACCGGCACTGTCCGACGTGGTATGCGGGGCAAGCCGGCCCGGGCATTTTCGCGGCGTGGCGACCGTGGTTTGTAAGCTGTTTAATATGGTAAACCCTGATCACGCATTTTTTGGCATGAAGGATTACCAGCAGCTAAAAGTCATCAAAACCATGGTGAAAGACTTGTCCATGGCTATCACTATTCACGGTGTACCCACCCAGCGGGCGGAATCGGGACTGGCGTTGAGTTCCCGCAACGGCTACCTGAGCGACGAGGAGCGAGCGGTAGCGCCGAGACTTTTCGCCACCATGATGGCACTGAAGCAGGAAATTGAATCAGGTGAGCGTGACTTCCCCGCACTGATTCAATCGTCGATGTTGTCGCTTGATGGCGCGGGCTTTGACGTAGATTATATCGAGGTACTGGAAAGTGACAGCCTGCGCCCACCTTCAAAAGGTGATCGTAAGCTGGTGATCCTTGTGGCGGCGTACCTTGGCAAGACACGCCTGATCGATAACGTTGAAGTGAACATTTAATATCACTGAGTCTCCACCTGGCCCATCACAGCGTGCTTTGAAGCGCATTAAGATGTAACAGTCACTTATGTGCCAGCAGCCGGCAGTGTTTGTCAGCGTAATGGGGGGGTCGCCTGGCACCGAAAACACGCGCGAACATAATTGGCCGGCAGTTGGTCAGATTTGCCTGAGTATCTCGACTATCTCTCGCGTTGCGTCGATAAGCCTTAATATTCTTCTACCAATTACTATCGTAACAATAAAATGCAGGACACCCACATTCTGGCCAAGCTAACCGCTTAACCGCTGTTGTCGATGCCACACTTTTCGGTACTCAAGGTTAGTCCGGCAACTGAATAGCCAGCAAGAAAAGGCACGTGTGCTTTTCAGCCTTTTTCCTATCCACCTCAGCATTGCCTTTGGGCAGCTATTGAAAAGTACCGCTTATGGCGTGAATCTTTCGTCGTTCATAACTGCGAAGTCTATCTATACTAGATATATATCTCTCTACAGGAATCAAACGTTGAAATTTTTCTGGCTTGCACTGCTGCCCGCGTTAATAACCCTCCCTTCTTTTGCAGGCTCCGCATCACATGACGCGTCAGATAAGATCGTTGTTGTGGGTGATATTCACGGGGATTTTGAACAGTTTGCCTGTGTACTTAAACAAGCCGGGCTGGTTAATAACCGACTGCGCTGGACGGGCAAAAACGCCACGCTGGTTCAACTGGGCGATATCGTTGACAGAGGACCAGACAGCAGAAAAGTTATAGATTTACTCAGAAAGCTAAAAACCATGGCACGCCGGGCAAAGGGGGATGTGTATACTCTTATAGGTAACCACGAAGCGATGCTCATTGCTGCAGATACGCGCTATATACATCCCGGTGAGTATAACGTGTTTGTAAACAGTCGCTCCAAACGCAGGCAGCAGCGTTATTTTGACTTGTATATTGAGCATATAAAAAAGACCCAGCCTGAAGAAAGCTGGCCTGATTTTGCATCCGATGACTATATCCGCTTTCTTGAAACGCAGTTTCCGCTTGGGTATGTCGAGTATATGCAGGCCTGGGCTCCCGACGGCGAGTACGGTGCCTGGGCGTC
This sequence comes from uncultured Alteromonas sp., assembly GCA_964508695.1. GTDB lineage: Bacteria > Pseudomonadota > Gammaproteobacteria > Enterobacterales > Alteromonadaceae > Alteromonas. Next base: position 13,669 of record CAZDUT010000026.1, read on the forward strand.
CTCAAACCCGACTGTGCTGAAGATAGGCAGGCATTTATTCGTGCACGGGGGAATGGGCCCAACCACCCGAAATTATACTATTACCGAGATAAACCAATGGATACAGAGTGAGTTGGGCTCACGTGAAAAGGCGATGAAATCTGACGTGCTGAATGATCCAAACGGACCACTGTGGTACCGGGGACATATCCTTGCAAACGAGGACGACCCGGCTGAACGCAAGCTCATCACTGACATACTCAATCGCTACCAGGTCGATCATATAATTGTGGGACACACCCCCATAGCCGGTGCAGTTTTACCCCGGTTTGACGGTGCTGTGATTGGCGTAGATGTTGGTCTGGCTGACCATTACGGCGGTCCCTGCGCATTTCTTGAAATAACCGGAAAACAAATGACCGCCGTACATAACGGTAATCGTATCGACCTGCCCTCAACCGGTGGCGACGTGGGCAGATATCTGCGTAAGGTGCTTAGCCTCGACCCCGAGAACAAGGCGCTTCAACGATACATGCAGCAGCGAGAAGCTCCTGATATCAATGAGCCTGCCATCGATAGCGACACGCTCAACTGACACAATCCTTCGTAGTTTTGTCAAAAAAATCCGGACTGGCGAGCATTGTCAGCGATTTGCTCAAAAAGGTACGCATGATTCTACGATTTTTATCTGTCGCTTCGGGTACTGCGTCTATCACCTCGAACAAGCGATCTTGTAAGGTAAGCACGCGCTCGCGATACTGGCTAACCGTGTCATTATACGCACATACCCCTTGAAATACGCGGGCAGAAACAGGTACGCCGCCATGGTTTATGGCATAAGGCGCATCAACAAATCCAGAATAATCAAAGTCGTAGGCAACGGGCACTACACTGTTAGTACTGGCTTCGGTGAGGCTGTACGGCAGAAGCAACTTTACATTATGACAACACGTATCCCCGGTCACCGGTAAATTGGGGGAATAATCGAAGTTGGCTATCAAAAACTGAAACAGGGCGAATAGCGTTGCCGTTTCCTTCTCAAGCTGCGTTGCTTTGATAGCACCTGTATCATATTCCCTTAGCCCGTGGCGCTTAGCCAGGTCATCGATATCCTCTATAAAGAACCCTAACCGGGTTAACCTAGGCGAACTTTCCGGGTCTTTATAGTAATGGATCCGAACCAGCCTGACGCGCAGACTGACAGGCGATATTTCATTCATTAGTTTATACGCGGCATATTCCCTTAATACCAGTTGTTGAAATCGGGACTGACGTTGACAGTGTGTGACCAACTTTATTTTTTTATGCCCTTTAAAAAGTGGCACTTTTTCCAGCTTTTCGTCAAAGATAAGCCGAAGTGGTGGAAAACTGCATACCGCGGGATTGCGCCGGGCGTTCCCCCTTGTTTGCGCATTCCCGTTGAGAACGAAGGTTTCCCCCTCGTATCGATAGCGCAACTGCATTGATCTCGACGCAACTTTTTTTGGTGCCAGCTGAACCAATCTGCGCAAACCAGGAATGATCAGATCAATATCAATGATGTCATCTGAGCGAAACAATTGTCTGGGCGGATCGCCTTGCCTGATAGCCGCATTCGCCATTGAAGCAAAAAGCAGGATTGACGCACACAGGCCCAAAAACAGCGCGCGCAACCCGTGACCTTCTGTAATGAACAGCGCCGCTGTGTTAAGGCTGTTTGCACGAACCCGACCGGGCAATGGCATCTTGCCAACAGGTTTGACAACCTTGTTATTTTCTCCCATCTTCATGATACACACCTGTCAACGAAGTACTGATGCTATGGAAGAGCCTTCGTCTGATTTTGTTGATGCTGATTATCGACAGTATAGACACAATCTTGTACAAACGATCGTGCGCGTGCTTATCTATTACGGAGGATTCATTGCCACGGGCATGTTCATTCTCTGGCTTTACCCTCAATTTTTATCGACTTTGCCCGTCGGCGGCTTGTCTGAATTTAGCGTCATCGCAGGCAAGACCAACGACACCCTGCTGCAGGTTAACGAAACGAACGCGCCCTCAGATTGGGTAGCGGGCATGACCACACTCGCTAGCGGGTTATTTGGCACGATTGCACTTATGATCCCGGTTGCCTGGGTCTATAACGCCACCCATGAAGGCGACGAGTTTGACCACTCTATACCGGAAACCATTCTGGTTATGCCGGCGGTAGTTGCAGGGGTGGTAATGGTTGTGCAGCACTCCCTGGCGCTGGCATTTAGTCTGGCAGGCATTGTTGCCGGCGTTAGATTTAGGCGGGCGCTGCAGGATACCTTTGATGCCTTATTCATTTTGACGGCGATCAGCGTCGGTCTGGCGGCCGGCGTACACGCATTGGAAGTCGCCGCTGTTGCAACGGTATTTTTTAATCTCGCAGCACTGATTACCTGTTACATTTCACCGGGACTGGAATCACGGTTCGTTTACCAGAAGAAGCTGCGCCACAAAGAGGAAAAACGCGAAAAAGCGTTACAGGATAGTCAATCAGCCAGCAATGATGAACACCGTAACGACTGACAGAGCGACTTAACAAACTCTTCCGGTAACCAAAATGCAGGACACCCACATTCCAGCCTTTTCAACCTTTAATATTCATTGGGGATTCGCTTGTAACCGAAAACGAGCATTCGCCCCCGGCAGTAATGACCTGGGTGAACACGAACAACGGTTGTGATAGCACGCGCTTGCCACGCCAACAAGCGCGGGTATGATTAACTGGCAGGCTGGGTTGGCTAGGTTTTACCTGAGTATTTCGACAATCTCTCGCGTTGCGTCGATCAGCCTTATTATTCTTCCATCAATCTTCACCGTGACAATACCGTCCTTCTCTGCAGGAACCGTCACTAAGGCGTTTTTGTAAACCTGACTATCTAACCGCTCACCAACAGCGAGCTTTTTCTGCCAGCCGGGGGGTAACTGACCAGTGCGCTCTGCTTTCTTTTCCAGTCCGGGAGGAAGCGCCTTGTCTTTATCCGGTTTTGCTTCAGACACCGCACAACTAAATACCGATGCCAATACAAGCACCTTAACGATCTCATTTTTCATTTAACTTACCACGTAACAATGTTCAGGCTCGCTGATAAAGATAACAGTTAAACGATGCGGTCTTAAGCGCCAAACCGTAGTTATTATCATACTGGGGTAACTCCCGTCATCCCATGCTGTGCCTGCGTTCGCGCTACGCTGATTTAAGCGAAGCCATTGTAGACAAACCGGCGTTCGCCTATAACTAACCAACGGCATATTAAAGATTTACGCTGTCGGGTCATCCACTGAGGCGCTCGCGAAATCTGGAGGAAAGAATAATGCTGCCTATAGGGTGCGAGTGCAAAAAACTACAAACGCACCTGACAAGGTGGTGAGATTGTCGCCGTTAGCCTGAACAGGCGGCCGAAAACTCAGGATCGGCCATATCGCATAACGCCTGCCACAGTGGTTGCTGCGTCGCAATCAGGTGCTGTTCAGCCAGAATGGCTGCCAGATCATTATGGGTCGTCAGCGGGTTAGCCAGCACAACCCTGAATACGGTCATGGAGTAATCGGGATAGCGTGGCGCTTCCAGTCGGGTACGCGACACGAAAGACTTGCCGGCTTCACGCTGTTGCTTTTGTACCTTGACCACCAGCTTGTCCAGCTTCTCGTTTAATACGCGCCGCTCCTCGTCCGTGGCCACGCTCAGTTTGTTTTGCACCGCAGCAGGGCAAACCCGGTAGGTGAGCAGTGACAAGGTGGGCGACGTCACCAACTCGAAGTCAGGATGACGGTCAATCATATCGGCGAACGCGCCGGCTTTTTCTATGCTCTGGTCAATCAGCAGCTCGTAACCACGGCGACCAAAAATATGTAACGACGCATACACCATCATCGCCATACCGTTACGTGAACCTTCAAGGGTTGTCGCGCCTAAGTCTTTTGACCCCTGACGCAGAATATACTGGGCGTGGTGACGCACCGCGTTGGCGTCTTCGGGATTCTTAAACAGCGCCATCCCCGCGCCCATAGGCACATACATTTGCTTATGGGCATCGATAGTCACCGAATCGGCGCGCTCAACCCCTTTCAGGCGGTGGCGGTACGTAGACGAGAACAAGGTTGCTCCCCCCCAGGCCGCGTCGACATGAAACCAGCACCCGAGTTCTCTGGCTACATCGGCAAGTTCGTCCAAGGGATCGACATGGCCGGTTTCGGTGGTGCCGCCTACCCCGACAATCGCGAGCAACTTATTGCCCTTAGCCTGGTACCGTTTACCTTCACGCAGAGCCATCTCTGGATCCAGCGTCTGATTCGGGCACGGCAGGGTGATAAGCTGGTCACGGCCAATGCCAAGCACATCCACCGCTTTGGACAAAGAGTAATGACCACGCCGGGAGCACATTACGCCTAGATTATTAATATCGTAATGCCGGTAGGCGGCATTGAGACCGGCGCGGGCGACACCGGCAAAGCCTTGCTGTGGCCCAAGCATTTTGTTTCTGGCTACCCACAGCGCCGTAATGTTCGCCACCGTGCCGCCGGAGCAAAACGCTCCCAGTGCATGTCGGGCACTGTGCAGGTGTTCATCATAGAAGTCATCAGACTGGTCATATACCAGGTGGTGGATCATACCGAGCACCTGACGTTCCAGCGGCGTGAAGGCTTTGGAGGTCTCAATCTTCACCAGGTTCTGGTTCAGCCCCACCAGCAGTTTTGCCAGTGGTAAATGGAAATACGGCAGCGCCGAGGTCATATGGCCGATAAAGGTGGGGGAGTAGGTATTGACCGAGTGCGCCACCAGTTTTTCCAGCAAGGACTCGGCATGAGAAGAGACAAACTCTGGCGATTCAGGCACGCGGGAGTCAGAAAAGTCCTGCTCAATTTCTTCCAGCGAGGTTTTCTTGGTAACCACGTGCTGTGACAGAAAGTCGAGAATGTTATCCGACAAATGCTGTTCAATTTGTGCAAGTTTGGAATCATGGTGCTCGGGTTTGGTAAACACCCGATACATATGCTCCAGACTAACCTGAGCCTTTACCACTTAACACACCTCTACTCACGATTCGTTTCGGCTTGTACTTCAAGCCCCCGGCGTCAGCACTGACGTTGCTACACTACCAATACCGCCCACGTTAGCCCTGCTGAAAACTTAACACATTGGTTTCAGGGAGGCGAACTTTACCCCAGAATACGCGCCGAGCCAAGAGCACGCCATATTGAGAGGGAATTATTGTGCCTGATACCCGTCATTACCCACGGCTATTTGCGCAATTGTACGTTGCCAACCAGCCAGAGGAAGACAGATCCTGATGCCTTTGCCCACACATCTCTGCTATCTTTAGGTTTTGAATCATCTTTTCGGACGGCTCTGACCAATGACAACGCTTGCGCCACACAACCAGATAACCATGGACAACATTGTGCCTTTTTTCCAGCCCATCATGGATTTATCCAATGAACGGGCATGGCGCTACGAGTGTCTGGCCAGGCTGGTTACAGAGGATGACAAGACGTTTTTGCCCAGCCAGTTTCTGAATGTACTGGAGCGTGAGAGCAATATTCAGCGGCTCGCCGCCTGCATGTTTTCGCAGTCTGCGCGCTACTTTCAGTCGCTGACGATGCCGTGGAATATCAACCTTGGCGAATCTGATCTGCATGACCCGGCGTTGCTCGACCATTTCATTGAGTTACTGGCCGACTACCCTTCCCCACACCGGGTCAGTGTTGAAATCAGCGCGCTTGACGCGCTACGCCACACGCAGCAGGTCGAGGCATTTATCGACCGTGCATTGCCTCACGGCCTGGGTGTGTTTATCGACAACGTAGGGACCCGGCCGGGTAACGTTAAACGCTTACTGTCTCTGCCTATTCGTGGGATTAAGCTGGCAGGAGGCCTGATCCGTCATTATGACAGCGAGCCCGAGGTAACCGAGTTTGTGGACAACCTTATTGAAATGAGCAGCATGCGCAGCATTGCCGTCATTGCCGAACACATTGAAAACCATCAGCTGTTGGAACTGGTACAGCGCTTACCCATTCGCTATGCCCAGGGCTTTGTATTCAGCCGCCCCAGGCCTATTACACTTATTGATAGTGAAACCAGCTCAGCTGTAGGCTAACCCTACCAGGTCTGAAAGCTATTCTTCTTCGCTGCGGCAAATTAGCTGCCAGCATGTCTGGCCGCTTGCAGCGTACTTGCGCTCGAAGGGGGTAAATGCATCGTCAACGTGCACTTCGCGAATATCGCTTATACATCCATAGTGTTTTGCGGCCTGCGCAAATTCCAGCAGATAGACCAGCCAGTTGCTGCGCACCTCAATCTCACTTCCCAGCGCCATTAGCGGCTTCATGGCCGCCGAGCCATGCCAGCGCTTTTGCACTTGTGACGCTTTCGGGTAAGGGTTGGGGTAAAGCAAATAGTGCTTTTGTACACGCCAGTTAGCCTGCACCGCTAATCGCCAGAAGTCATTCACATCGGCACGTATCACCCGGTAATTGTCACACGCACTGGCATAGGATTCGTGCTTATCCAGCCTGGCCTGCGACTTATCAATACCCACTACACGACATTGCGGATAACGCTTCGCCAGCCGGGCGGTACTTTCCCCCACGCCACAGCATGAGTCGAGGATGATGTCACCGTCAAACCCATCCAGCCAGGCGGCGGTTTGTTCGAAGGCCGCCTGCGTATGTGCGCTAATCGGACGCTGATGACTGGCTTTTTGATACCGGCCCACCAGCGCATCCAGTTTCTCATGCACACCTTGCTGGTTGGTGGTGATGTTGCGTGAATTGCCGCTCGTCATTAACTGCGAATTCCCTTGCCGGTTTTCAGCAAGTAATAAGCCACCCCATACATCAGGGCATTAAAACCAAACAGCAATAGCATTGAAATTTCGATGCTGACATCCGACTTGCCTAAAAAGCCGAAGCGGAAGCCATTGACCATATACACTACCGGGTTGGCCTGGCTGACAACTTGCCAGAATTCCGGCAGTAATTTCAGCGAGTAAAACACGCCGCCCAGGTAGGTCAGCGGGGTAAGTACAAATGTTGGCACAACGCTGATGTCGTCAAAGGTTTTAGCAAACACAGCATTGATCAGACCTGCGGTGGCAAAGAGTGTCGCGGTAAGCAATAACGTAACAATCACCACCAGCGGATGCTGGATATTGACATCCACAAAAAACATCGACACCAGCGTGACCAGCACGCCGATTATTATCGATCGTGCAACACCGCCCCCCACATAGCCGAGGATGATCACCGAGGTGGGTACCGGCGATATCAGCAGCTCTTCAATGTTGCGCTGGAATTTGGCGCTGAAAAAGGATGATGACACGTTGGAATAAGCATTGGTGATCACCGACATCATAATCAGCCCCGGCACAATGAACTCCATGTAGGTAAAGCCATCCATCTGGCCAATCCGATCGCCAATCAGGCTGCCGAAGATGATGAAATACAGGCTCATGGTGATAGCCGGCGGTACCAGCGTCTGGACCCAAATCCGCAGAAAACGCGTGCACTCTTTGATCCAGATAGTGGTAAGCGCAATGTAGTTTTGCTTAAACCAGCTTTGCTGTTGTTCGCCCTGGGCTATTTCAGAGGAATGCTCCTGACTCATATTACGCCTCCTTCGCTGGATTATCGGCTTCCACCAGCCGCACAAACAGCTCTTCCAGCCGGTTGGATTTATTTCTCATACTCATTACCTGGATCCCCTGTTTGGATAGCTGTGTGAATACAGGATTAAGTCCTTCTGTCTTGGCGACATCCACTTCCAGTGTGTGGGAGTCGGTCATACGGTAGTCAAACCCTTCCAGCGTTGGCGCTTCGCCAGTTTCGTTGATATCCAAAATGAAGGTTTCAATACTGAGCTTGGTCAGCAACGCTTTCATGCTGGTGTTTTCAACGATAATGCCTTTGTTAATAATCGCGATGT
>CAZDUT010000027.1:0-10183 GCA_964508695.1 uncultured Alteromonas sp.
ATATGCAGCAATATTGGCAGACCTGAATAAAGCAGATAGACGGAGTAGCTCATACCCCCCAGTGCCGCCATCATTACAAACCAGGCTTCAGGGTAAAGACCCGCAAACCCCACCATAAACAACGGCGTCGCAGTATAAGCTGCCAGCTCCAGTGACTGAGTATAAGTCGGACTCGCGTCAAACGATTTCGCCAGTTCATGAATAAGTACCGCCAGTGCCACGACACCGACCACCAGGCCAAAATACATGCCGACACTCATCATCAGGGCGCTTTGTGGTGTCAGCGTAATCAACTCTCCTGCACCAATGCTCCAGCCTGTGTGGGCGGATGAGTAGTAGGCAACAAGGGCAGGGATAAGTGAAATGATCGCGATATGACTAAGCGCATAAAAGTAGCTCTCATGACGCTCATCAATGGTCTGCCACTCTTCTTTCGGATGCGTATAAATACCGACAAGGTGGTTTAGTATCATAATGGTTCACCTTCTGAACGGGTTACAAATCTCAATGTTGTGCAATTTACAACTTGTTTACATTTAGTCTGCATCACCTTAACAATGATATCAATATATTTGTTTAAAAAATCAGCATCCTAGGCCTGATAGTTGATGCAGATCAGTGATCCTGCTTGTAACAATTTCATTTTTTTAACCTCATTTCTCTGCCGCATGCTGGCAAAAACACGGTTTACGGCTACGTTTAACGATGGCAATAACACGTCATCTGAAAGCGGTTTGTCCATGAGGTTTGTGTACATCCTATAAGAATTACGAGCTTTAGAGTCACCTAAAAGCGCCAACAGGACACTTCAGAGACCCATCCATAATCAGTAGGTAAAAACATGAACACAAAATTACGCAATGTGCTGCTTTTGTTTGGAGCGATGTACCTTTTCTGTGCGTCAACGGTAGTGGCGAATAACAATGAGGTTGTCATTGATGGTTTCGAAGATGGCGACGCGACAGACTGGAGCTTCTTCGGCGGAAACAATGCAGGTGGAGGGGGAGGCGTGTTGTCTGACCGTCCCTATGAAGGAACGTATTACTTAAGCACTGGCTGGGGAGGTCAGGGCAGTGCAAGTGTCTTTTACGGTGGTTTTTTCAGAAACTTTGACAATATCAGCCAAATTCCGATCCCTGCCGATCCCTGGCTGAATATCTGGGTGTATCACCAAAGCAATACCACGGTGGATGAGTACATACTGGAGATTACGTTACGCGAAGATACCGATGGAGACGGCTGGAACAGTGGCACAGAAGACTCGGCGCGGCTGGACCGGCGATTTGGCCAGGCCGATTTTAATGACAGCTGGACATTGGTGAGCGCCCCGTTAAGCGACTTCGTTGATCTTGGCACCGGCGGTAACGGCGTGCTTGAAGGCAACCTGGATGAGATGGTGTTGGTGGTGTCCGGCGTGGTGGGCCCTGATGGTGCCGTGGTGGAACTGGATATTGATCATATTGCCTTTTCCTCAGGAGGGCCGCTGGGCAATACCACGGTGGTGTTTGACGACATGGAGCACGGCGCTCCCTTTGCGAATGGATGGTTTACTTTCGGCGGCAGTGTCGGGGGTGGTGGTATCAGCGCTAACGCAGCGGATATACCGCCGCTCGATGGCGGCCAGTTCAGTCTTGAGACCGGCTGGGGTTCCGGCGGCACGCCTGGCTTTCTGGGTGGCTTCGGTCGCACCAACCCGGTGGATATCAGCGAACAGCAACTGTTTAGCTTCTGGCTCAACCCGGATGCCGGACAAAACTATACCCTGGAGATTAACCTGCAGGAAGATGACAACGGTGATGGTGCAATCAGTCAGCCTGATGACGACGAGTTTCAGTACAATTGCACTGTCTCACCCAGTGGTCCCTGTGCGATAAGTGGTGCCGGCTGGCAACGGGTGAATATTCCACTGAGCGAGTTCTTTGACGATAACTCATTCCTGTTCGGCGGCAATGGGGTACTGGACCCGGATCCCGATGGCAACGGCGGGCTCATCAATGTCGTATGGGCAGTGATCAGCAACAGTGGCGCAGACGCCACATTCCGCACCGACTACTGGGTATTCTCAGAGGAAGCGCAACAACAGCGCAGTCAGGGTGTGGATGACTTTGAAACACCTCTGGTGAATGGCGTCGACAATAATGGCGTACCGTTGGGTTTTATCACTTTCAGCGACGGCAGTCCGATAGCAATTTCCCGCACAAATGTGCCGCCCAGTCCCGTCCCGGGTGAGGTTGCAGACAACAATGTACTGGCCATGACCACCAACGTAGGATCATTTGCCGGTGTGCTGCATTTGTTTGAAAATGCCAGCGTCGATGCGCTGGCGCCTCAGGACTGGAGTAGCTATACCGGCTTCAGGTTGTGGGTGTATGGACAAAACACCGGAACTGAACTGTTTCTCGACATACTGGATAACCGCAACCCTGGGTCGACCGTGGATGATGCTGAGCGCTTTACCGTGGGCTTTGTTGATAACTTCAGCGGCTGGCAGCAGTTAAGCTTTCCTTTCGGTGCCTTTGTCAGAAAAGAAATTGGCAATGGTGCGCCCGCTGATGGCTTCAACCTTACCGAAGTGAATGGTTGGGCCTTTGGCAGCCTCACCACACCCGGCGAGCTGACTTTCTATCTGGATAATGTGGAAATCTATGGCACCCGCGACATACCGCCGCTGACAGTGGGCTACGCGTCAGCATCGTATAATATCACCGAAGGCGACACCGGTAGCATCAGCGTGGCGCTTAACCGGCCGATGAACGAGGACGATCCGGCACAAATCAGCGTGGATTACACCACTGTCGAGGTCGATGCCACTGCTGGGCGGGAGTTTACGCCCACTTCCGGTACACTCACCTTTGTTAACGGTGGAGCGTCAGAGCAAAGCTTCCCGCTTGAGACCTTTGATGACAGCAAATGGGAAGGCAATGAGCGCATAGAACTCAGACTGTCCAATCCTGTGGATATAACTATGACGCGCAGCCGCGCCGATGCCTACATTATTGAAAACGACCCCTACGATCCCGCCCTGCTGGATGACTTTGAGGATTTCCCTTATTTGTGGGACAGCAGCGATGACGTCTCTCTCAGTCGTGTGGAACTCAGTGCCAGTGATGCGATGGCGAGACCGGGTCAGGATCAGTATGAAGGCGTCCTGGCAGTTACCAGTCCGCTTATTGCCGATATAGTGATTGAAGGCAATGCCTGTAAACAACTCACCGACGGCAACGGTAACGGTGTGATCCCGGTTCAGATCCTGACCACTGACAGCTTTGACGCACAGCAGGTGGATCATGCCAGTGTGAGCCTCGGTGGTGCTACGGAAACCCATGTCGATAAGCGCTCGGGTATGGCCAGACGTCATGCAGAAGATGTTGACGGCGATGGCGATGAGGATTTGGTTCTGCACTTCCGCACCGATGAGATAATGACGGACTGCAACATGCCACTTGAAATAACCGGCACTACCATAGATGGGGTGATGTTCACCAACATTGCTGACGTCAGTTTCTACCGTGACTTCGCGATTCATATGGACTGGACAAATTATGACGGCTTGCGCTTCTGGTACTACGGTGCGGGCAGCGATGCGCCTGTGACCGTTACTCTGAAGGACAACCGTGCACCGGATCCCGGTCCCGCGGGATGGCAACTGGTGTGGGCCGAGGAGTTTAATGAGCCCGCCGGCACCAAACCTAATCCGGAAAACTGGCAGTATGAATTAACCGACATCAGTGCCGATGGCCTGGTTGGCTGGGGTAATCAGGAGCTTCAGTACTACACCGACGACGCCGAGAATGCCGCGACCGACGGTCAGGGAAACATGGTACTGACGGTGACAGAGGCTGACGGTTCGAAAGAGTGTTACTACGGCCCTTGTCAGTATAACTCTGCGCGCCTTGTTAGTAAGCGCCGGGCGGAGTTTGCCTATGGCAGAATTGAAGCGCGAATTAAACTGCCAGAGGGCACGGGTATATGGCCGGCGTTCTGGAGCCTGGGCACTGACATTGATCTGGTCTCCTGGCCGCAAACCGGAGAAATCGACTTTATGGAATTTGTCGGCAGGTTACCCAATGAAATATTCGGTACCATTCATGGTCCGGGGTATTCCGGCGGTAACGCCTACGGCGACATTTTTGATTTTGGCGAGCCCGCCTACAATGACTACCACACGATTACGGTAGAGTGGCAGCCGGATGAAATTCTCTGGTTCGTCGATGGGATCCTGTTCCACTCGGCCACACCAGAGGATGTGGCGCCTAACGAGTGGGTGTTTAATGATCCTGTTTACCTACTACTGAACATTGCCATTGGTGGTAATTTTGGTGGACCCGTAGGAGCAGACTTTGAAGCGCCGCAGTCAATGCTGGTTGACTATATACGGGTCTATCAGGCGCCTGATACGGCAGAGCGGTTTGAAGCCAGCTTTACCGATAGCGTAGCAGGCTGGCAGGAGGTGGTTGTGCCGTTTGATGACTTTACGCGCAGCGACATGCAACCCGATGGTGCGCCGGATGATGGCCTTGGCCTTGAAGAGGTCTGGGGCTATGGCTACAGGCTGGAGGCGGGCGGTTCGCCGCTGATTGACCAGGTACGGTTGATGCCTAATCCGTAACTATTGACAAAACGCCCCTGAGGACTCACCAACGGGGCGTTTTTTATAAGCTGTCCGGCGTAGGACGAGACTCGTCTGCATCGCCGTCCTGAAGCACCCATATCTGATAGGCCCAGGGAGACAGTGTCACTTCTGTCGAGGATTCTATTTGCACTGCCTGGTTACTAAAAACCTGACGATACTGCCCGGTAAGCGCGTTGGTATGCAATGTGACAGAGGCGGGTTCAGGGCTGTAGTTCACGACGGTTATCACCCGGCTGCGCTGCTTTTCGCGTACAAACGACAGCACCTGCTCTTCGTGCGTATTTCGGATACGCTCCATGACACCGCCCCACTTACCATTCCACAAGGCTCGCTCATTGTGCTTGAGTGAAAACAACGTTTCATAAAGCTGTGTGTGTGGGTGGTCGCGCCAGTTGATGGTGTCCTTATCGAAAAAGGCGAGCGGGCGATCAAGGCCTGCTTCCTGACCCGAGTAAAGCATTGGCATACCTTCCAGCGTCGCGGTAAGCACAATGGCAGCATCCAGTGCCGGACCAAAGTTTTTGGCAAGGGTGCCTTCCCAGCTGTTTTTATCATGGTTGGTGACAAAATTCATGCGGTAGCCATTAGGAGGCCAGATACTCACATGTTCGGCAATGTAGCCCTCGGTCAGCCCAGCCAGTGAGGCACCATTAACCGCAATGTTGTGCAGATGATCCCATAATTGCCAGGCATAGGTCATATCAAACGCGTGCTTATGCAGGTCTCTGTCCTGCGACTCGGCAAGCATAAATACCGGTTTGATGGTATCCAGCTCAGCGCGGGCGTTGTTCCAGAATTCAATGGGGACGAAACTGGCAACATCGGCCCGGTAACCATCAATATCGAACTCCTTTACCCAGTAGACCAGCGCGTCGGTCATGTATTTACGCAGCGCCGGCGAGGCGTAATCAAAGTCGATGATATCGTCGTAATCCCGCCAGGGGGTCGACTGAAAATTACCGCTGCGATCTTTGATATACCAGTCAGGGTGTTGTTTGACTAAGGGATTGTCCCACGCCGAATGGTTGGCCACCCAGTCGAGGATCACGTACATCCCCTGGTCATGAATCGCCTTAACCAGGTGCCTGAAATCCTGCTTATCACCATGTTCAGGGTTGATGCCGTAGTAGTCTTTGACGGAGTAATAACTACCCAACTTCCCTTTGCGGTTTTTCTCGCCTATGGGATGAATGGGCATGAGCCAGAGAATATCTACACCCAGCTTTTTTAATCTCGGTAAGTGACGCTCAAAGGCTCTGAACGTGCCTTCTTCGGTAAACTGGCGCAAATTAACCTGATAAATGGTGGCATCACGAGACCATGTCGGGTGTTCAAGCTCAACATAAGGCTGGGGCTGATATCGCGTATCGGTTTGCGCTAACGCAGGTCGAAAAAACGCCACCACACAGAGTGATAATAGTAAAAGCAGCGAACCGGTAGATACGCTAAAGTTAGTAAAAGTCGCGCGTATTGAGCGTTGATGCCTGGTAAACGTTTTCATGCCTTCACCTTAATAATGTATTGCAGGCTGGGTGCCTGGTCACTGTGACCATAGTTAGTCAGCGGGGGAATAGCAAATTGTATTGCCTCTTACGCGGGCGTGCCGCTGTGAAACTTAAAGTCCGGATCGGGCGAGGCAATAAGCTGTGCTTCGACTTCACCAAAGTGCGCGACGCGTGACGAAATATCGTCCTTGGCGATGTCCTGGGCAAGCGTCAGGTAATCCTGGTAATGACGGGCTTCAGAGCGCAGCAATGATACATAGAAATCCCCCAGCGATTTATCGACATGGGGAGCCAGCGCGGCAAAGCGTTCACAGGAGCGCGCTTCAATATAGGCCCCGCAAATTAGCTTATCGATAAGCTTTTCCGGCTCATAGGTACGTACGTGACGAAGCAGGCCATTGGCATAGCGACTGGAAGTCACCGACGAATACTTCATACCCAGCGAATGCATGATTTCCAGAACCTGATAAAAGTGATGCAGCTCTTCTTTGATTAGCATTACCATTTTATCGAGCAGGCTTTTCTGAAAAGGGGTCATCGTTGAGGTATCAAACAGTGACTTCGACAGGTTTTTGGTATGCAGGTCGCGCCAGTCGCCTTCATGACGATAGGTGAAGGCTTCGTACGGTTCTAACCAGGTAAGCAAAGTATTGCTGGTGGCCTCATCGGCGATATAGCGACGTAGCAGGTACATGGCTGATTGTGCGGCTTTCAATTCGCAAATCAGATGGTCGGTCAGCACCGTCTTCAGATTTTCGGGCTTACTCGCCTCATTGACCCACGCAGCGGGCGTCTCGCAGTATAAAAACTCGGACACCGGTTTTAGCAGTGTGGCTATTTCTGATCGGGATTGTGCTGTCATGTGATAAACTCTGCCTGTCTTTCGCGGCCGCAATACTACCTCAGCGCCCTACATTCACTCAAGTCTGTGCGGGAACCATGAACTACCTTGCCCATTTATTTTTAGCCCGACAAACGCCAGATTCACACTTAGGCAACCTGCTTGGTGACTTCAGGCGCGGTGCACAACTGACTGATTTTCACCGCGATGTGCTGACAGGTCTGAATAACCATTATCTGGTCGACAGGTTTACCGATTCACATACTGAGGTAAAGGCGGCGAAGCCCTATTTTCATCCTTCACGCCGACGCTTCGCCGGGGTGGCGCTGGACGTACTGTTTGATCATTTTCTGATAAAACACTGGCCACGATTTACCGACCAAAACCTGGCAAGATTCCGTGAACAAAGTTACGCCTTGCTTGAGGCCAGGCTGGACACAATGCCACCGCGGATGCAGCAGGTAATTATGCGTATGGTGAGCAACGACGGGTTAATCGGTTACGCAGATCTCGACGGTGTCGGGCGGGCGTTGCACTACCTGGCAATGCGCATTCGTTTTGACAATACATTTGAAAAATCTATTGTCGATATTGAGCTGCACTACGACAAGCTGGAGCAGCTCTTTCTGGGGTTCTTTCCCGAGTTGCTTCATCATGTTGATGCTCAGGATTTAGAGCATGGCCCTACGGTCTTTGCTGTGCCCGGTGAGGACAGAAATGGCGTTAACCAGTGAGCAGTGTTTATACTTTAGAGAACTGACGTTGTTCGAGAGTGAGTTCATCACAACTGACCTTTAGCACGCTGCCCTGATCATACCAATCGCCAAGCACCACCCGTTTGGCAGGCCGGCCGTTAACAGTCAGCATGTGCACATTAGGACGGTGCGTATGGCCATGTATTAACTGCTGCACATTATGGGCAGTCATCACGCGCGCTACCTCTGACGGCGTAACATCCATGATTTCCGGACGCAGATTTTTTTGGTTTTGCCGACTCGTTTGACGGCCCTTGCGGGCAACCCGGCGACGATACCATAAGGGCAGGGCCAACATCAGGCGTGGCCACCACCAGCTTCGCGATTTCTTTCTGAACTTCTGGTAAGCAATATCACGGGTACACAGCTCATCGCCATGGGTCAGCAGGGTGGGTTCACCGTACAAATCGATAATGGTTTGCGCATCCAGTAACTGCATGCCGGCTTTGGCAAGCCAGCCCCCGCGAATGGCAAAGTCGCGGTTACCGTGCATAAAGTAAACCGGACAGTGTGTCCCGAGTTTTTTAAACGCAGCGGCAATGGTCTCGCTAAATGGCGTTACATCGTCATCGCCGAGCCACACTTCAAACAGGTCGCCCAGCACATAAAGTGCTTCAGCCTGCGTTGCATCGGTTTCAAGAAACCGCAGCAAACAATCTGTAATATCTGGACGATCGGCGCTTAAATGCAGATCTGCAATAAAATAGGTAAATGCCATAATAGTGGGGAAGGTGAGAGGGCAGCGAGTGCTGCCCAACCAGATTAGTCGTTAAGCTCAGCTTTTTCGATAACTACCGGCTCGACAGGAACATCCTGATGGAAGCCATGGGAACTGGTTTTCACATTTTTGATGTTTTCAACCACATCCATGCCTTCTACCACTTCAGCGAACACACAATAGCCCCAGCCATTCGGGGTTTCGCTGGTAAAGTTAAGAAAGTCATTGTCTTTGACATTGATAAAAAATTGCGCCGTTGCAGAATGGGGATCCTGCGTTCGCGCCATGGCAACTGTACCTTTTTTGTTGCTCACCTTGTTATTGGCCTCGTTTTCGATGGGCGCGTCCGTGTCCTTCTGCTCCATGTCACGGGTGAAACCACCTCCCTGCACCATAAAACCATCAATAATACGGTGAAAAATGGTCCCGTCGTAAAAACCTTCTTTTACATAACTTACGAAGTTTTCAACGGTTTTAGGGGCCTTCTCGGCGAAAAGCTCGAGTTTGATATCACCGTGATTCGTTTTAAGAGTTACTTGCATTGATGTTTCCTGAATATCATTGTGCTTAAATCAACCCGCTAATGTTATCGCAAAAATCGTTGCAGGGAAAATGATCTGCACCACACGGACAGCAACGCCTTTAAGACTGTGACATCCTGTGAAGGAATGCTAAACTTTGCGGCCTTAAAATCATACACAGGAATTATCTAATGCTGCACCTCTACAACACCCGTACCCGCGAAAAAGCGCGCTTTGTTCCGCTTGAGGAAGGAAAGGTCGGATTGTATGTGTGTGGTATTACTGTGTATGACGTCAGCCATATGGGCCATGCCCGCACCTACCTGAGCTTCGATTTACTGGTGCGTTATCTGCGTCATGTTGGCTACGAGGTTAATTACGTGCGCAACATTACTGATGTGGATGACAAAATTATCGCCCGTGCCATTGAAAACAACGAAAGCGTTGATGCGCTTACTGCACGTACAATCGGCATGATGCATGAAGACTTTGCCGCCATTAACCTGGTAGAGCCTGATATCGAGCCGCGGGTAACCACGCACATGCCTGAGATCATCGACATCATTCAGACCTTACTCGATAAGCAATATGCCTATCAGTCGTCCACCGGCGATGTGTTGTTCGATGTAAGCCAATTCGACGATTATGGCAAGCTGAGCGGTCAGGACCTTGAGCAGTTGAAAGCAGGGGCACGGGTTGATGTTGCCGAAGGGAAAAACGATCCGCTGGATTTTGTTTTGTGGAAGTCGGCTAAACCGGGCGAACCTAGCTGGTCATCACCGTGGGGAGAAGGGAGGCCTGGCTGGCACATTGAATGTTCGGCAATGAATTATAAGCATCTGGGCAAGCATTTTGACATTCACGGTGGTGGGTCGGATTTGACCTTTCCGCATCACGAAAACGAGGTAGCTCAGTCGTGCTGCGCCTTCGACACCCCTTACGTCAACGTGTGGATGCATACCGGCATGGTGCAGGTGGACGACGAGAAAATGTCCAAGTCACTGGGTAACTTCTTTACCTTACGCGATGTGCTGAAAGAGTATGATGCGCAAACACTGCGATTCTTTTTAATGTCAGCCCATTACCGTAGCCAACTCAGCTACACCCAGGACAATATCGTACAGGCACGTGCGGCGCTTGAGCGTTTGTATACTGCACTGCGCGGCGTTACCCCAGACAATGAGACTCCGCTGGATTACAACGGGTATCA
>CAZDUT010000027.1:10193-21315 GCA_964508695.1 uncultured Alteromonas sp.
TGAATGATGACTTAAATGTACCCGAAGCATTATCGGTATTGTTCGATTTGGCACGTGATTTAAATAAAGTCAAAGCCAGCAATGTTCAGGAAGCTGCTAAGCTGGCGAGTGTGCTAAAACGGTTAGGTGGTGTACTGGGATTGCTGGAGTCGGAACCGGACGAGTTTTTGCAGTCTGGCAATGATCAGGATGTCAGCGCGATTGAAGCATTGATAAAGCAGCGCAACGATGCCCGCGCCAGTAAGGACTGGGCCAAAGCCGACGAGGCACGCGATGCGCTTACTGCTATGGGGATCGTGCTTGAAGACGGCCCGCAGGGGACCATTTGGCGCAGAAAGTAAGCTGGCATTTTATCGACATCCTATGCGGATCGTGGTAAAGCTTATGCGTATGCACAGATGTCGGTATCAGTTGGGGTATATGCTAAGGTGTTTGTTTTACTTAGTGTTCAGTGTTTCGGCGCTTGGTTTAAGGGCCGAAACCCATATCCGCGTGGGCAGCTATCAGGACCACGTCACAGAAATCAATGCGTTCATCAAACGCAATGGCTGCCAGCCACTGCCTGAAGCCGAGATTAATCAAAATCAAATTCTCAGCGAATATTTGATTTTTTGTAATGCGCTCAAGCTCGCCGAAACTGACTATCATATTACGCTTTATCCCTACCCACTGAATGCCCGCATTTTAGATGATATCGCCGAGGGCTTTCTGGATGCCTCAGCAATGGGCATCTGGCGAAACGAAATTGATAAAG
This sequence comes from uncultured Alteromonas sp., assembly GCA_964508695.1. Classification (GTDB taxonomy): domain Bacteria; phylum Pseudomonadota; class Gammaproteobacteria; order Enterobacterales; family Alteromonadaceae; genus Alteromonas. Next base: position 10,948 of record CAZDUT010000027.1, read on the forward strand.
CTGATTTTCAGGCCAGCACGGCATTGTTAGAAAGCGGACAGTTCGTCAAGGGCTTTTATACCACCGCTGAGCACGCAAAGGCTCTGGCGAATGTAAAAAGCCTTGAAAATGAAGTGGTACTGGCTAATGCCAACTGGTACCACGATTGGGCAATGCTGACATGCAGTGGGCTTGAGACCGTGCATGTTGACCAATACAAAAACATGTTCAAAATGCTGCGTGCCGGAAGGGGAAATTTAATTCCCCTGACGTTCAGTAATAAACCGAAACTTGAGCGCAGCCATTTTGGCGTGCCCTTGTATCCGGTGCCGGGATTCAAACTGGTCTTTGCCGATACGACCCACTTTGCTGTGGCGCGGGCTGGGGACAAAGCGGCTAAATTACTTGCCGATTTGAACCAGGGGCTGGGTATTTTACGGCAGCGCGGCGAAATTGAAGCCGTTTACCGCCGACTGGGACTGATAAACGCAGATACTGACAGTTGGATAAACGTCGGTGATTGTCACGACACGTTATCTGGCTTCTCTGACGCCGGACTGTAAGCGGGCTCATCCGGTACCGGCAGAGTCTGTTCACTCTGCATTAATTCTGATTTCCATCGCTGTTGTGCAACATGGGATTTGAGCAGTTCCAGGCATTCATTGACGACCTGCAACACTTCCTTGTCGAGTTCATCGGCGGTAGGCGTGTACTCATGCAACCCGGCCGAGACGAAGTTATCGATACTGTTAGCATCAAGATCAGAAAGCAGGTTGATCATGGAGGTGGTGACGATGTCTGTGACAGAGTCTTCCAATGTTTTTTCAATGGTTTTACCGATCACCGGGAAGTAGTTGAGGGTGGATATTTGCGGGTTCTGACGTACCGCTTTGCCCACACTCTGGCGTACGTGTTTACGAATGGCCTCGCCGTAATTATCGTCGCTGATAGACTGTCCCAAATGGTTCAGCACGCCGGCCAGCCATTCGGTCAGGATAGGGCGGCGGGGCGCCAGTACGTTACTGGTAATATCGTCAATTAATGGTGACCCGGCGGCAATGTCCTTCTGCGCATCGCTAAGCACCTTGACCACAATGCGATCACTGAGTTCTTCAACAAATACATCATAGTAGAAGCGGAAGAAGCGAAACACGGCAGTGTCATTAAGATCAATGATCTGGAACTTATGCAAGCGATGAAGAATTGAGAATATTCGCAGAAAGCGGAATATCCGGGTCGCTCCCAGAGGTATCAGGCCAACAATGTCATACCAGTGCAAGAAGGGAAAAAAGTACCAGCGCAAATGCTCTTTTCTGACGACAGAGACAATCCAGCGAAAACAAAATTCAACAAAGAAAATCGCGATAAATACCAGATCCACGAAGAGAAAGTTTCGGTGAATAGGATCATACATGTCCACAAAGCCCGGGAAGTAGGTAGCCAACTGAGCGAAGATAAACTCGGTAGCGTACAGGCTGTCGAAGATAAGCCAGGCAAGGTTGAGCAGCAAAATGCCCAACATCACCAGATCAAGAATTAACCAGGGAGTCTCATGGCTTTTGCGAAGATTTTCCCGGTTAATCCTGAACATCTATTTTTATCCTACGTTTCTAAGGCGCGTTACATCCACGATAAGCTTGAGTTTCTGACCAGGTTGGAGATAACGCTTGGCCGACAGATCATTCCACTTAGCGATGTCACTGACCCTGACATTAAATTTATTCGCAATACGTGATAAAGAGTCACCTCGTTTAACCGTGTAGGTCAGCGTTTTCATAATGCTGTCAGGACGTTGTGACTCACTGACTTTATTCAGCCAGATTGCCAGTTTCTGGCCCGGTTGCAGCATGTCAGTCGGGGCAATGCCGTTCCATTTTGCCAAATCACGGGTACTCACACTGTACTCCATCGATAGGTCCCACAGCGTATCACCCGATTTCACGGTGTGTGTCAGTTTGTGTTCACCACGCTTCACGTTCTGCGTTGAAGCGAGACGCTGGTCTTGCGAAAGTGAATACTGATCGAGCTCTTTCAATGCTACCGGCACCATAATGTGGTCACCAATACGAATGACATTTGAGCTTAAGTCATTGACCCGTTTAATGATATCAGCCGTGGTGTGATAGTCGTTGGCAAGCTTCAGAATACTGTCACCGCGCTTCACCTCGTGACGCACCCAGTTCAGGCGCTCATTGCGGTCAATGCCGGCGAGGGCGGTGGTAAAGGTCTCGGCTTTATCAATAGGCAATACCAGACGGTGTGGGCCGTCCGGATCAGTCGCCCAGCGGTTAAAGCCAGGATTAAGCGCATGCAATGCCTCCAACGGCATGTCTGCCAAATCGGCAGCAAAGGCCAGGTCGACCTGAGAGCCAATGTCCACTACAGTGATAACTTCATTATTGTCTACTGACGGCCAAGAAAAGGCATAGTTATCACGGTTTTTCAGGATGTCAGCCAGAGCCAGAAGTTTTGGAACATACGCGCGGGTTTCGCGGGGTAAGTCCAGTGACCAAAAATCGGTAGGTTTGTTTGCGCGTTTGTTCGCGCGGATAGCGCGTGCAACCCGGCCCTCGCCACTGTTATATGCGGCCAGGGCGTGCATCCAGTTGCCGTCGAACATTTCGACCAGGTAGCTAAGGTAGTTTACGGCTCCCTGGGTTGATGCCACCACATCGCGGCGGCCGTCATACCACCAGGTTTGCTGAATACCAAAACGCTTTGCCGTGCTGGGAATAAACTGCCACATACCCGCCGCGCGACCGTGCGAATAGGCAAACGGGTCAAAGGCACTTTCCACGATGGGCAGCAGTGCCAGCTCCATGGGCATGTTATGTTGCTCAAGCTCATTAACAATGTAATACAAAAATGGTTTGGCACGTTTTACCACGCGCGCCATGTATTCGGGATGTTTGAGGTACCACTTTCGCTGTACGTCGACGCGGGCGTTGTCAGGTACCGTAAACTCAAGGCCATTGGCAATATGTTGCCAGACATCGGTGATCTCAACCGGTTTGTCAGCGGCCCCTGAGCCGTCGGCTTCTTCAAGCTCGATGTCCACTGCGATTTCTTCAGTCGGGTGCATCACCTCAATCACGCCTTCTTTGGCAATGCTGCAGTCTTCACCGTCTTCAAGCTGCACATGTGCGATGTCGCAGGTTTGCTCATCTGAGGTGTTGTCTTTAGCTTTAACCGGCTCGGTGGACACGGTCTCACCTGTCGTCTGACAACCGGTCAGAAGCGCTGCTGCTATCAGAACAGCAAGAGAAGTTTTAGGCGACATCATGGTAAACAAACCTCGTTTTACTCAACCACAAAGCCGACATTGTACGGCGATCTTCTGGCAAATGCATCAAAACTCATCTTTCCAGCGGCGAAGGCCGGCAAAGGTGCTGATGTCATCTGAATAAGGCTCACCGGTATACTCAGCCACTGCCTGCTGCACACTTTGCGTATGGCAGCGTAAAAAAGGATTCACGGCTTTTTCTTTTGAAATCATACTGGGTAGCGTAATCCTGTTGTGTTCCCGCTGCTCTTTCACCCAGGTGGCATACTCCCGCAACGCGCCGTTATCCGGGTCGACTGTCTGCGAAAACGCCACATTGGCCTGAGTATATTCGTGCGTACAATACACCCATGTATCATCTGGCAAACGTTTCAGTTTACTCAAAGAGTGGGCCATCTGCTCAGGCGAGCCTTCAAACAATCGACCGCATCCTGCAGAGAAAAGCGTGTCACCACAAAACACCAGGCCGTGACCGTAAAAGGCGATATGATCCAGGGTATGTCCCGGTGTCTCTATAATGGTGAAGGCCATGTCAAAAATAGGCAGACGAAGCGTGTCGCCCTGTGCAACACTTTTGGTAATACCCCGGATATGGTTACCTCGGGGGCCAATAACGGGCACCGAGGGAGAGGCCGATACCAGGTGCATAATGCCACCTGTGTGATCATGGTGGTGATGGGTAATAAGAATGCCGGCCAGAGAAAGCTCATGCTCTCGTAAAAACTGCAGGACGGGTTCGGCATCACCGGGATCCACGACAATCGCATGCGTGTCATTGTGCATACACCAGATATAATTATCGGTAAACGCCGGTATCGCGGAAATGGTCATTGTGTCGGGGAGGGCATCCATCGTTATGTAGCACCCGCTTGTATAAGAGTAATAATTCGATACTATAAAAACTTGTAATGTTTTAAACAACTAAATGGATCAATCAATTACTCAATGAGATCCGCATTTCAAACCAGTCCGCCGCAATATCCCTCTTCATGGACTGAGTTTGACGAAGGTGAGAGGATAAGACAGGCCGTAGAAGGCGTGTGCAGTGAGTTTGTGCCCCGAATATTTGGCTATCATTTCGTACGCCTGGGCGAACTGAGCAGCGAGATTGCCTTGCCCGGCCTGCCAATTCGCCACATTATTAATCAAACCCATGACGTGCGGAAACACTCATCCCTGCTTTCACAGTCTCACAGCCTGCCGTATGCAGAGAACAGTATTGACGGTGTGCTGCTGGCCAATGAACTGGATTTTACCCAGGATCCGCACCAGGTCTTGCGGGAAGTCGATCGTGTAATCACTCAAAATGGCTATGTGATCATCAGTGGATTTAACCCCTTTAGCCTTACCGGCCTCATTGGTTGGCTACCGATAAAGCGTAAAAAGGTATTGTACGATGCCCGATTCTTTTCACCCGGAAGGATAAAAGATTGGTTACAGCTTCTGGGGTTTGAAATTGTAGAGCAACGGCAGATATTGTTTTCGATGCTGCAATTTAAGCCACCGATTGAAGCCAGCCGCATGCAAAACTGGATGCAGCGTTACATGCCCTGGAGTGGCGCCGTTTATGTGCTCCTCGCCCGTAAGCGGGTAATCCCTATGACCACTATTCGTCCGCGCATGAAGTTAAAGCCGCAGTTTTCTCCGCTGGGAGCGAGTATGCGGGTATCGGCGGACACTCAGACAAAAAAATAGCGCCCGTCGGCGCTATTTTTATCGTTTACTTCACCCGCATACCGGGTTTGGCGCCCTCATGGGGCTCCATGATGTAAAGCTCATCGCCGCCCGGGCCGGCGGCCAGTACCATGCCCTCAGACAGGCCGAAGCGCATTTTACGCGGAGCCAGGTTTGCCACCATGACCGTATGCTTACCAATCAGGGCTTCTGGCGAGTAAGCAGACTTGATACCTGCAAACACCTGCCGGGTTTCGCCGCCTAAGTCCAGCTCGAGGCGCAGCAGTTTATCTGCCTTCTCAACATGCTCGGCATGGGCGATTTTCGCGATACGCAGGTCAACCTTAGCAAATTCATCAAAGCTTATGGTGTCGCTGATAGGATCCTGTCCCAGCGGGCTTTTTGGATCGATAGCTGGCTCAGGTGCGGCCAGGCTCTCTTTGGATGCGTCGATCATGGCGTCTATTTTCTCCATTTCTACCCGCTGCATCATGGGTTTAAATTTGTTGATAGCATGTCCGGTGAGTACCGAGTCTAACGACGACCAGGTCAATTCATCGTTAAGGAAGTCTTCCGCTTTTCCAGCCAGTACCGGTAGCACAGGCTTTAAGTATACAACCAGCAAGCGGAACAGGTTAATCCCCAGCGAGCATACATCGTGGGTAAAGGCTTCTTTGCCTTCTTCTTTAATGGTGACCCAGGGGGCGTTAGCATCAATAAACTGGTTGGCGCGATCGGCCAGCGCCATGATCTCACGAATTGCCTGGTGGTATTTGCGCTTCTCATACAGTTCGGCAATGCGCGGAGCGGCATTCTGGAAGTCTCTGACCAGCTCAGGCTCAAGTACATTGTCGGACAATGTGCCATCGAAGCGCTTGGTAACAAAGCCGGCGCAGCGACTGGCAATATTGACGACCTTACCAACCAGATCAGAATTCACCTTCTGCGCAAAGTCCGTAAAGTTAAGGTCGATGTCGCTGACGCCGTCACCTAACTTAGCGGCAAAGTAATAGCGCAGATATTCCGGGTTCAGATGATCCAGGTAAGTACGACCTTTAATAAACGTACCCCGTGACTTGGACATCTTCGCGCCATTCACTGTCACAAACCCGTGGATATTTACGCCTGTAGGTTTGCGGTATCCCGCTCCTTCCAGCATGGCTGGCCAGAACAGGCAGTGGAAGTAGGTAATATCTTTGCCAATAAAGTGATAAAGCTCAGTGTCACTGCCTTCTTTCCAGAAGGTGTCAAAGTCGATATTGTGCTCGTTGCAGTAATGCTGGAAACTGGCCATATAGCCGACCGGAGCATCTACCCACACATAAAAGTATTTGTTGGTCGTACCGGGGATCTCAAAGCCAAAATAAGGCGCATCGCGGCTGATGTCCCACTGTTGCAGGCCTTCTTCAAACCACTCTTCCAGCTTGTTGGCCATTTCTTCCTGAAGCGTGCCAGAGCGGATCCAGCGTTTCAGCATGCCCTCGAACTTGGGCAGATCGAAGAAAAAGTGCTCGGACTCTTTGAGTACCGGGGTTGCACCCGACACCACACTGCGGGGATTGACTACTTCGGTAGGCGTATACGTCGCACCGCATACATCGCAGCTGTCGCCGTTTTGGTCTTCCGCACCACAACTTGGGCAGGTCCCCTTCACAAAGCGGTCCGGCAGGAACATTTCTTTTTGCGGATCGAACAGCTGGTTGATGGTGCGTTTGCTGATATAGCCTGCATTGTCCAGCCGGTGATAAATTTCTTCACACAACGCCTTGTTTTCAGGCGAGTGAGTCACATAGTAATTGTCGTACTCAACGTGAAAGTCCAGCAGATCCTGGTGGTGCTCAGCACGGGTTCGGGCAACCATTTCTTCTGGCGTGATATTCAGCTCCTGGGCTTTGAGCATCACCGGCGTACCGTGCGCGTCATCCGCGCACACGCTGTAGCATTCGTTGCCGCGCAGACGTTGAAAACGCGTCCAGATGTCGGTCTGAATGTGCTCCAGTAAATGTCCAAGGTGAATGGAGCCGTTGGCATAGGGCAGGGCACTGGTGACCAGGATGCGACGAGAGCCATCTGGTGCAGTGGCCGACCGATTGGTACTGTTTTCTGACATAATTACGTAATAGCTAATAGTGGCGTTAAGAAATGGCTGCAAATACTAGCCGAAAACCGCGCTGTTTGCATTACGTAATTGCCTGAACCCGACTCAAAAAGGAGCCTTATGTTTTTTTCGCGCAAATCGAAATCATCGGTTGCACAACTCAGCCAGCTGGTGGCCGACTATTTGTCGCTCACGCCTGACCAGTCGGAGCCCTGGTGTCGGGAGCAGGAAGGTGGATTATATGTCACCCTGCCGTTTTGCTTTCATACCCAGTATGCGGCGCTTACCGATTACATAAAGGCAAACTGGAAAGGCAAGGAAGCACCGGTAGTGCATGTCGCGCAACAGGTGCAAAGCCATAAAACCGAGGCGCCGGCCGTGACCAATGTGCGCAATATCATTGCCGTGGCTTCAGGCAAGGGCGGCGTGGGCAAGTCCTCCACAGCGGTGAACCTGGCATTTGCCCTGCAACAGGAGGGGGCGAGTGTAGGCATTCTGGATGCCGATATCTACGGGCCATCGGTTCCTATCATGCTGGGTAACAAAGACGCACATCCCAGCAGCAACGACAATAAGCATATGCAACCACTTGAGGCGTGGGGCATTGTGGCCAACTCGATTGGCTATCTGGTGCCGGAGGAGGATGCGGCGGTGTGGCGCGGTCCGATGGCCAGTCGTGCTCTGAAGCAGATATTGGATGAAACCCTGTGGCCGGTGCTGGATTACCTGATCGTGGATATGCCGCCGGGCACCGGGGATATTCAGCTGACCATGGCGCAGCGGGTCCCGCTTACCGGTGCGGTAGTGGTGTCGACACCGCAGGATCTGGCTCTGGCGGATGCCAGAAAGGGGATCAGTATGTTTGAAAAGGTGAATGTGCCGGTGCTGGGGCTGATTGAGAATATGAGCTATTTTCAGTGCCAGTCATGCGGTGAGAAGAGCTATATTTTTTCTCATGGTGGGGGGGAGTCGCTGGCAGAGCGTCACGGCGTACCATTACTCGGTGCGTTCCCACTGGACATGAAGATTCGCGAGCATGCCGATGCGGGCTCGCCGCTGCTGGTGGCTGAGCCTGAGGATGCGCTAAGTGAAGCTTATCGCGCGGCGGCACGGGCGTTGTCGATGAATCTGGCGTTAACCTGCCCGGTCCGTGAGAATACCAACAGTCACATCCGTGGCGATCCTATCGGCATTCAGCAACAATAGGTTGTTGAATGGACCTGCGCCGGGCCGCATAATAGGAAGTTCAATTAAACAGGAAGCCGTACCATGCGTCTGTGTGATCGCGATATCTTTGAATACCTCCAAGCCGGTAAAATCGGCATTACACCAATGCCGGAATACAAGCAGATAAGCGGGGTGACCGTGGACATTCGCCTGGGCAACAAGTTTCGTGTGTTTGAAGACCATCAGGCACCCTACATTGACTTAAGCGGCCCAAAAGCCCAGGTAGAGGAAGCATTAAACTCGGTAATGAGCGATGAAATAACGCTGCCGGAAGGTAAAGCGTTTTTTCTGCATCCCGGCGAGCTGGCGCTGGCGATTACCCATGAATCAGTCACGCTACCGGATAATATTGTTGGCTGGTTAGATGGTCGCTCGTCCTTGGCACGATTGGGGCTAATGGTGCACGTGACCGCGCACCGCATTGACCCGGGCTGGTCGGGGAATATTGTGCTGGAATTTTATAATAGCGGGAAGCTGCCTCTGGCATTAAAACCGATGATGAAAATAGGCGCGCTGAGCTTTGAGGTGTTATCAAGTCCGGCAGAGAAACCCTATATGGCCCGTACCGATGCTAAATACAAAGGTCAGGCCGGGGCGGATGCCAGCCGTATCAGCTCGGATGAAAAAGACGAGAATTAGCCACATTGCTGGATAAATAGGCAAACGCACGGTGTCTGCCAAACAAGGCAGGCGAAAACGTTGCATTAATTAAATTTTTGAGTACACTTAGCGGCTCTTTCGGTCGGTGTGTAGCGCAGCCTGGTAGCGCACTGTCATGGGGTGTCAGGGGTCGGAGGTTCAAATCCTCTCACACCGACCAATCTTTCTAGCTTTCAGCCATCCCCACTGTTTAGCGTCCCCTTTCCGTCCCCTTTCCGTCCCCTTATCCAGTATCAAGAAATCTTCAATTCTGCTGCAGGAACACGCACCCATTCAACGTGACCTTCTTTGTATATTTCAGTCGATTTAGCATCACTGTGCGCAGCTCGTGATTGCGGATCGATACCCATTTTATCAAACAAGTGAATAGACAAAGCGCGGATTTCATGAAAAGTCGGGCGCTCATCTTTTTCCAGATGCGCAGCTACACCAATCTGATCACGCAACTCGGAGAACTTGCGGCTGATGTTTTTGCTTGATACCTGGAAAGGGTGATCGCAACCCTCACTTATTTGGTTGCGGTAGCGGCCAACGTTCTGAACAATGTACGGGCAAGCTAACCTCTTGCTGTCATCAATTACCTTCTGCAGTTCTGCAGTAATAGGTATCTCTACTCGACTGGCTTCTTTGTGCTGCGTCTTTTGCCGATGAACACGAATGTAACCATCTTTGATGTCGCGGTATTTCATACGGCTTACTTCAAGTGTTGCATGTGTGGTCTGTAGCGCTAACCTCATGGCAATGCTTAACCAGTATAATTTCGGATCCGCATCGGCAGCGACCAATATCTTTTTAAAGTCTTCCAGCTTCAAACGCTGACGCTTCTTCTCTTCCTTTTGTCGCGTTATTTTTAGATCAGCTGGGTTCGCGCTCATGGCAGATGCATCCACCATAAATTTAAACACCTTCCGCAAAAAGCTGATCTTGCGGTTATATACATTATTGCTTTTACCTTCTGCAGCTATCGCTAAAAAGTCATTCACTGTTTCAAGGGTGATGGACTTAGAATAGATATCTCCAAAATGTTTAAGCAATAAGGCACAATCTGATTCAAATTGTCGCTTGGCATCTTTGCCTAATTTCTTCGCTTCCAATATGCGAGGTTTTAATTTGGGCAGCCAATAGGAAAGAGGGCGGTTATACTTATCTGCTCTCTCTATACGCATCTTTTCAGGTGCACGCATTTCCATATTAAACTGAAGCGTGACCTGCACAGCATCAAAGCGTGAGGTGTCCTCAGGGAAAAGAAACTCTTTACCAGAAGGGTAGCGATATCTAAACCTATCTTTACCGCGCACCTTTTTAATTGCCAATCCCGTTGGCAGGTCGCTATTTTTTGACATTCTACGCCTAGGTGCCATTACGCTGCATTCGCCTTTAACATTTCGAGAAGCTTGGAGTTATTAGATTTTGCCTCAGATTTCATAAATAAAACATAGTAGCCGGT
>CAZDUT010000028.1:0-20960 GCA_964508695.1 uncultured Alteromonas sp.
ATTTTGCGATGCAGTATGGTGCGGAAGGCACCTATGAGGCGTTCAACAGCCGGCTGCCCAGCACCCTGCGCAAACGTATTGAGATACGTGATCTGTCAAAAGTCACTGAGTCCGACACTGGGTGGGCAGTGACTTTTGATGTGGCGCAATAACCACACGTCCGACGTGCTAAACGCGGGTGTCAGCAACGCCGGCGGTGAAATTAAGGTGTCGGGCCAGAGTGTACAGGTAGTCAGACAGTCGGTTTAAGTACTGCGGTACAATATCCGGTACTGAATAGGTGCGTCTGAGTGAGATGACTGTGCGCTCTGCCCGGCGGCATACTGCTCTGCACACGTGCGCCTGGGCGGCTGCCTGGCAACCACCGGGTAAGATAAAATATTGCTGGGGCGGAAGGTCAGACTGCATTTTATCGATAAGTGCTTCGAGAGTGTCGACACTCTCCTGAGACAGCGAAGATGACGCTGATACAACAAACCCCACCTGAAATAATTCCCGCTGGATATCCATGATGTGTTCGCACTCGTTTTCGTGGCAGAAGTTAACCAGTAGTCCGAGGTGACTGTTGAGTTCGTCGATATCGCCATAGCAGGCCAGAATGATATCGTCCTTACCGACGCGCGTGGGCTCGTCCATGTAAATCTGTGTATCGCCGGTGTCCCCTTTGCGCGTGTATATTTTCATTTATTGCGACTCCTCCTCGTCGTCCTGTGGCTTGCGGTAACGCCGGATTTCTACAATCATGCCGAACAGTGGATGATCAAAATAGTGGATCTGTGTACTTATTACCCGTCGTAACTGACTGAAGGGCACGGAGACCAGCTTATATTTTGGCAGTGGTGCAGAGGTGCTTTGTGTACGATCGACCGTGTCCAGAGGCACCGGTTGGCGGTAGAAGAGCTCGCTGTCAATATGCAGATAGGGCACGCGGTTTATGTAGCGTAAAAACACTTTTATACCACCATCAATCTGCCAGATGGGGGTGTTACCGGCAGTAAGCTGCTCGCTGGTTTGTGTCTGACTTTTTTCAGGATCGGCTGTCATCATGATGTCAAAGTCGATGATGCCGGGCTCAGCAAGACGTTGCTCAAGTCGCTCCATTGTGCTCAATGCAACGCTTTCACCCGTTGAGTCTGCCTTGGAAACTTGCTCGGTCAGTGGCGCCCGCTGATTTCCCGATAGCGTAAAATCATTGCCATAGTTCTTGCCGGCAATAAGACGCATGGTCATTGCTTGGTCACGCCCGAACGCGACTTGCTGACGCCACGCTGTGTGCAGCAGGCGTGTCAGTCCCCGGGTCTGACGAATGCGTTGCGACAACTCGTTCAGCTCCCGGGCGTCACCCGGCAGCAAGTGGGCAAACGTTGCGCTGGGCCACTCAATTCCTTCCGGAACGATAGGAATTTCGCCGGGCATCGGCATCACATATTCGTTTTGTGGGCGCGTCCATTTTCCATCGGTTAATTCAAACCAAACCGGCGCGGTGTGGCAAAACTCAACCTCAGGTACTGTTACGGGCCTGACATCGTCAACGCCATGGAAGCTGAGCCAGTAAGAGGCTATGTCGCTCGCAGAAACAGGAGGAAGAACCTGTGAAACTGCAGCGCTATCAGTAGCTACTCCACGATCAGCATAGGCTGGTTCGGCTGTTGTCAGTGCTTTTAGTCGCTGGTCCGCCGCTTCACTGTAAGCCGCCGGCGTTTGTGTATTTGCACTGGCTAATGTCGGGTTTTGGTTTCGCCACTGACGATAGTCTGACAACAACGTGTCGAGATCGGGCGCTGACTGCCACAGTGGGGAGAGCGGGGCATCGCAACGTGGCAACGACTGCCGTAACCGCCGGATGTTCGGGGCAAGGGTGTCACGAATAAGATCGTAGTCGGCAGAGTAGGGCGCAAGCGTGTCAGCATATTCAAACTGCTCTTCCAGGTCAGTCAGGGCCTGGTTGCGGTCAAACAGAATGACTTCAACGTCAAACCACCACTCTTCCTGTGCTGTTGCTGCTCCTGCTAAAAACAGTAACAACAAGGTTCCAAATCGCAACAGCGGCATTTATCGCGTCTCCTTGGCAAAGTCAGTTAGTATCTCGTCAAGCAGCGCGAGTCGCGCTTCGCTATTGTCGGTTTGCTTAACGATACGAAGCTTTTGGCTACCTTCGAATTTGAAGGTGTCCGGCCGGGTTTGCACCAGCTTGATGATGTAGCCAGGATCTACCGGGGTGTCTTCCTTGAACTCAACGGTGCCACCGGCGGGTGACATATCCACTTTCAGTATGCCCAGCGCTTTAGCACGAATTTTTTGCTGTGCTATCTGGATTAGATTTTTCGCCGCATCCGGCAACAAGCCGAAACGGTCAATACATTCTACCTGAAACTCATCAATTTCTTCAGCACTCTCACAGCTTGCCAGCCGTTTGTAAAGCGAGAGTCGAGTATTTACATCGCCGATATAGTCTTCCGGCAGCAGTGCCGGAACGCGGATCTCAATTTCAGTCTGGCTTGACATAGCATCGGTAAGAGACGGTTCCTTGCCGTCTTTCAATGCATTCACCGCCTGGTCCAACATGTCCATGTACAGACTAAAGCCAATACTGGCAATTTGCCCTGACTGGCCATCGCCAAGTAACTCCCCGGCGCCGCGTATTTCCAGGTCGTGTGTCGCCAGCGCGAATCCGGCGCCAAGATCTTCCAGTTGAGAAATAGCTTCCAGACGCTTGGCAGCATCCCGGGTCATGCGTTTGGGGTGTGGTGTCAGCAAATAGGCATAGGCCTGATGATGAGATCGCCCAACCCGACCGCGTAACTGGTGCAACTGCGCCAGGCCGAGGTGGTCGGCACGATCCATAATGATGGTATTGGCGGTGGGGACATCGATACCGGTTTCAATGATGGTGGTGCACACCAGCACATTGTAACGCTGGTGGTAAAAGTCACTCATCACCGACTCGAGCTCACGTTCCCGCATTTGACCGTGTCCCACGGCAATTCTTGCCTCTGGAACGATTTCAGCAATTTCTTCGGCGGTACGCGCGATGGTATCAACCTCATTGTGCAGGAAATACACCTGCCCGCCGCGCAGGATCTCACGCATAATCGCTTCACGGATTACCGCTTTATTACGCTGTTGCACGAAGGTTTTAATCGACAGACGCCTGGCCGGTGCTGTGGCAATAATAGACAGATCACGCATGCCGGACAGTGCCATGTTAAGCGTTCGCGGTATTGGCGTTGCGGTAAGGGTGAGAATATCCACATCGGCGCGCAGCGCTTTAAGTTTCTCTTTCTGACGCACACCAAAGCGATGTTCTTCATCAATGATCACCAGCCCAAGCTCAGCAAAGCTGATATCGCCGGAGAGTAACTTATGGGTGCCCACCACAATATCGACTTTGCCGTCCTGAATTCCGTCCATCACGTCTTTCTGGGCTTTACCACTGACGAAGCGGCTTAAGACCTCAATGCGGAACGGCCAGTTGGCAAAGCGATCTTTAAAGTTCTCGTAATGCTGCTGGGCAAGCAGGGTGGTGGGGACCAGAATGGCCACCTGTTTACCCTGGCTGGCGGCAAGGTAAGCCGCGCGCATGGCGACCTCGGTTTTGCCGAAGCCTACATCGCCGCACACAAGCCGATCCATTGCCTGCGGCGACCCCATATCCTGAATAACGGCATTGATCGCCTGCATTTGGTCCGGGGTTTCTTCAAACGGAAAGCTATCAGCAAAGCTCTGATACTCGTCCCATTCAATAGGATAAGCGAACCCTGGCTTGGCTGCCCGCCGAGCATACACATCCAGTAACTCGGCCGCCACATCGCGGACTTTTTCCGCCGCCTTCTGTTTGGCTTTGGTCCAGGCGTCGGATCCCAGCGAATGCAGGGGCGCGTTGTCGACATCCCCGCCGGTATACCGGGAAATCAGATGCAGTGAGGCTACGGGCACGTACAGTTTTGACTGCTTGGCGTATTCGATACACAGGTACTCGGTAGCGATACCGCCGGCGTCCAGTGTCTGCAACCCGATATATCGTCCCACACCATGATCAAGGTGCACGACAGGCTGGCCGACAGACAGCTCTGCGAGGTTGCGGATGACCGCACTTTCATCGGTCGTGCGTTTGTCGCGCAGACGCCGTTGACTGACCTTGTGGCCGAGTAATTCTGTTTCGGTAATGAACAGCAGCTCAGCTTCACCACCTTGCCAGCGGAAGCTGTGATCGACCAGTCCTACACCAACCCCGAGCGTGTCATTACTGGCAAGAAATTCACTAAAGCTACCGGTAACAGTCGGCTTAATGTCGGCCTTTGCCAGAATAGCCAGCAAACTTTCCCGGCGACCCTGTGTTTCTGCACAAAACAACACCTTTGCGCCACGCGACTGCGCGTCGCTGATGGTGGCCTGCAAGCGCTCGGCAGGGTGCTTTTTCTGCGGGTTAATGGCGATATCTGTGACCGCATCGCAGCCAAGGTTAGTCGCGCCCGCGCGCGCTTCAAGGCGGTCGCTGTGCAGCGAAACTCTCGGCCAGCATTTTATTTGTCCGAACAGTTCATCAACAGGCAGGAACAGTTCGCGAGGGGTTAACAGTGGCCGGGCCAGGTTATAACGGTGTTGCTCGTAACGTTCTTCCACATCTGCCCAGAAAAACTCACTGGCATCTTTAACCTCACCATGCAGCAGCATCAGGGTGTCAGGGTGCATGTAATCGAACAACGTGGCGGTGGTTTCGAAAAACAGCGGAAGATAATATTCCACACCGCTTGGCATAGTGCCTTTAGTTACCTGAGAAAACACCGACTCCTGTGCGTTACTGGCATCGAAGCGGTCAAGAAACTGTTGCCGGAAAAGTGAAAGAGCGGCCTTATCGGTAGGAAATTCCCGGGCTGGCAGCATCTGAATAGCATCCACCTGGTCGGTAGAGCGCTGTGACTCAATGTCGAAGTAGCGAATGGTGTCGACCTCGTCGTCGAATAGGTCGATACGAAATGGCTTGTCACTGCCCATGGGGAACAAGTCAATAATGCTGCCGCGTACCGAAAACTCGCTGTGACCGGTGACCTGGCTGACATGCAAATAGCCGGCTTGCTCAAGATTGCGGCGAAACTGATCCCGATCCAGTTTGTCGCCGCGGTTTAACATCAGCAGTCGGGCGGCCAGGTAATCGGTAGGTGCGAGGCGCTGCATCAGCGTATTGATGGGCACGATAAAAATGCCGCGCCGCTGCTGTCCAAACTGGTAAAGGGTTTGCAGTCGCTGGGAAATAATGTCCTGGTGCGGAGAAAATGTGTCGTAGGGGAGGGTTTCCCAGTCAGGGAACAGCGTGATTTGTGGGCTGTCGGGCCCCGCAAAAAATGCCAGCTCCTTTTCCAGCCTGAGTGCTGATGGTGTATCGGCCGTCACCAATACCATCGGGCCGGTATGCTGCGAGGCCGCCTGACTAATTGCCAGAGCCTGACTGCTGCCTTTTAGTTGTCCCCAGTGCTGATGATCCTGATGCGTCGCCTGCTTTTTCGTGGCGGGCAGCGGCAAAGAAAGAATAGTCGCTGTCATGTCACCTGTTGTCGTTATGGTCGAAGATTATACGTTGGCGTCAGGAAGCGTCGTTGTCATGACGGGATTGCGCACGTTTACGCAATTCCTGCGTTTGCAAATGCAGACTGGCGCGAACCAGCAGCTCCTGATCCTGCTCTCTTATACGATTAAAAATAAAGGCAATATGGTAGTCATTCCCGGTCTGGTCGCAAGCAATAACTTCGCCATAGCAAAAAATAGCTGCTGCTTCCTGGTCAAGGAAGAGCTTTATTTCAGCCATGCTGCCCACAGCCATGGGCTCTGAGCTGGTGATCACCATACCGCCGCCGCCAAACTTTTCGGTGGTATAGCGGTAAGCCTTCTCGTCCTGTTGATGCAGGATATAGGACATCATTAGATCAATTTTTCGCGCCTGGTGATTAAGGTATTCAGCCAGCGATTCAGCGTGATCACTGAGGTGGCGAAGCGGCCGTAACGCCTGGGCTTCAATACTGGCCATTTCACCGGCGATCCTGAAGGCATAAGGCATATGCGATTCCAGCGCATTAATGTCGGGCAGGGGCTCGCCGTCTGCGCGCAATGACACGTTGACATTGAGGGCATGGCGGATCATAAAAAATTCGTCAAATTGCGCCTGTTTTTGTTCGAGCGTCATCGTGTCCATGCCTGTCTCCTGCCAGCTATTTCTTGTACGGCCAGTAGCTTACACGTAGACTATCAACTTTACTACGTTGCCCCGACCGTTTACGTCGCTATCGGGTTGCAGCATTCTTTTTTGATGGTCCAAGTGGTTTCGTTCATGTTTCAGCCCGCCTTTGCCTTTATTGCACTTCGCTACGCCACCGCCTCAAAACACAATAGCTTTGTTGCATTTATTAATCGCTTTTCTGTCGCCGGCATAGCGCTTGGGCTGGCTGCATTGATTGTGGTGGTTTCAGTAATGAACGGCTTCGAGTCGCAATTAAAACAGCGCGTACTGGGGGTAGTCCCCCACATTGTGGCCGAAACCCCACCAGATAAGTTACGCCGGGAAACGCTTCCTGGTTTACGCGCAGCGATGGCTTATCGCGAAGCAGAGGGCGTGATCCAGTCGCGTCGCGGGTTACGCGGGGTTCAGTTACAGGGCATTGTACCGGAAGATATGCAGCGCCATGCGATGGTGACCCGAACGGTGGAGGTCGGGCGTTTTGAGCACATAGAAGCGGGTAGCTACATTGTGGCGATTGGCCGGGCACTGGCGGTCCAACTGGAAATTCAGGTCGGCGATAGACTGCGGGTGCTGGTGGCTGATGCCAGTGTTTACACGCCGTTCGGACGAATGCCAAGTCAGCGGCTGGTCACTGTCGGTGCAATTTTTGATATGCGTTCGCAAATGGACGACAAGGTAATTTATTTACACCAGGACGACTTACGCAGGCTGTTACGCTTACCGTCTTCTGCGCCTGCCAATACCCGTATTTTTCTGAATGACGCATTTAATTATGCCGGGGCAATGGCAGTACTGGAGGATAACGGTATTGCCGCCGTCAGTTGGCGTAGCCGTCAGGGCCCGTTGTTTGATGCCGTAAAAATGGAAAAGAACATGATGTTTCTGATGCTGGTGCTCATCATTGCGGTGGCGGCATTTAATATTGTGTCGGCGCTGGTGATGGTGGTGTCTGAAAAACAAGGTGATATTGCCATCTTGCAAACCCAGGGGATGACCCGAAGCGGTATTCGTTGGGTGTTTTTGTGTAACGGCGTGTTCAATGGCATTAAAGGGGCAGTGATTGGTCTGTTGCTGGGACTACTGTTAACCACTCAGCTAAATACATTGCTGGCATTGTTCAATGTGCCTCTGGCTTTGTCGGCAGACGGGCGCGGAGTCCCTGTCGTGATGCAAGCTGACCAGGTGGTATTTGTCACTGTCATGTCGCTGCTACTGTGCGTACTGGCCAGTTTATACCCGGCGATACGGGCCAGTCGCACCTTACCGGCCAGAGCGCTGCAAAACGATTAGCAAAGAATATTTTACCGTGCAAAAGCAGGTGAAATTCACTATACTCCCCGTCCTTTATTTTCAGGCCAGTGAGACGATATGAAAAAGAATTTTATTACCTCGCCATCACTCCTTCAGGACTCCTTTCGCCTGGCGTCTAAGGTCTATGAAGATGGCTTTCGCCCGGATTTCATTGTGGGGATCTGGCGCGGTGGTGCGCCCATAGGTATCGCAGTGCAGGAGTTCTTTGAGTTCAAAAATGTCTCAACCGACCATATTGCGGTGCGTACCTCGTCTTACTACGGGATTAACCAACAGTCGAAAGAAATTCGTGTTCATGGGCTGCATTACCTGGTTGAAAATGCCAATGCCGGTGACAAGCTGTTAATCGTAGATGATGTGTTTGACAGTGGCCGCAGCGTCGAAGCACTGATCGCGCAGATTGAAAAATTGATGCGCCTGAATCTACCAAAAGATATACGTATTGCCTGCCCATGGTATAAACCAACCAACAATAAAACAGACCTGGTGCCAGACTATTACATCAATGAAAGTGATGAATGGCTGGTTTTCCCGCATGAAATTACCGGATTAAGCGAAGAGGAAATTCGCGAAGGTAAGCAGGAGCTCAGTGGTGTGATGGATCTGTTGTTCAGCGACGACAAGTAAACTTATGCCCGGCTTCGCCGGCCGGGTAATGACAGTTTATCACTTGCACCATTGGCAACCGCTGTCAGTAGTCGTGCTCTCCCAGTGAAAACCTCACGGCGGCCTGTGCATGTAACGCTGTGGTATCGTAAAGCGGGATATCGGTGTGGGAGGCGTTTAGTAACAACGCTATTTCCGTGCAGCCCAGAACGATAGCGTCTGCCCCCCGGTCCTTTAGCGCGTTGATAATGTCGAGGTAGCGGTGACGGGAGGCTGTGTGCAGTTTGCCGGCACATAACTCATCAAAAATTATCCGGTGTACCTCATCCTGTTCAACCGCGTTTGGAATGACGACGTCAATGTCCCGCTGGTTTAAGCGGTTCCGGTAAAATGCTTCCTGCATAGTAAAACGGGTTCCCAGCAGGCCTATACGCTGACGGTTATCGGCTTGCAGGGCGTCGCTGAGCACATCAACAATATGCAATAACGGAATCGAGATGGCGTTTTGCATGTCTTCTGCGACTTTATGCATGGTGTTGGTGCACAGAACAATAGCGTCTGCGCCGGCCTGTTCCAGTATCCTGGCATGACTGCTCAGCAGGCTGGCTGCGCCCCGCCAGTCATTACTGCGTTGCATGGCGGCGACCTCCTCAAAATTTACGCTGCTTAGCAACATCGATGCTGAGGTGAGATTTCCCCGCTTACTATTAATGCCGCGGTTGATAAGCGCGTAGTAACTTGCCGTAGACTCCCAGCTCATACCGTCTATCAATCCCAGTGTTTTCAACTCTTCGGCCTGACGATGTAAGACTGACATTATTGTTGGTCACCCTGTTGCTCTGACCACACTGCAAACTCATTACCTGCCGGGCAGATAAAGTGAAAGCGGCGTCCGCCGGGGAAGTCGTAAATAGCTTTAACAATACGGCCACCGGCTGCTTCAACGGCCTCCAGGGTTTGTTCCAGGTTATCGCTGTATAAAACTACCAGTGCGCTGCCTGCTTCGGCTTTCATGGTTAGGTCGGCAAGGTAAAAGCCACCATCGATGCCGGCGTTCTGAATGGCCACATAACTGCCTCCGTAATCAACAAATTGCCAGTCAAATACCGTTGAAAAAAACGTTTTGGTGTTGGCAATATTGCGGGTAGGCATTTCAATGTAATTGATTTGATGTGACTGAGGCATGGCTGGGGTTCCATTGCATAAAAAGTTTAGGGGGCGATGCTGCCTAGCACAAATGCTCAGAGCGCCACACGCCCCATCAGGATTTATCAATGTAGAACTTATCGTGAAAAGTGTACACCCATTGTGGCTTGTAAATAGTCAGTAAGGTCATTGTCATACCATTAAGCAATGCTTCCGGAAACACCAGCAAGGGTATAAGCAACAGGTAGTTTTCACTGATGGTAAGCCACGGATAGATGTCATCAAGGTAATAATAGCTGCCCAGCAACCATACCTTAAGCGCAATACTTAGCGCGGCCGGGAAGAAGGCGCACACAAAAATATAGACGAAGAGGTTGCGTGGGAGGCGATGAAATGAGACCACATAAAACAGATAGGTAATACCAATCGGTGCGACTACACCAAGTAGCGCATTAACCCCGAACATCGGCCAGCTCTCTAGCCCCCCAGCCGTCGTGCCAAGTAATGTCAGCGATGCCGCAACCAGGGCATAGCGCGCACCCAGCGTAACCGTAAGGGCACTAAGCCAGAGAAAGTGAATATCCAGGCCGTCAAAGATACCAGCCCTGAATAGCCAAAGTACAAATAGCGCAGCGGCAGCACCGAATACCAGGTGCTGGCGCTGCTTGTTCTTGATAAACGCAGCAGGACTAAGAGAACGCAGACATACCAGCAATATACCTGAATAAATGATAAGTCCGGTTACCTGTAGCCCTGTCATACCGTCTGCCTGTTTCTACAGTTCAAATGTTGACCAGATTGGTGCATGGTCAGACGGCTTTTCAATGCCGCGTAATTCATAGTCAATGCCAGCGTCTTTGAGCGTATCGACAACAGAATGTGTACCCAAAATATGATCGATACGCAGGCCTCGATTGTCATCAAACCCCCGTGACCGGTAGTCGAACCATGAAAAGGTATCATCCTTAGTCGGATTAAGCTGACGGTAGCTGTCTGTAAACCCCCAGTCATACAGCTTCTGATACCATTCACGCTCTTCCGGCAAAAAGCTGCACTTACCGGTGCGCAACCAGCGCTTGCGGTTGGGTTCGCCGATACCAATATCACTGTCACTCGGAGATATGTTCATGTCTCCCATGATAATGACGTTGTCATCCGGGGTATGATGACTGTCCAGGTAGTCCATGAGGTCTGCGTAGAATTTTCGCTTAGCCGGAAATTTGGTGTCGTGATCTTTATTTTCACCCTGAGGAAAGTAGCCATTGAGCACCGTCACATCGCGACCGTCTTTACCTTCCAGGGTCAGCATGATCATCCGTCGCTGAGCATCTTCGTCATCAGTGGGGTAGCCATACTGTACCGCTTTCGGAGTGGTTTTTGTCATCAACGCCACGCCATAGTGACCTTTCTGTCCATGAAAATAGACATCGAAGCCCATGTCTTTTATTGCGTCCACCGGAAACTGCTCGTTATGGACCTTTATTTCCTGCAGTCCAATAACGTCTGGTGAATGTTTGTCTATCAGGGCTTTGAGCTGGTGAAGGCGGGCACGGATCCCGTTAATATTAAAAGAAACGACTTTCATTGATTTTACGTCTGGTAGAGTTTGCCCGTTATCCTAGCAGAACTCGTTATCAAGCTTAAGGATATCCCGTCGTTGTAGCGGGAGAGCCTAGGCAGTTTCTGACTGCTCCATCAGCGTCGCGGTGCGTCGCAGTCCGGTGAACAGTGCGTTGGCGGTATCGGCGGTATGCGCCATTTGCGCGGAAGTGTATTCACCCTGAGAAGCAACAGTCCGGATGAACGCTGGCCATTGCTCACTGACCGTTTTCATCTGGCTGTAGTAGTTGCGGGGAAGGTGTGGCATTTCGGTTCGCAGCCAGCGCTCAATGAGCTTTCCACCCAGTGAAGAGCCCATCCACACATATCCCGCTGCAATTGCCCGTTCCGAAGCCGGTGCGCGAACCTCACTCATTTCAAACGTGGCCGGTTCTGACGCGGTGTCGCTGAGCGCGGCGATATCCTGTTGTAATGCCTGTAGTACGTTGGCGCACTGCAACATGTGTTGTTGTTGCGCAGGGAGGTTTACTAGCCAATGGCTGGCATGACTATGAAATGCCTGCAATACCCGAAGAACAATCAGGTAGTCTTTGTCACTCAATTCATCAGATTTCATCATTCGGTTAAACGGTGGCTGGGCTTCCAGCGCTTTATGTGATGACTGTGTTTGTTGTCTAAGAAAAGAAAAAATATCACTCATACAGAAAAACCATACCTGCGGTCAGAGAGAAGAAGGCTGCTTGCATGTGCAAATAAGGCATATCGTAAATAACACTGTGGGACGATGCCATTAATCCCATGTCGCGGCAAGTAATGTTTCGGCTCAACGACCTAAAGAAGATAAAATGTCGTTCACGCGCCCTGGCGGAGCTTCACGACGTTGCCGTCAGGTGGCTTAGCTAACGTGGGGGGCGGTAGCATTTGCCTGTCAATAACTTTGTATGATCTCAAATTGTCAATCTTCGTCAGGTAGATGTCGGCGACCCGGGCGCCAAACGTGGATGTGAAACTGGTATTCGCTTTACTAATTGTTTTCACAGCCTGAGAGGCTGACGGGTAAATAAGCGAAAGCGCAGTTTGCTTTATATTGTCCAGGTTTTGATTGCAGTCATTTGCCAAAGAAACAAAGTCATGCTGCTCACAAAGCTCTGCATAGACCGATTGACGAAATTCCTGCGCTCCGTTGATCATTTTTTTTTGTAATATCGCTTTGACTGGCCCGGGCTCGTCAACTGATTCCGGTTCTGCCATATTTTTTCGTGGCAGCAGCGTCATGCAGTGCTCGATCGAGCCTCTGACTGTAAGATAATCGTGCAAGCTATCGATCAACCGAAAACTAAAGCAATGCTTGTACGTGTCGTTTAGTGTTTGCTTTATCAAACTGATATTTTGCCGTTCCCGGGGAATGCATAACTGCACATGACGAACCAGGTGAGAGGTAAATAATTTTACCACCAGAATATAATTGTTCAGTGCTCCGGATACCGAGGGTGCTCGCAGACTGGCTTCATAGCAGCGCGAACAGTGCGGTTCAGCGGGGGGGGCATCATTTATGGATTGCATTAGCGTTGCAAAATTTCTCCTGACCATCATATGTTTACTTTCGATAGCCTGGTAGGCAGCCACACATTTCCCGGCGCGTTTGAGGCCGCGATATTGTTTGTCTGTCAGAACAATTGTATTTTGGCTGACACTGCACGAGAGTAAATAGGAGATCGGCATCAGTGAGCTGTTATTTTTATAAATTCTTACCTGAGATTACCACATAGCGCAGAAAAGCCACCCTGATGTGAGCGAAAATATACAAAAGTGTACAAACTTATTCGTAATTGCGCTTCGCCAATTACATCTCGTGGTGGCTGCGTTATACTTCTGCCAATTTAGTCAATCCTGGAGAAGGCATTGTTTCCAGACACTTTAACTGAATCTCTGAGTGATGAGGTTATCCGCCAGGCCTCTGTGTTAAAAGCACAAGAACGGTACTTGTTGTTCCAGACCTACGCGCAAAAAGCCGAAGAGGTTTGGCTGCTGAAAGGCAGTGAGGGGTTTGTCATGATGGCCGATAGCGAAACAGAACGGCTGCCGGTTTTTCCACATCGAGACCTTGCGATTGCCTGGCGTGACAGCATGATTGAAAATAACGCGTTGCCGGAGGACACGGTTCCCGAGTCAGTAACGCTTGCGGTGTTTGTCTCTACCTGGCTTCCTGGCCTGGAAAAAAATGCTATGTCGCTGGTTATATTTCCCGGCGGGCCGGGCAGTCAGGATCATGTGCTGACCGCCGGTGAACTGCAGGCCGATCTGTCCGACAATGACTGACGTTTCGGCCATGCCACTGGCTCGCAGAGTAAAAAATGCGAGGGGTTGGGATGAGTCAACCCGGGCCATTATGCTGGCCGGCAAAGAACTCCCTCTTTTGCCTGAAGTGCAGCGTACCGGTGACAACCGGATAGACGGCTGTGAAAGCCCTGTCTGGCTTGCAATCGATGAAGAAGGCCGGTTCCAGGGCTACTCTGACAGTAAAATCTTGCGGGGGGTGCTGGCAATTCTGCTCGAACAGGCAAACGCGCTGCCAGCAGAAGCAAGAGGTCGCTTTGATTATACGTCGTTTCTCAATGACTGCGGGCTAACCCGCTACCTCAGCCAGTCACGTAATAACGGTATCAGGCATGTTATTGCGCACCTTCGTCAGGGAGGCTGACGCGGTTTTTCGCTTCAATCCACTGAGACATATACCTGGTACTGGCCAGGGTGTGATGCCACACCAGTCCCTGTAAATACAGGTGCTGACGGTGCTGCACGAGATCATTGCGCAATGTGTTGATGTGCAACGCTAACACTTCATCGGCATCCGCCGGGCGGTACGTTGTCAGGCAGGCCTGGCCCGCATGCTGTGCCCGTTGCCAGCTTGTCTGATCATTGTAAAGCTGTGCCGCTGCTTCAATAAACGTATCATTGGTTGTGGCAATTGCACCGGGCCAGTCGGTGTCACCGGTTAGTCCTTCGGCGCCGATGGGCGTGGTCACACTCGGCGTGCCGGTTTCCATTGCCAGAAGCAGTTTCCCCTTTATGCCGGCCCCGAAACGCACTGGTGCTAGCAGTACCCGCGCTTCCGCTAACGTTGCGGCCGCATCGTCCACCCAACCTTTTACGACAAACCCTTCATCGGGGGCGTGTAACTGTGTGGCTTTTTTGGGGGGATAAGCCCCGCAAATATTCAGCGTTGCGTTACCGACCTTTTTGCGCAGGCCAGGCCAGATGTGCTGCTTGAGTTGAACGACGGCATCCCAGTTTGGTGCGTGGCGAAAGTTTCCGATGCACACAAAATCGCGCCGGGCTTGCCAGCCTGGGGTGCTATGCCCTGTGGCAGAAAGCGGCAGAGGGTGGTGGAAGACTTGCGATGCTGGGATCCCGAGTTGCTGAATGAGTATTTGTTGTTCTGCCGATGACACCACCAAAGTGAGATCACTTCGCAGAATACTTGCCATTTCCCGGTGTGCAAGAGGCGTGTTAAGTATTGCCTGACTGGCACTATTCCCGGCCTTTACGGCATCGTGACGCGCCTGACGAAGGCAGTGCAGATCTTCTGTGTTGAGGATCCTCAGTGCATTTGGACATACCTTACGAACACGCCATGAAAATTGCTCTTCACTCATATAGCGATCAAAAACCACCACATCCGGCTGGCATGCCGTTAGCTGGTCGTCGAATGACGAGCAGTTAAGGGCGACGGGCAAAACCGCTACCCCCAGTGCCTGCAAATCGGCTTTATGCACAGAGTCACTGGCCGCCGTCATGAAGGTTACGTCATAGCCGTTACGCAGGAACAGCTCTAGCAGTGCCAGCATATTCTGGCCCGCTGCAGAAGAGTTGGGTTCGGGCCAGACGTAGCCAATCACCACAACTGAAGTTGTTTGCGTCGTCATAGTAGGTCTAAGATACAATGAGTAAAGACGCCGGAGTGTAGCAAAGTCACCCGCATAAGGCATCGACACTCACAGGTTTAAAAGGAGAATGCAGTGAAGCATCTGGTATTTGGTAGCGGGCTGATTGGCAGCTATCTCGGTAGCATCCTTAAACTCAACGGCGAGGATGTAATGCTTGCGGCGCGGGGAAAGTGGACGCAGCGGTTGACCCAACCGGTGAGACTTTCCGATTATAAGGGGCATCAGGCACAGGTGGATGGCCATACGTTATTGGATGAGTCTTACCAGGGAACCTTTGACGTTGTTTGGCTGACCGTCAAATGTACTGCCATGACCCAAGCTGTTGAGGATTTAGCCCCTTTCATCTGCGATGCTACGACCATAATTTGTTGCCAGAATGGGATCGGCAGTGATCGTTTTGTTTCGCAGCGGTTTGCGGATAATCCGGTACTGCGCGCCGTGGTGCCTTTTAATGTGATCTGGGACGAACCGAATCGTCTTCATCGAGGCTCCGAAGGCAAGCTGGTGATAGAGCGTAAAGGTGACATTGTGCCGCAACGCATTATGTCAGCGCTTTCGCACCAGATGCTGCCAGTTACTTCAAACCAGGATATTGAAGGGGTACAGTGGGCCAAGCTTCAGCTTAATCTTGGTAATGGTATCAATGCGCTCGCCGGGATGCCCGTGAAGCAAATGTTATCCGACAGGCGTTATCGTTTTATCATCGCCGACCTTATGGATGAGCTGCTGGCGGTTTGCCGTGCTGCAGCCCGACCGTTACCAAGAGTCGCCCGGCTACCGGGATCATGGCTGCCAGCCATACTGCGGTTACCGGATTGGCTTTTTATCCGCCTTGCCTCACAAATGCTGGCAATTGATCCACAGGTGAAAACCTCCATGTGGTGGGATCTGAAGGCCGGGAATACGACCGAAAAAAACTATCTCTACCAGCCCGTGGTGAAAGAAGGTGAACGCGTGGGGGTGTTATGCCCCAAAAACCGCGCCATGCTGGCCTTGCTTGAGGAGGCTGAGAAGGCGAGGGCCGCCGAGGGAGAATGGCAAGCAATGGATGCCGCAACCTTAAATGAAAAAATAGGACGATGCGAGTAGTGACCGATGATTGAGAAGTTCGAATAAATCGTCACTGAACGTTTAAAGACTGGGAACCGCCGTGATAACGTGCGAAAATATTGATGCTTTATAGAGAATGGCCTATATGTAGTAGAGGACGCACATCAGGTCGACCCTTTGAGCCGTAGGGGCTCATCAGCGTGATCCATGGAGTGGTGGGATTTCACAGGAGCTATCCGCAAATATGAATATTGACGAGACCGCAGCGCGCGCCAGCGAATTGTTTGTCCTTCCGGATTCGGTCACACGCATGAAGTCGTGTATGGATGATGCGGCGGCCAGCATTGATGATATTGCTGAAATTATTGCATTTGATCCTGCACTTGCCGGTCAAATTCTGAAAGTTGCCAACTCTGCGCTTTATCGCTTCCCTAATAAAATTGATACCGTCAGCCGCGCTTTGCAAATTATAGGCACGCGGGCAGCCTATGATCTGGCGCTGGCCTATGGTGTCAGCTATGCGTTTGGTGAGGTTCAGGGTAAGTTCATTGATTTAGATAAGTTTTGGGAACAAAGTGTGTCCTGCGGCCTGCTGGCAAAATATTTTGCCGACCAAAATAGCCTTAAGGAGCCTGAGCGGCTGTTTGTGGCGGGCTTGCTACACAATATCGGCGAACTTGCGGTTGTCTCTCTCATGCCGGAAAAGGCCGAGCGGTGTCAGGCGTTCAATGAACGTGTCAGCCCTGCAGAACTGCAGCAGGCTACCCTAGGCTTTACGTATGCCGCGTTATCGGCAAAACTCATTCGCCAGTGGGGGATCCCCGCCACGATTTATGCGCCCATTGAGTCGATACACGATGTAGGCACACCGTCAGATGACATTGAAGCGCAGATTTTACAACTGAGTTACGTGTTGGCGCTGGATAATGTTAACCCGGACATTTATCCGAGCTACAACAATCTGCGATCTGAGCAACACGAGGTGTTATCACTTCGGCATGAAGATCTGGAAGATGCGCTGGATATCACCAATCTACAATGTATCTCGGTGATTTCACTGTTTAACCCCAGCGCATTTATGCTTTATTAAGCCCAAGGCCTAATCAAAAATTGCCACAGTCTGGCGGCTGATGGCAATGACCTCGTTATCTTTATCCCAAATGGTCGCTTCAGTGTGACCATAACCGTCCGCT
This sequence comes from uncultured Alteromonas sp., assembly GCA_964508695.1. GTDB lineage: Bacteria > Pseudomonadota > Gammaproteobacteria > Enterobacterales > Alteromonadaceae > Alteromonas. The sequence continues at coordinate 17,046 of CAZDUT010000028.1, forward strand.
GCATGCCGGGTGTGCGCCTGGTAGGCGAACCAGTCTTCAGGTGATACGGGTTTATGCGGATGAATGAACTCGAGGTTCCAGCTAACTGTACTGGCTGGTGCAGGCAACTTCATCATCTGCAGCAGTGTCGGGGGCCAGGCATCAATCATGGTAATGATATGTGCATCGGTGATGCGTTGTGGTGGCTTTTTGAAACGCATAAAGCCGTGATAATGGCTGGTTGATCTGCGTGTGAAGGGCACGCCGCCGGCATCTATCGACAGATCGAAGTGACGCAGGAATTTAGGCGTCACTTTAGGGATCTGTGGAATAAACTTGGCTTTTTTCGGCGCATCCATGCTGTGGCGATCCTCACTGGCCACCACGATATCTGAATTACGGGCGATACCAAAACAGGCCTGGCTGAAGATGCAGACTTTGCCATCCTGTATGGCTTCTGCGGTAAACTGCGAGACATTGCGCCCTTCACGCAGCCGCGTTACACGAATGGTAAAGGGCACTTCTAACTGAAGGGGGCCGACAAAGTTCGTGGTAAATGAACGTAATACCCGTTCGTCTGAAACCTGATGGCGCACGGCGGTATAAAGCATGCCGGCGGAGATTCCGCCAAACGCGGTCCGCCCTTGCGCCCAATCTTTTGTAATGAGTGCATCATCCACTTGCCAGACATTGTCAGATACCGGCGTTAGTGGTGAAATATCAAAAAGCTCGTCAACCGTCATGGTGTGGTCCGATGAGTTAGTGTATCGTTATCCTAACCTACCCGCAGTCTCCCGCCAATCCTAGTTCCAACATTCCTGCTTATGTTAACAAATAAATAACAATTACTTGTGGTGGATCAATAAGCCTGCCTAGACTGAGATTTAAACTGGATAGCGGAAAATTCTATGAAGGCAACAGCCACCCTTGATTCTCAGGCGCAATCAAGCCGCCAGCGCTACTATCGCAATTACGTGCTGTTCATTCTCACCCTGGTATATGCCTTCAACTTCATTGACCGCCAAATCATCGGAATATTGTCGCCTTTTATCAAAGCGGATTTGGGGCTGGACGATGCACAGCTAGGCTGGCTGAAAGGTATATACTTCGCGCTGTTGTATACCCTGGTAGGGATCCCAATTGCATGGCTGGCCGATCGGTATAATCGTATTAATATCATAGGCATATCACTGACAATGTGGAGCGCCTTCACCGCGGCTTCCGGGTTAGCGACCAATTATGTGCAACTGGCACTGGCACGCATAGGTGTGGGGATCGGTGAGGCGGGCGGCAGTCCTCCTGCGCACAGTATTATCTCAGATCTTTTTCCCAAGGAGTCCCGCGCCGGGGCGCTGGCAATTTATTCACTGGGTATTCCGTTCGGTATTATGCTTGCGTTTTTTGCGTCGGCGTTTTTCCTGCAGGGGGGCGCGGCAGACTGGCGAGTTGTCATGATAAGCGTTGGTTTGCCCGGCATAGCGCTGGCGATTGTACTAAAACTCACTGTCCGGGAGCCTCAGCGAACCCAGCACAGTAAGCCAGCAACGACCCAGCAACCCTCTGTCTGGCAGTCAGTAAAAGTGCTGTTGCGGATCCCGACCTGGTGGGGAATGGCGCTTGGAATATCGTTTGGCTCGTTTGGTAACTATGCCATTTCGACCTGGATCATCGATTACTATGTTCGGGCGTTCGCCGGGCTGGATATTACCCAGTTGCTAATTGCCTTTGGCATCATCAATGGCACAGCTTATGCGGCCGGTGTGTGGCTGGGTGGTGTGATTGCCGATAAGTGGGGGCAGGCGTCACGCAAAGCTTATGCACTGTTACCGGCTTACGCATTATTGGTTGGCGTACCGGCATTTTATTTCTCACTGCAGGTACAGGATCTGTGGCTGTCTGTGGGACTGCTTACTCTTTTACTGTTTACCAGCGGCATGTATCTGGGTCCCTGTTTTGCCATGGCGCAAACGCTGGCCCCACTTAATGTTCGGGCCATGTCTACCGCGTTGTTTTTCTTTGTGCTTAACATCATCGCACTGGGTGGCGGCCCGACAATCACCGGCATTATCAGCCAGGCATTGATCCCTGCTCATGGCGAGACAGAAGCGTTAAGGCTCGCCATGGAGTACCTGTTAATCCCTTATGCTGCGTCAATTGTGGTGTTTCTCTGGACCAGCCGTAAAATCACCCACGACTGGGAGCAGGCCGCGCAGCGTGAAGACGGCTAACGTTGTGAGGTCAGTGCGGCAAACAGCACGAATAATTTTCTTCGTGTTGTTTGCCTGGTGCTTTACTATGCTGACACACGTTTAAACGTCAACAGGAGTGTGTGAGACAGTGTCATCGTCAGAAGTATGTATTCATTTTGCTCATGCCAATGGCTTTCCTGCCAAAAGTTATCAAACGATGTTTCATTATTTGCCAGCTCACTGGCAACAGCTAAGTGTTGATAAATTTGGCCATAATGCGCGCTGGCCGGTAAATAAGAACTGGAGCAACCAGGTTGATGAGCTGATTGAAAATGTCAGGTTGCAGCGCCCGGAAGGCGGTGTGTATGCAGTAGGGCACTCGTTTGGCGCGGTAGTATCATACATGGCAGTGTGTAGGGCACCCGAACTCTTTAAAGGCCTTATCATGTTTGATCCCCCGTTGGTAACCGGGCCTTTCAGACATTTGGTGCGTCTGGCTAAGAAAACGCCACTGATTGACAAACTTACTCCTGCAGGCTTATCGAAGAACCGCTGCACGCACTGGCCAGCGGACACAGATTTGACGGCGTATTTTTCCGCTAAAGGCTTGTTCAGACAGATGGACAGGCGCTGTATCGCCGATTATGTGCGTGCTGTTGCCAAACCCACAGACAGCGGATGGTCGCTGGCGTTTGATGCCTCGGTGGAAACTGCGATTTTTCGCAATGTACCGCATAACCTTGCACGATTTGCCGGCACGTTGTCACGACCCGCTGTGCTGGTCACAGGCACACAAACAACAGTGTGTACGCCACTGATGCGTAATCGCTTCATTAAGCAGAATCAGCTTGAGCATACTCAGCTGACAGGTGGGCATATGTTCCCGCTTGAGCATCCCCGCGAAACTGCCGCGTTTATTGAGCGGCAGATCGAGGAGTGGGAAAAGTAGCCGCCGGGCTACTTTTTATTGCGCATTCCGCCTACTGGTTGGCCAAGCATTTCCCGGGTAACCAGCACGACGCCCTTATCAGAAACCCGAAAGCCACGGGCTTTATCTTCTTCGTGGTTGTACCCGATAACGGTGCCTTCGGGAATTTCACAGCCTCGGTCAATGACGACCCTGCGCAGCTTACAATGGCGCTGAATTTGTACGTCAGGCAGTATGACCGCTTCCTCAATCAGGCCATAAGAGTGTACCCGCACGTTGGAGAAGCATATTGAGTTACGCAATGTTGAGCCCGAAATAATGCACCCTCCTGAAACAACGGAGTTAATGGCCTCGCCGCGCCGGTCGTTATCCTCCCAGACAAACTTTGCAGGCGGTAACTGCTCCTGATACGTCCAGATTGGCCAGCTACGATCGTATAAATTCAGTTGAGGCACGGGCGCGACCATTTCCATATTCGCTTCCCAGAAAGAGTCGATGGTACCCACGTCACGCCAGTACGCGTTGTCGCTGCCACTTTTCTCAAACGGGAATGCATACACGGCGTTGTCTTTAATAATCGAAGGAATAATATCCTTGCCGAAGTCGCGCTGTGAGCCTGAGCGTTCCGCGTCGCGGCGAAGGTGTTCAAACAGAAACTCGGTATCAAACACATAGTTGCCCATCGACGCCAGGCAACGTGTGTCATCATTGGGTAGTGGTTCTGGATTTTCAGGTTTTTCAGCAAAGCCATGAATACGCAGGTCTTCATCTACCGACATAACACCGAATGAGCCTGCCGCCTCCTGAATCGGTACTGAC
>CAZDUT010000029.1:0-20907 GCA_964508695.1 uncultured Alteromonas sp.
CCAAAAAAATCGATTTTGACCTTTTCATGCGCATCCAGAAAATACAGATGCTGAGGGTGAAAGTGATACCATTTTTTAATGTTCTCTTCGGTCAGCCACGCTTTGACAAATTTATCGAAGCTTTCATATTGTGCGAGTTCTGACTGGTACCACTGTGCATCCCTCTCGCTGAATCCGCCGCTTTTGAGAAAGCAATAAGCTGAAACAAGGCGATCCCAAGGGTTGCGTACGATGGTGAATTTAAAATAGGACGCGATAGAGGTAGGCTCAAAAATGTCCAAATACTGATCGAATCGCGTATGCCCGCCCGCTAAATTTCCGTATAGCTGGTTATTAATTGATACGCCGGCACATTTAGGAATATGAATGAAAATTGTTTTTGAGTCATCAAAAGGCTTGTATGAGTAACCATCCTGTGTATCGACAAGGCGTTTCGCCTGATAGGCTTTGTATTTTTCGGGGGCTACGCGTCTAAGATTCCACCTGCGTAGGTGAAGATAACAGGACGGCGGTAGTAGCTTAAGTAACTGCCTTTTTACCATAAAATATCCATATTTGCCGAGCTTAAAACTTGCTGTTGGCACGTTCCTAATGCATGTGATTGTTATTGTACGATAAATACTGCACCACTAACATACAGTATTTAGTGCTTTTTATTTATTTTTAAGGCTGAGCTAGCCATTATACAAAAAGGTTTTTACTGGCGTTGTCACGCATGAAATAGGGAAAAGGTGCTGCAACGCGCGTTCCAGCACCCGTGGGGATTATTACTGGCCGCTGCCTTGTTGGGCGGTACCAGGCTGGCCGGAAGGCGGTGACGGGTTACCCGTAGAGGTGGTGTTACCGCTGACTACCTTGGTCGCCATTTCACGGATCTCGCGTTCCATTTGGCTGATACGACCTGACAGCGTATTGTTGCGCTGTTCCAGCACTGACATTTTGTCGTTAAGGTTCTTAACGGTCTGAGCATTACTTCGCTCGTCAGCCAGCGCCTGTTCAAGTTGTACGTTTACACCCAGCAACTCATCGGCTGTCGAAGCCAGTTGGTTCTTCAGTGATGCCAGCTGTTTAGACTGTGCAGAGACATCCTGTGACACGGCTTTAATATCGCCATTCAGCGACTTTTGCACATTGCCGACACGTTCACCCAAATCTGCGATCTCTTTTTGGTTACGGCGCCATGCAGACGCCCAGAGCTTGTCCATTTGCTCCCATAATTCTTCCGTTTTGGCACCCAGATCATTAACCTTCACCTGAAGGGCTACCGTGGATTCGCCAATTTCTTCACCGGTGGCAGAAAGCCTGCGCTCCAGTTCGGCAATACGCTTTTCGGCTGCCTCGGCTGTGGTTTGTTGCTGTTGCAATAGCGTATACAGGTAATAGCTAGCACCACACCCGGCCAGTGCAACGAGCGCTACCAGCAAAATCCAGAAGCCATTTCCGCCTTTCGACGATGATTCTTTCGTGGACGCTGCAGGGGCTCCTTTTTTATTAGGCGCCGGTTGCTTTGCTTTTTGATATGCACGGCGATCTTCTTCGTCCAGTCTGATGGTTGGAAGGTCGTCCTGATGATTGTTGTCTGCCATATTCTCTCTTGTCTGGTTGTCTGGCGGTTACTTTAGCGCTGCGAAGAGGCGAGTAACCCAGTTGTCAATCCAAATACACGTTGCGCTGCCTTTCTGGTATAGCGCTTATCTTACATTAATCGGTTGGTTAGCGACCACCGGCCGATGTTACCGTTAATCAGGGGTAAATACCAACACTACCCGCCATACTGGCATGGCGGGTCCGATTAGGTACAGATAAGCCTATCATTAGCCGGCTGCGTCTGACGTATACCACAGCAATTCAGGGTATGCCCCTCAGAGCCTCTGGAAAGCACCGCATAGACTTTCATTGCCTTTGCCTGATCAATCATTCCCCAGCCATTCTACACGATACAGATCACGACGCCGGTCAAGAAAGTTGCGCACCGATCCTTCGTTTTGTAACCGTGTGAGCTTATCCAAATCTAAATCGACAATAAGCGTCATTTCAGTATTTGGAGTGGTTTCCGACACAATCGCATCGTGGGGAAATGCAAAGTCTGACGGTGAGAAAACGGCTGTCTGTCCGTACTGGATATCAACATTATCCACTTTGGGCAGGTTACCCACGCTACCGGCAATGGCAACGTAACACTCGTTCTCGATGGCGCGGGCCTGGGCGCATCGCCTTACCCGCAGGTAACCATTTTTGGTATCTGTCCAGAACGGCACAAACAGGATCTGCATTTCCTGATCTGCCTGAATACGCGACAGCTCCGGGAACTCCACGTCGTAACATATCAGTACACCAATTTTTCCAAAATCAGTGTCGAATGCTTTGAGGCTGTGACCGCCCTTCATGATCCAGTCTTTTTTCTCATGTGGCGTAGGGTGAAGCTTATACTGGCTTTCAATTGTGCCATCGCGCTTGCAGATATAACTGACGTTATACAGTTCATCCTCTTCGACCACTGGCATTGAGCCCGCGATAATGTTGATGTTGTACGACACAGCCAAATGAGACATGGCCGTCAGAATTTCATCGGTGTAAGAGGCCAAATGCCAGATCGCATCAATCGAGCTTTCTTCCGGGCTCAGGCCCATCAACGGTGCATTGAAAAACTCCGGGAATAAGGCAACGTCACAATTGTAATCAGACAGCGCATCGACAAAATATTCAGCCTGCTGTAATAACTCATCAACACTATTGAAATAACGCATTTGCCACTGGATACAGCCGATCCGGGCACTGGATTTTTTACCGCCGATGAGTGACGGGTTGCCTGGCTCATAATAAATGTTATGCCACTGCAGCAGCGTGGCGTAGCCTTTTGATGCCTGATCCTCCGGCAGGTAAGCATGAAGAACCTGCTTTACCTCGAAGCCATTGGAAAGCTGGAAGGTGAGAATGGGATCGTAAATGTCTTTGGACTTTACCTGCTCAATATATTCATAGGGACTGAGCTTGTCAGCATACTCACCGTAATTGGGAATGCGTCCGCCCGCCATAATTGACTTAAGATTCAGGTTACGGCATAGCTCCTTGCGTGCTTCATATAGCCGCCGGCCCAAACGTAAACCCCGGTAATCCGGGCAAACGATCACTTCTACGCCGTAAAGTACATCGCCGTTAGGATCGTGGGTGGTAAGGTATGCATCACCGGTGATCTCATCATAACTGTGCTTATCTCCGAATTGTTCATAATCAACGATAACGGAAATGGCGAACGCAACCACTTTTCCCTTATCCTCTATACAAATCTGCCCATCGGGGAAGGTCGCTACCTGGGCTTTAAAGTTTTTATAAGGCCAGGCGCCGCCGACATTTGCGTACACCCGGTCCATTAACTCTCTCACATCATCGTAATCGTCGAGACGAAGATTTCTGAGCTCCAGATGATGTTCGGTCTCTTCTACAACGGTTTGATCCTGACTCATGGATGATACTACCTCGCAATTCCAGTTTATCTGATTACTACGGCCTGATCGGCTGATTTGTATTAGTAACTCTTTGATTTTTATTTAGGGAAAAAAGCGCATCGCCTGCATACTGCTTACTGTCTTTGTCCTCAAATACAACTTTGGTTGAATGCAGTGGAAATTTATTGCGCAACACCCGGAACATGGGTATAAGACGCCTTCGATAAGTTTACTCCTGCTTTATTATCATGGAAACCGCATTTCAGTCAGCATTGCCAGCACGCGAAGGCCCCTCAGATACGTTGTTTGCCCGCATTGCCGACCAACTTGTCACCAAAGGCTATTCCATTATTCCTGACGCCTTACCCGGAAGTCTCACCGATGCGCTGGTGCGCTGCGAACGCGCAATGATCGACAGTGCATTTGTGCAGGGCGGTATTGGCCGTCAGCAGGACTTTCAGCATAACCAGCGCATCCGCAGTGACGAGATTTGCTGGATTGATGGTTCGATGCCGGAAGGTCAGCAATGGCTGAGCTGGTGCGAGTCACTGAAGCAGTACCTGAATCAGCATCTCTTTATGGGGCTTTTTTCCTACGAAAGCCATTTCGCCCGTTTCGAGGCCGGCGCGTTTTACAAGCGTCATTATGATGCATTTCGTGGCCAGGGAAATCGCATATTGTCGATGGTTACGTATCTGAACCCGGACTGGCAGCTGGCCGATGGGGGGGAGTTGGTGCTTTATGCAGATGATAACGACACACTGGGAACGTCTGTATTACCGCGACTGGGTACACTGGTGCTATTTTTAAGCGAGCAGTTTCCCCATGAAGTGAAGCCTGCACGTAAATCACGGCAATCTGTGGCAACGTGGTTTCGGTTGAATACCAGCCGCCAGGGACAAATCGATCCGCCAAGATAACGGCGGTCTGAATACTAGCAAGCGCAACGAGGGTAGTGCTACTATCGTTGTGCGGGTAGTGTGCCCGCTGTAGCGAAAAGTCCGGGGGCGTGGCTCTCACCGGCGATTGCGCTGCGCAACAGGGTAGTCAGGCATAACAAGGATCAGGTTAAGCGTTTATGATAGACAGTATTCCCTCTCCCCCTTCGACAGAAGAGCTTAGCGTTCTGATTATAGATAATCAGTCGCTGGTACACGAGACTATCAGTGCGGCATTACAGGATGTCGGTATACGGCATGTTAGCAGTGCACTCAATGCCTTTCACGCTCTCAGGCTGTGTGAGCAGCGTCATTTCGATATTGTGATGATTGCGTTTAACGTCAGTCATGACAAAGACGGCTTTCATCTGCTGAAAGAGCTAAAGCATCTTAACCATATTGATGAGAAAACCACGGTCATTTTTCTGAGTGCTGAAACATCGGCTGAACTGGTCAACTGCATCGTTGAACTGCAGCCTCACGACTTCTGGGTCAAGCCGCTGGACAGAAAGCGTGTCGAGGACCGGCTCAACTATTTAATCGCCGTGCGAGGACAGCTACATCGTCTGGAGTACTGCATGGCAAACCGTGACTATTCTGCCGCTATTTACCAGGCTGAACGCAAGTTACTGGATAAATCACTGAGTGATTATTTTCCCCGTTTCAGACGGATCATCGGTACCTGCTTGCTGAAACTGCGGGAGTTTGCGGCCGCCGAGAACTATTTCACTGAACTGCTCAACACCATGGACCATGCCTGGGTCCACATGGGACTGGCCCAGGCGCTGTTGCGTCAGGGGAAGATGGACCAGGCGGAAAGCCTGATGGAAGGTTTGTTATTACGCAAAGATACTCGGTTTCAGGCATTTGATTTGTTAGCACAGCACTATATTGAAAAAGAACAGTTTGATTTGGCATACGAACAGGTGAAGCAGGCCAGCAAGCTGGCTCCCCGCAATATTGAACGAAACAAAAAGTTGTGGGACCTGGCGCGGCTTAATCATGACAAGGAAGGGCAGCTCTATGCCGTACAGAACATGGCAAAGTATGCCAGGAACTCAATCCATGACTCGCCAGCACTCAGCCTGAACGTGATCCGTTCAATGATTGATTTGGCAACAACGGCGTCCGAAGCGGAAGCGGTCATGCTCATAAAAAGGGCTGAGAAAGCGTTAGAGGATATAGGAAACCGCAAAAACAGTGACAAACAGTTACGTGAGCAGTTCGACGTGATCCAGGCGCGGATACTGTGTCTGACCGAAGAAAAAAAGGCGGCGGAAGACATCATGAAAGCCAAGAGACCATCGCTGCACGGGCTGTCGATGGAAGATAATCTCGACAAAATGAAGGCGTTTCATGAACTGGGCATGCGCGAGCACAGTCTTAGAATACTGGACACCCTCCGCAAACAGGTTGCCGGCGATACGTTTTCCTCACAGGTGGTGGACGAGTATCTCAGGCAGGAGTCAATCGAAAGGCAGGAAATTCAGTTTACCACCAAAGAACTGAAAAATATGGCTACGCACAACTACCGCGAAAACAGAGTGTTACCTGCCTATAATAACCTTCAGCAAGCCCTGACGTTATCGCCCAACGATCAGCAGGTTGCCCTTAGCCTGTTGAAGGTGCTGGTTAAGCTGTCTGAAAAAGAAGTGCTAAGCACGGTGCAGTTAGCAAATGCCAAAAAAGCGGCAGGCATGCTGAAGGGGAGTCCGATGTCAGAAACGCAGGCCAAGAAACGGGATACCTATATCCGACTGTTGGGACTGGAAATAGCGCCCGGTAATGCTGAGCCTGACACACCTTTGTTGCTTCGCTAGCGCCGTATAATCAGGCGTTATTGTCCATTCTCGCGTAACGCTTCGATAAACCAGTGGTGGTCGTTGATGACCTGCGCCGCATACTGACGCGCAGTTTCCAGCAGCGTCTGTTTGCACGCGGGCAGGGTGTCTGATGCGCGCTGGGCAAAGCGGGTAGAGCGACGATCACCGCGACAATGGGCAAGGGCAAGCGCCCGCCCACTCCAGGTGGCAAACAGCGTAAAGCCGCCATCGATGGCTTTTTTTCCCACGCCTATATCTTCGGGCGCCAGTCCAACCTTGGCATGATGCCTGGAACGAATGAGGTAATGTTTATCATTCCAGTGTACTTCATCGAGCAGTAGATCAGGGCGGCGCTGCATACGGCGTTGGCAGCGGGCCGTCAAATGCGCGGGGTTAAGACGGTTGACCGGACACAGAGAAGGAAAATAAGCCAGTGGCGCTGCCTCGCGCTGTTGCTTGACTTCCACAATATGGCAGTACGCAAAGCTGTCTTCATTGTGTGGCTTTGCCGGCCCCACCAGAAAGTAGAATCGTTCTAATTCTACAGATCCCGTTCCGGCCTGCCGGCGGGCAACGATATCAACCACCGTGTCATCCATGTACGGAGCAAATACCCGGTGCAGGTTGTTATACTGTGTGCGGGGAAGCGGGATGATTTTATCGGGGATTTGCCGAAAGGCGAGGCCATCCTCATGCATCTGTACCGCTTTTGCCAACGCACTTTTTACAGTGAAGTCCTCTCCGCCTGCGGCGCGGCGAACCGCTTTCTGGTAGGGCTTGAGTAGGTTGCCGGGAGCCGGCGTATCCAGCGCCTGATACAGTGTTGAGGGGGTCATAACAACTTCTCTGCAGGTTCCGGTGTAAGCCTCAATAAACGCATCCACCGCACTGTCGGCCTGCTCCCGGGTAACGACGGCTTTTCCCGTTTTTACCGTATTGAGTTTATAACGCTGTTGCTTAACTCCCTCACAATGATCCTGCACTAAATACAATGAGACAGCGAAGCGCAGTAAGTCCCACTGCGCATAGCCCACACAGGCATCGTCAAAATCATTGGGCGCGAAAATGACAGTGTCGCCATGGGATCCTTCTTCGGTCAGGAAGCCAAAATTTGAGGCGTGACAGTCGCCCATGATGCTGGTCAACGGTAACGCGCATAAGGCTTCCGGCATATCAATAAGGCCACTGGCAAGATCCTGGTAAAACAATGCCGCCGTGCCACGCAGAAAGACAAACGGAGTTTGCGCCATTTTCAGGTGTTTGCTTAGTCGCGCGGACGGCGCTGTTCCATCAACCTGTCTCAGCACCTGTTCAAGTTGTTTGGTCCTGGGAAGCATAATACCGTTTTACCTTAGGTTCATTGTTTTCAGACTGTTAAGTGTAGCGGGTTCGCACCCGATAGCGACCAGGCAGGTGGGACAAGGAAACCACCGGGAAATGGTTTGATTAGGTTTGCAGGAAAAAGTGAGGTGGTTTGATTAATATTTGTGATTGACCTATTCAACAATACCAATTATCCAAGCCACGTTGTCTTCGTTATTCTGATCACAGTTTCAACAGGCGGCAACGCGATGAACTTGCAAACCGCTTGGCAACATTACTCGTAACCAAGGGAGTTTGACGGTTTCCGTCAATCTCACTGAAACTCAATAATGGAGATTAAACATGGCATTGATAAACACTGCTATCAAACCGTTCAAAGCGAATGCTTTTAAAAATGGTGAGTTCATTGAAGTAAGCAATGAAGACATCAAGGGTAAATGGGCAGTATTTGTATTCTATCCAGCCGACTTTACCTTTGTTTGCCCGACTGAGTTGGGTGACATCGCGGACAAGTACGAAGAGCTGCAGTCTCGTGGCGTAGAAGTGTTCTCAGTGTCTACTGATACGCACTTCACTCACGCAGCATGGCACGAAACGTCAGAGACCATTGGCAAAATTAACTTTGCAATGATTGGCGATCCTACCGGTGAAATTACACGCAACTTTGACTGTATGCGTGAAAATATGGGTCTTGCTGACCGTGCAACGTTTGTTGTCGACCCGGACGGTATCGTTCAGGCGATGGAAATTACCGCAGAAGGCATTGGCCGTGACGCAGACGATCTGGTCCGCAAGGTGAAAGCAGCACAGTACGTTGCTGAGCACCCAGGCGAAGTTTGCCCGGCAAAATGGAAAGAAGGTGAAGCAACGCTGGCGCCTTCACTGGATCTGGTTGGTAAAATTTAACGCAACGCGTTGACGTATCCGCCAGGAGTGGCCTTGCAGGCCACTCTTTTTTCCTGAATCTCAATGAAAAGGCAGAATAACCGTGTTAACTAAAGAAATTTTAAAGGCATTGAAAGGCTATGCCGAATCGATGAAAAAAGACGTAACCTTTGTCGTGCAGACCGGTGATCACAGCAAGCGGGAAGAGCTTGTGTCGTTTCTGTCCGACATTGCAGGTGTCAGTGATAAAATTAAGGTGGAAGAGCGTGATACCAATGGTGAATTGCGCAGCGCGATTAGCTTTTTACTGGAAGCTGATGGCGAAGACACCGGGATCCGGTTTTCAGGTATCCCGGGTGGTCATGAATTTAATTCCCTGGTACTGGCGCTGCTGCATGCATCTGGTACCGAACTGAAAATTGACGACAGTCTGAAAGGGATTGTCGAGGGCGTGGACGAAACGCTGAATTTTGAAGTGTTTATCAGTCTGAGCTGCCATAATTGCCCGGACGTGGTTCAGGCGCTCAACCAGTTTGCGCTGTTAAATCCGAACATCAAATCTGAAATGATTGATGGCGGCTTGTATCAAAACGTTGTTGAAGAGCGTGATATCCAGGGTGTGCCGAGCGTATATCTGAATGGCGAGTTGTTTGCCAATGGCAAAGTGGATGCAGCGGTACTGATTGATAAGCTCATTGAACGCAATCCGTCACTCAAAGAAGCGAACAAGGGCAAATCGTTGCCGATGCAGGATGTTACCGTGATTGGTGGTGGTCCAGCGGGTGTTGCATCTGCAATTTATTCTGCCCGGAAAGGACTGAAAGTGACCGTGGTAGCGGACCGCTTTGGTGGGCAGGTTAAAGATACCATGGGAATTGAAAACCTGATTTCCGTGCCCAAGACAACGGGGCCGGAACTGGTAGGTAATCTCATGGATCACATGAACGATTATGATATTACTCTGAAAGAACATGTGCGTGTTGACACAATTGAGCAGGGTAATGTGAAAACCATTAAGCTAAGCTCAGGTGAGGAAATCCGCAGCCGCTCGGTAATCGTGGCAACCGGTGCACGCTGGCGCGAATTGGGGGTACCTGGCGAGCGCGAAAACGTGGGCAACGGTGTGGCGTACTGTCCACATTGTGACGGACCTTTCTTCAAAGGCAAAGACGTTGCAGTAATTGGTGGCGGTAATTCAGGAATTGAGGCGGCGCTTGATCTAGCCGGTATCGTTAAGTCCGTCACGGTGTTTGAATTTATGCCGGAGCTTAAGGCCGATCAGGTGCTTATCGATCAGGCCGAAAAGCGTGACAATATTACTATCATCAAAAATGCAGCGACCAGTCAGATCCTCGCGGAAAACGGCAAAGTCAATGCGATTGAATACCAGGATCGGTCTACCAACGAACATCACACGGTGGATGTGGCCGGTGTGTTCGTTCAGATAGGACTGGTGCCTAACAGTCAGTTTATGAAAGGTGTGGTAGAGCTGTCTCAGTATGGTGAAATTATCATTGATGAGAAATGTCACACTTCAGAGCCGGGGATTTTTGCCGCAGGCGATGTGACCACCGTTCCTTACAAACAAATTGTTGTATCCATGGGTGAGGGATCCAAGGCCTCGCTGGCAGCCTTTGAATATCTGCTTAGCCACGAAGTGGCAGAAGTAGATGAGGACGAAACGCAAGCTGCCTGAGGTATACTCTGACGGTATTAAACGCCAGCCCCCGGGCTGGCTTTTTTCTATCTGAAAATAAATTGCGAAAAAAGGCGGCTGGCCATTCATTTACTGGTGCAAGTCAGGAACATCCGGCGGCGCTGCAACCAGGCATTCCTATACTCCGGGTTGTACTATACAGTAAGACGCTGTGAAAATGCTGGCTCAGCGAAGATAACAACGACGGTTTCGCAGTTGATGGCGCCGTTGTAAATCGTGGTTTAAAACACAGCAAATGTGTAGCTTGGCGCTGTGATGCATTCTCAACGCGTAACCAGAAGGAAGAATATAATGAAAGCAACTGCATTGTGGCTGGCACTGACAGTGCTTGGCGCATTACCCGTTCAAGGCGGTACAATTGAGACCGGGGTGATGTCAAAAGCCGAGGCGGAAGTCGACAAGGGAGATGGCTGGACTTTTTACCGTTATTTTACGGGCTCGTCTTACGGAGTAGAGAAAACCCTCACAGGAATGGCTGTCATTGAGCCTGGCAAACAAATACATCCGCCGCACAGGCATGCAGACGAAGAATACCTGCTGGTAACCCAGGGGCAAGGGGAGTGGAGTGTAAAGGGGCAGCGCTTCCGCGCCAGTGCCGGTGATATGCTTTACGCTGCGCCGTGGGATGCTCACGGCGTGAAAAATACCGGTAATACGCCACTGGTATTTGTTGTCTTCAAGTGGCACAGCAAACACAACCCGGTGCCCGCGAAGCCACAGACACTCTAGTTGCCTCGCGAACGTGTCAGCGTTTGGTCGTGGCGTTGCCTCTGGTTGAGGGCTTAGATTTACCCGTCACGCCAGGCCGGCCATTACCTTTACTACCCTGTTTACCACGCCGCTGAAAGCTGGGCGGCAACCCGGTGTGCTTGCTCAGCGCCTTTTCACCGCGTTTGGCTTTTTGTACCTTCTGGCGCTTTTCATCGGCGGATTCTGGCGGAACCAGGTGTTGTGGGCCGCGACCAATGAGATCCTCGCGTCCCATTTTTTTCAGCGCGACACGGATTTGAGCAAAGTTTTTCGGATCATGATAGCGCAGCATCGCCTTATGCAGGCGCCGGTGAATTTCGCCCTTGGCTGACGGTACCGACTCACTGTCCTTTTTCACCTTTCGGGTCGCGTCCACTTCGGTATGGTACATGGTGGTTGCTGTCGCCATGGGGGACGGGTAGAAGTTCTGTACCTGATCCAGTTTAAACTTGTTCTCTTTCAGCCATATTGCCAGGTTCAGCATATCCTCGTCAGTTGTGCCGGGGTGTGACGCAATGAAATAGGGGATCAGATATTGTTTCTTACCCGCTTCCTGAGAATATTTGTCGAATAATTCTTTGAAGCGATAATAACTGCCCATACCCGGCTTTAGCATTTTTGACAACGGGCCGTCTTCGGTATGTTCCGGCGCTATTTTCAGGTAGCCGCCAACATGGTGCAGTGCGAGCTCTTTAACATATTCGGGATCTTCAACGGCGAGGTCGTAACGCACACCAGAGGCGATTAGAATTTTCTTGATACCAGGTAATTCCCGGGCCCGGCGATACAAGTCGATAGTGGGTTTGTGATCGGTATCCATGTGCGCACAAATGCTTGGATACACACATGACGGGCGACGGCAGGTCGCCTCGGCTTTTTTGCTTTGACAGCGCAGCCGGTACATGTTTGCAGTCGGACCGCCAAGATCCGATATCACCCCGGTAAAGCCTGGCACTGTGTCGCGTATCTGCTCTATCTCGCGAATGATGGAATCTTCCGAACGACTCTGAATGATTCGGCCTTCGTGTTCGGTGATCGAGCAGAATGTACAGCCGCCGTAACAGCCTCGCATAATGTTAACGCTGAAGCGGATCATGTCATAGGCCGGAATTTTAGCGTCACCATAAACCGGATGGGGAACACGCTGATAGGGCAAATCAAAAACGGCGTCCATTTCTTCGGTTTCCAGCGGCATGGCCGGCGGGTTTACCCACAAATGGCGATCGCCGTGGCGCTGCATCAAGGCTCTGGCGCAACCAGGATTGGTTTCCTGGTGTAGGATCCGTGAAGTATGGGCGTACAACATCTTGTTGTCTCGCACGGTTTCAAACGCAGGCAATTTGACGTACACATGCTCCCAGGGCTTGCGGCGGTTATCAGGCTGAACCACGATAGCTTTTGCGGCGTTGTCGTCAGGTTGTTCCTTGTTCTGAGCACTATCGCAATCTGGCTGTTCCTGATAGGGGCTGGGAATAGCGTCAATCTTGCCGGGACGATCCAGGGAAGTGGAGTCCACTCCCTGCCATTCTGGTAAAGCGTCTTTAACAATAATGGCGGTGCCCCGGACATCGCGGATGTCTTTAATGTCTTCGCCGGCGGCCAGCCGGTGTGTGATTTCAACCAGCGGTCGTTCGGCATTACCGAACATCAGCAGGTCGGCTTTGCTGTCAAACAAAACCGAGCGTTTGACCTTCTCACTCCAGTAATCATAGTGAGCGATACGGCGCAAACTGGCCTCTATGCCCCCCAGGATAACCGGTACACCTTTGAACGCCTCGCGACATCGCTGAGAATACACCGTTACCGCGCGGTCGGGGCGCTTGCCGCCCTCATTGCCGGGCGTGTAGGCATCGTCGTGACGTAGCTTCTTATCGGCTGTGTAGCGATTGATCATTGAGTCCATGTTGCCGGCCGTCACCCCGAAGTACAGGTTTGGCTTTCCCAGCTTCATAAAGTCGTCTTTACTGGTCCAGTCAGGCTGAGAAATGATCCCCACACGAAAGCCATGGGCTTCCAGTACACGGCCGACAACGGCCATACCAAAGCTGGGATGATCCACATAGGCATCACCGGTGACCAGGATCACGTCGCAGCTGTCCCATCCCAGTTGATCCATTTCTTCACGGGACATGGGCAAAAACGGCGCTGTACCCAGACAGTGTGGCCAGTATTTGGGATAGGAAAACAGACTGCGTTCAGCTTGGATGGTGGCTTGCATAACTCTCACATTGCGGCATGGCGGGAAAACGCGCGTATTGTAGCAGGACTGAACATATTGCGCACAAGCTTTCGCATCTTGCCTAATGGTTCAGCGACGGTGCTCTGGTACACTGTGGCAAAAGGAAATTATGATGGAGAACTGAGCGTGGCGTACTGGCTGTTTAAAACCGAGCCCGAGACTTTCAGCATTGATGATCTGGCATCAAGGGCAAACCAGACCGAGCCCTGGGAGGGCGTGCGTAATTACCAGGCGCGTAACTTTTTGCGCGATGATGTGAAAGTTGGCGATAAGGTTTTTATTTACCATTCCAGTTGTAAGCGGGTAGGCATAGCCGGCGTTGCCAGGGTCGTCAAAGCAGGGTACCCGGATCCGGTACAGTTTGATCCAGAGAGCCCGTATTTTGATCCTAAATCAACAGAAGACACGCCGCGCTGGTTTCGCGTGGATGTGAAGTTTGTTGAAGCGTTTTCTGAGGTACTGCCACTTAAAGCCATTAAGGCGATGCCGGATATCACGGAAATCGGTCTGGTAAAGAAAGGTCACAGGTTGTCCGTGATGCCGGTGACACAAGGTGAATGGGATCGCATTTACCAGGCTGGGGTGGGGCGCGCCTCAGAGTAGAACGGTGGTGACCACTAAATAGGCTGTGCCTAACTGCAAAAGCATGCCGATCGTAATGAATAGTCCATCACTGTTAGCCATGCCGATGGCTGTGACAGCCAGAGCGAAGCTGGGCAATGTTACTGCAAAGGGGATCACTTCCAGTGGGATCATACTCAGTGCGGCAATACCGCAATAAATGGCGACGATGTTTTTGCCCGGCGAGGTAGACAGGAATATACCACGAGGCCGAAAGAGCTTCTCCATCCGGTAGACGTGTGGCTGGGCCCAGTTAACGCCGGATATCAGTTTGTTTCGGGGGATAGGTTGGTTCTGTAGCCGCATTGGCAGCCAGGGATGCGCACGGCCAAACGCGACCTGAATACACAGTATAAACAGTGTGACCCCGCAGATCGACGCAACCCCGGGGATGGCACCGGTAGGCAGCAGGGCAACAAGTGCAGGCACCAGCAGCAGTGGGCCAAAGCCACGGTTTTCGAAACGGCTTACCAATTCGCCGAATTTCAGATCATCATCGGTCAGCTCATCGTCAAGTGTATCGAGCATTGCACTGATTCGTTGTCGCACTATCTACCTGTTTAATTACCCGTTCACCACTTTGTACCAGCCAACATTACAGAAAGTTTAGGTAAGTACAGCTGCAATGTGACTAAATATAGTCACATTCGTCATTGTTACCAAATACAGGTACGATAGGTTACATACCCTTAATGGCCTGCATGGCCAGATACGCAGTTCCAAATTGAAGAATGATCCCTGCCGTAATGAATAAACCGTCACGGTTGGTCATACCCACCGCCGTTATCGCCAGGGCGAAGCTGGGTAACGCGGCAGCAAACGGCAGCAGTTCGAGGGGGATCATGCATAGTGATGCGGCAGCGCAATAAAGTGCCACAATGTTTTTTACCGGAGCGCGACTCAGAAACAGCATGCGGGGACGTAAAAAGTGCTCGATTTTTTTTACGTAGGGCAGGGCCTTATCAACACCCGCTACAATTTTCTCGCGAGAAACAGAGCGCTTTTCAAGTTTTGAGGGTAACCACGGGTGGTCTTTATTTGCAGCTACCTGAATACATATAAAAAATAGGGTAATGCCGCATAATGAAGGGACCCCGGGAATGGCACCTGTCGGCAGAAACGCGATCAGGGAGGGGATAAGCAACAACGGACCAAAACCGCGATCCTGAAAAATGCTCACCAATTCGCCGAAACTCAGGCTATCACCGTCGATATTCTCATCGAGATTATCAAGTAAGTCACTGACACTGTCTTGCATTCGTACTCCATCAATACCGACCTGCTACGTAGCTTTCTACCTGTATCAGTTAAAAAAAGTTTAGGTTTTGACAGTGAGCGCAAAGCACACTAATGTTACCTTATTCATTAACATCTATGAATGTTACTAATTAAAGTAACTGGATTTTTTATGAAAAACAAACAGTGGTGCGGTGTGATCACGGGCGATATCGTCGGCTCGCAGCAATTAGCTGAGGGCGACTACCAGCAAGTGCTATCGACACTTGAAGAAGAATTAACCGCGCTGTGTAAGCAGTATGACGGGAAATTCGATATCTATCGCGGCGATGCCTTTCAGGTTCAGTTAACGCATCCTGAACACAGTGTAAAAGTGGCTACGATTCTGCGGCTGAGGCTTAAAGCCTCTCCCGTGAGCCGGGACCTCAGGCAGAGTATTGGTCTGGGCTCCTGGTCAGATTCATCGCAGTCGCCCAAACGCGCCAGCGGTGAAGCTTATGTACTGTCTGGCGGCGGACTGGACAACATGAAGGCAGAGCGGTTAAGCATTCATACTGCCAGTGACGATTTTAATGAACGTTTTGCGTTGCTCACCCGTTATTTGGACATGCAGCTAGGTGGCTTAACCCAGATTCAGTCTGAGGTGCTGCGTTGCTTACTACTAAACAGTGACAAATCTCATGAGGCGTTGGCACAGACACTTAATAAAACCCGCAGTAATGTGACCCGCATTTTGCTTGCAGCAAATTACCATTTAGTGATCGATTATCTGGAGTACTTCAGTCGATTCGCGATAAGGGAGACACACAATGCATGACTATCTGCTGTTAACCATGCTGCTAATTGGTCACGTACTGGGCGACTTTTATTTGCAACCGGCGCGCTGGGTGAAGGATAAACAGCAAAAGAAACTGCGCGCCCCCGCGCTGTATCTTCATGCACTAGTGCATTCCGCCTTAAGTGCACTGGTATTAATAAGTGCCGGATCCGTATCTGTACTTTTACTGGCCGTGCTGTTGTTTATTGTGTTTGCCAGTCATGCCGCCATAGACGCATTGAAAGCCTTCGCGAAGCCAAGGGTAACGCCTTTTTTACTGGACCAGCTAGCACATATTGTGGTGCTGGTAGCTGTGTGGGCAGTAGCGACTGATCAGGTTTCTGCGCTCACTGAGTTTAGCTTTGGAAAGTTGGCTGATTATCGTCATGGGGTTATCGCCGTGGCCTATTTACTTGTACTGGCGCCAGCGTCAGTGGTAATCAAGCTGCTGCTGGCACCATGGTCAGAGCCGGCCGAAACCACTCACCATGATCCCACGATGGCATTCGCAGGTCAGCGCATTGGTTACCTTGAAAGGTTGCTTGTGCTGACATTTATATTATTAGATCAGATTTCGGCCGTCGGTTTTTTGCTGGCCGCAAAATCCATTTTCCGGTTTGGTGATTTGAGTAAGCAACGTGACAGAGCAATGACCGAATATGTATTACTTGGCACGCTTACCAGCTTTGCGATCACACTGTTTATCGGCTTAACTGCCAGTGCGCTGGTGTCGGGACTGCCGATAGGTAAGAGCGGTTAATGGGCTTGCAGGCCGGGACAGTGATACTCAAATGGCTTGTTGTTTAAGTACTGAACCAGCGCAGCGTCAAAGCGGGAAACAAACTCCCTGTCAGTGGTTTGTTTGCTGAACATAAAGTGGATATTGTCGCTGTGCAGGATTTCATTGGTCAGTACAATGATGTTTTGCTCAGGAGGATCTGCTGGCCGGGCCTGGGTATAAGAGCGCATCTCCTGCAATTTTACACACAGCGCCAGCCGATCATCGACAATAGCATCGACGCCTTTATTAGTAAGCAACCGTATACGTTCGCCAAGGGAGAACTTGTGAACAAATTGCGTAGGGTAAGTGGCCTGTAGCCGCTTAACTTTCTCGCCCAAGTAGCCAGACTGATTGATGGCCACGATACCGCCTGCCTCCAGGAGATCTTTTAGTTTGGTGTTTTCATCGTACTGGCCTTGTGTAGCCAGAATAACGCCTATCTGTTCCTCACGGTAAGGAAACGAAAAGAGGAACTTTTCCTGGCGCGATGGTGTAGAGCTGGCGCCCAGCGAGACATCAAAACTACCCTTGTGTGTTTCTATTTGCGAACGGGCCTCGCTCATGGAAAGCACGACGACTTCACAGCCAATGGCATTCGCAACATTGTCCAGGATTTCATAATCGACCCCGTCGTACTGACTATTATCAAGGGAATAGAAGTAGGGTTTCCAGCTTGCACTGAACGCCAGTACCAGAGGGGAATCGCAATTTTTCGCAAGCGATGCAGTTGAGATAAACAACAATAAAAAGAAAAGTGCCAGTCGCACGTGCATCAGCCCGGTTGGTTAGTGGAAAACGTTACTAAGAAATTTCTTATCGGTTGGGTTAAACCAATCGTATGGTAATCAGTGTAGACAGCGCCAAGGACTGTCGCAAACGTGTATTCGGGAGAGGTTGATTTCTCTGAATAAATAAGACCCCCTGATGGGGGGCTTTGGCTATTTGGTGGGCGTGTTGGTCGCGGTGGCTACCTGCTCTAATTCAACGCCACTGGCTAAACTGTTGATTATGGGACAAGCAGGTCTGGAATCACCATGACAGTGCTTCGCCAGGTGCATCAGTGCGTTACTCATCTCGTGAAGCTTTCTCGCTTTTTCTTCCAGTGCCGTGACATGCTCAAGTGCAAGACGTTTAACGTCTGCACTTGCACGGGTGTTGTCCTGCCACAAGGAAACCAGATCCTGCATCTGTTTTACCGAGAACCCCAGGTCCCTGGCTCGTCGGATGAAGCGCAAGGTCTCAACCTCGTTATCGCTGTAATCCCGGTATCCTGTGGCAGTGCGCCTGGCTTCTGCAATAAGGCCGATAGACTCGTAATACCTGATCATTTTTGACGACACTCCGGATAATTCAGACGCTTTGCCAATATTCATCGTTCACTCCTTATTTTCGCCGCTGCTTTGTGTCTGTTGCGCTATCGCCGTTGGAGTCAAGCGCTGTATGATCGGTGCTTCCTAATGGCCTGAAGCGTCTCAGCGTCAATGCATTTCCCACAACGAATAACGATGACAGCGCCATGGCGCCTGCCGCAAATACCGGTGAGAGCAAGATACCATAGGCAGGATAGAGTATGCCCGCAGCCACAGGGATAAGAATAGTGTTGTAGGAGAACGCCCAGAACAAATTTTGTTTAATGTTTCGAAGCGTCGAGGCTGACAATGCTATCGCGTTAGGAACGCCCTGGAGGCTTCCCGACATCAGCACGATATCTGCTGCTTCGATAGCGATATCCGTTCCCGTGCCAATTGCAATACCGACATCCGCCTCAGCCAGGGCTGGCGCATCATTGATGCCGTCACCCACAAACGCGACCTGACCATACGTTTGTTTTAACTGCTTAATCGTATCGATTTTACCCTCCGGCAATACCTCAGCAACAACGCTGTCAATATCAAGCTGCCGGGCTACCGCGTTTGCTGTGCGCGCATTATCACCGGTGATCATCACCACCTTGATGCCCAGGTTATGCAGTGCACTCACTGCGTGTGCAGCGTCTTCTTTGACCGGGTCGGAGACGGCAACAATACCGGCAAGTTTGCCATCAATGGCGGCGTATAAGGGTGATTTTCCTTCATTACCAAGCCGGGTGGCGGTTTCTGTGAAGCGCGAGACATCAATACCAAGCTTGTTCATAAAACGGTCCGCACCAATTTCTACCTTCATATCTCCCAGTGTTGCTTTCACACCAAAGCCGGTAACAGAGTCAAATCCGGTGACTTCAGGCAGCGCCAGGTTTCGCGCTATGGCTTCCGCAACAATGGCTTGCGCGATTGGATGCTCAGACTTAGCTTCCACCGCCGCAATAAGCCCCAGCACGTGATCAGTTTCAAACGCGTCGGTGGTGTCAAAGTCTGTCACCACAGGTTTGCCTTTTGTCAGTGTTCCCGTTTTGTCCATGGCAATGACGTTGGCATCTTTTAGCTGCTGCAGGGCTTCGCCCCTGCGGTAAAGTATTCCCAGCTCGGCGCCCTTACCGGTGCCCACCATTATAGATGTTGGCGTCGCCAGTCCCATCGCGCAGGGGCAGGCGATAATCAACACTGCCACTGCATTGACCACAGCAAGACTCAGTGCAGGCGAGGGGCCCCATAGTAACCAAACAGCAAAGCACACTAGCGAAAGCCCAATAACCGCCGGTACAAACCACAACGTGACCTTGTCTACCAGGTTTTGTATGGGAAGTTTTGAGCCCTGTGCGCCTTCCACCATGCGAATGATTTGAGCCAGCAATGTGTTGTTACCAACTGCGGTTGCCTTCACCGTAAGCGCACCATTCTGGTTAATGGTGCCACCCACGACTGAGCTTCCGCATTGCTTAAGAACCGGGACAGGCTCTCCGGTCACCATGGACTCGTCAATATAGCTTTCTCCGTCAACGACCTCGGCATCAACGGGAATGCTTTCGCCCGGGCGTATTTCGATAAGGTCACCCACTTTCACCTCACTGATGGACACCGTGATACTCTGCTCACCCCGTTTAATGCGCGCCGTTTTGACCTGTAGGCCCATAAGTCGCTGAATGGCTTGTGACGTCCGCCCTTTTGCTCTTGCCTCCAGAAGACGCCCTAACAGGATGAGGGTGATGATAACGGCCGCCGCCTCGTAATAAACATTCCGGCTTCCAGCCGGTAATACCGCTGGGAAAAAAGTGGCAACAATAGAATAGGCCCAGGCCGCTGACGTGCCGACGACCACCAGCGAGTTCATATCTGGTGCGCCGCGCAGAAGCGCGGGTACGCCTTGTCTGAAAAAGCGACGGCCGGGGATTGCCAACACCAGGGAAACCAGTGCACATTGAATGTACCAGCTCATTTCTGTGCCGATAGTACGTGCTATATAGTGATGCACGCCCGGTATTAGATGTGAGCCCATTTCCAGAATAAACACCGGTAAGGTAAGGGCGCCTGCAATAATTAAATCGCTTTTTAATTCTGACAACTCTTTGCTTTTAGCCGCCTGTTCGTCCTCTCTGTCGAAACGGCTACTGTCAATAAGGTGTGCTGAATAACCGACTTTTGCCACCTCGCTGACAAGTTCGTCGACATCGGCATAACCGCTGACATCTGCCCGTTGGCTGGCCAGGTTTACCGTTGCTTTAGTCACGCCAGGGACGGAGGCCAGCGCGCGCTCCACGCGCCCGACGCAGGAAGCGCAACTCATTCCCTCAATCGCGAGGGTAGTCTGGCTCTCTGCTACCGAGTAACCGGCGTTTTCTACCGCATTAACCAGTGCCTGTGGCAAAGGTTTTTCGTTAAACGATACTTTTGCCTGCTCAGTGGCCAGGTTAACCACAACATCTTGTACACCAGCCACTTTTCTGAGTTCTGCTTCAACGCGCCCGACACAGGACGCACAGCTCATACCCAGTACTTTTAATGTGATGTCCTCGTGTCTGCTGGACGATCGTTTGGAAGAATGATTCATTGTTTTAGCCCTTCGCTAAATTGAAAATTTACCGAGCTATCAGAATAAGGCTTACCATGCTTGGAAGGTCAAGAGATTAGTATACAACACATAAAAATACGCAATGTGGACGTGAAGAATGCTCAGCGAATGGCATTGGGCGTGGCTACATGAGCCCTCAATGCTTTGCGATGTCACTGAGCGGAAGAAGGCTGGCAGAGATTTTTTGAACCCAGCGCAATATATGATGCGAGCTCAGAAAAGAAAAAGGGCTAAGCGATTGATTTAAAACGCTTAGCCCTGATGTTTGGTGGAGCTGGCGGGATTTGAACCCGCGTCCAGAAAGTGTCTACCTTTGGTACTACATGCTTAGTTTATCTTTTGTTTAACTATTTCGGACTCCGATAAACAGGATTCCTAATAGCGGT
>CAZDUT010000030.1:0-12491 GCA_964508695.1 uncultured Alteromonas sp.
AATACTATTAATCAGACCGAAGGTGCGGGCTTCCTCGGCGCCAAAAGGTTCGCCCAGCATCAGCCACTCACTGGCCTTACGGTGACCGGCCAGTTTAGGAAGCAGATAACTTGATGCATATTCCGGTACCAGGCCAAGGTTGATAAACGGCAGCACAAACTTGGTTTCCGGCGCGCTGTAGACCAGGTCGCAGTGCAGCAGCATGGTGGTACCAATGCCTACCGCCATCCCTTCGACTTCGGCTACAACAGGTTTTTTACACTCGGCCAGGGCACGCATAAAGGCCGCTGTTTCGGACACATGCTCACCGTCGCCCTTGTTGGCGAAGTCGCTGATATCATTACCAGCGGTAAAACACTGGCCTTCACCACGAATACAAACGACTTTGGCATTGTCGTTTTGCGCTATGTCTTCCAGCGCATCAGCCATCAGCTGATACATCTCGCGGGTCAGCGCATTTTTTTTCTGTGGCCTTGCGAGCGTGATAAATACCACATTGTCCTGTTGGTTTATGGTAACGAGACTCATGACGTTGATACTCCCTTTAGGTGACATATGTGCGCGTGGCACAGCCGCGTATGGTGCGGGATGTCTTATTATCTGATTTGTGTATGATAACGGGCAAATGCTGTAACTGAAAATAACAATCAATGATACGAGCCCTTCCCGTTTCAATTATCCACAGTGGTGGCCCGCTGCTTATAGCGCTGTTAAGTGGACTCGCATATTTCTTTGAGCCCGCATCCAGCCACTGGTTAGCCTATGACCGCTATGCCATCGAAGGCTGGGAAACCTGGCGCGTGATTACCGGAAACCTGGTGCACACCAATAGCTATCATTTGCTGCTTAACCTTGCTGGCCTATTTTTACTCTGGGCGTTGCATGGTGATCACTATCGGATAGGCCTTTTTTTCAAGGTGTTCATCTGGTGTTGTCTTGCCACCAGTGTCGGCCTGTATGCTTTTTCACCAGGATTAGTCTGGTACGCGGGATTATCCGGCGCACTGCACGGACTCTTCGCCTGGGGCGCATGCATGGATATACGAAATGGATTACGTTCGGGCTGGCTATTGTTGGTCGGTGTCGCCGTTAAGGTCGGGTATGAACAACTGCATGGCAGCAGCGACGACGTAGCAAGCCTGATCAATGCGACGGTTGCTGTCGATGCGCACCTTTACGGCACACTAGGCGGCATTGTGTTGTTTATGGTGATGTGGTTGCTTTCCCGCGTAAAACTGTAAAAGGGCAGGCGCACGCCTGCCCTTGCCGGGTCTAAAGATTTTCTTCAAACAATTTGTAAATCCGGCGGTACTCGTCAAGCCAGGAGCTTGGCTGTACAAAGCCATGCGGCTCTACCGGATAAATCGCGGTTTCAAAATCCTGCTTCTCAAGCTCTATCAAACGTTGTACCAAACGCACGGTATCCTGAAAAAACACATTGTCATCAACCATAGGCGCATTGATAAGCAGTGGCTTCTCGAGCCCCTCGGCAAAATAAATTGGCGAGCTTCGCTCGTAAGCCAGTGGGTCAACCTCTGGGGTGTTCAGGATATTGGCGGTATAGCCGGTATTGTAATGTGCCCAGTCCGTTACCGGGCGCAGCGCAGCGCCGGCCTGGAACAGCTCAGGCGCGGTGAATAGCGACATAAAGGTTAAAAAGCCACCATAGGAGCCACCGTAAGTACCAATACGCTCACGATCAACATTGGCGTTATCAACTAACCAGTTAACACCGTCTTGCAGATCCTGCACTTCCGGGGTTCCCATCTGCCGGTAGATGGCGGTACGCCAGTCTCTTCCGTAGCCGGCTGAGGCACGGTAATCCATATCCAGCACAACGTAGCCCTGCTGGACCAGCATACTGTGGAACATAAACTCACGGAAATAGCCTGACCAGCCCAGGTGGGCATTCTGCAGATAGCCGGCACCGTGGTTGAACACCACGGCACGACGGGCATCACCTTGCGCATAGTTTTCAGGCAGGTATACCCGCGCGTAAATAGGCTGCGATGCGTGAGAGGACGCAATAGGCACGACCTGCGGAACAGACCAGGGCATCGCCAGAAAAGCATCACTGATGGTATCGGTGATCTTATCGGCTTTGACGCTTGCATCGGCAGGTTTGATGTACAGTTCTGGCGGTCGTGTCACCTTACTGTGAGATAATAGCAGATGCGACTCATCCGGGCTCAGCGTGTAATCGGTAATACCGTTAAGCGCCGTCATGGCCTGTATATCACCACTGTCTGTGCTGACACGATAAACCTCGTAAACACCTGGGTGCGATTTATTTGCTGTAAAATACATCCAGCGGTCATCACGTGTGAGTGTCAGCGAGTCAGTAATGTAGTTACCGCTGGTCAGCGCTCGGGGCTCTTCACCCGGTACTTGCGTATAAATATGCGCGTAACCGGTATGTTCTGACTGATAGAACAGCACTTCCTTATTGTGCAGCCAGCCAAACTGATTAAACCGGTAATTCACCCATGCATCATCGTGCAGACGATGCTGATTAACCAACGTTTTACTGTCAAAATCGACCGTGGCTATCCAGCGATCTTTGTTATCCCAGGCTTCCAGCATCACAGCTACCTGCTCGCCGTTCTGGTGCCAGCGAATCGACGGTTCTGACCAGTACCAGCTCTGCAACAACGTAATATCCCGCGGCAGACGATTGACTTCGTAGCTTTCACCACGCGCCTGGGCATTTTCTTTCTTAACGTCGGCTAACACATCTTCGTTGTAACCCGGCAGCGAGGTGTACGATAACTCATGTTGTGTGTGCGCATTCAAATCCAGCAGCCACAGCGTATGGTTGACCGGCTCAGCATCGGCCACGCGACGACGCGCTGGTACACTTTTAATGCGTGCGTCTTCCTGAATGTAATGCGGCATAATATCACTGTCATCACGCCAGCCTTTATCTTCAGCTGTCACCACCAGCGCCGTATTACCGTTTGGCGAGACCGTCGCCGCAATCAACCGGTGGGAGGCATCAAAATAAAACGGTGACGGCGCCACCGCCCTATTGGCTTTCGCTAATGCATCATCGTGATCCGCACTGGCCTGGCGCTGCCGGCGCACTTTGGCGATGTACTCAATAAGTGTTTGTTGCTCTTTGGCAATATAATCATCCGGCTCATCAACTGCTTCGGGCTGCTCGGCAAACTCCCAGCTGAGCAACTCTTCTCGCTGGCCGGAGTTCAAATTAATCGCGACGATCCGGTTGCCGGAACGGGCAACAAGACGATTATCAGTCATAAATGACAGGTTTTGTAAGGTCGCGCCGCCCCGGGTAAGCTGCACAAGCTCGCCCGTCCCCATCATCACATACACGCTGTCTTTAAACCGGATAGCCGTAAAGCGGCCGTCATTGCTTACCGCTTTTTCATCAAAGCGGAAGCGGTGCATTTCCTCAAGTGCAACTTCAGAGGCCTGGTCTGGATTGGCGATATCGGCAGCAAAAACCTGGGTAAGCTGGCTGGCTTTTTTCTCGCGCTCATAAACCAGATGACTACCATCAACCGACCAGCCCATTGACTGAGGCTGTCGTCCAAGCCATTGTGGATCGGCCATGATCTGGTTAAGCGTAATCTTGTCGCCATTCTCAGGCGAGGCTGCGACATCCGGAGAGATCGGTTCAGCTACCGGTGCAGCCTGTGCATTGGTTGAAGGCGCAGGGGCCGTTGCCGCGCACGCGCAGAGCGTTGAGGTAAGGCCCGCGGCAAGTAAAAACGAGGTTATTTTATTCATTATGTCCCGTACGGTTTGTGTATTTTCTTTCGCATTATACGCATTTGCGCTACCCGCCGGTCAACGCTCATCGGCTAGCCGTGTCAGCTTATCTTAAATTAAACCGGTGTAATTGTGACCGATAATGCTCGTGTTCGTGT
This sequence comes from uncultured Alteromonas sp., assembly GCA_964508695.1. Taxonomy (GTDB): domain Bacteria; phylum Pseudomonadota; class Gammaproteobacteria; order Enterobacterales; family Alteromonadaceae; genus Alteromonas. The sequence continues at coordinate 3,894 of CAZDUT010000030.1, forward strand.
ATGCTTGATAACCGTTGTGTAAAGACATTAATAATGAGGTAACACCATGAAAACCCATTTGTTTGCTTTATCTTTGCTGTTAGGTATGTCGTCGAGTATGGCCTACGCAAACAGTTGTCCCGATGTGCTGAAATTCATGAAGCGTAAGCTCAACTCTCAGGAGACGGTAAATTTATGCGAAGCCTATCAGGGTAAAACGCTGCTGATTGTAAATACGGCCAGTTACTGCGGGTTCACACCGCAGTTCGAAGGGCTTGAGGCAATGTATGAGAAGTATAAAGCGAAGGACTTTGTGATCCTTGGCTTTCCCTCGCATGAGTTTAATCAGGAAGCCAAAAGTGAGGAAAAAACCGCAGAACTGTGTGAGCTTACCTATGGGGTAAAATTCCCTATGTTTGAACCCACCGATGTGAAAGGTGACGATGCCGATCCCCTTTATCGCATGCTGGCCAAAGCAACTGGTGAAGCGCCGTCCTGGAATTTCAATAAATACCTGGTAGATAAGCAGGGAAATATTGTTAAACACTATGGCAGTCGCGTTACCCCTTCAGATGATGAGCTTGTCGCCGATGTGGAGCGGGAACTGGCAAAGTAAATCGCGCATAAAAAAGCCCCGCGATATACGCGGGGCAATCAAGCACACTCAACTTGGAACACACTTTAGCGGAAAAGCGATTGCACAGGGCGTGCATCGATACGCTTTTTGCTAACTGCATTAAGTTAGTCTCTTCATCACGCAGTAAGTTCAATTATTTTTTCACTGGCCACTGCAAAACTGTCTCGGGCAGCATTTTCACCTAACGCCAACCCTTCAGCGTAAACAAAGCGCACATCGTGAAGGCCGATAAACGCAAAGAAGTTACGGATGTAGGCGCTTTGCGTGTCGAGTTCCGTACCTTCGTAGACACCGCCCCGCGCCGCCAATATCGTCACCGGTCTATTTACCAGCAGCCCCTGGGGCCCGGACTCGGTATAGCGGAATGTGCTCCCTGCCCGCGCGAGGCGGTCGAACCAGGCTTTTAGTACCGACGGGATCCCAAAATTATACATCGGGGCCGTGACAACCACTTCATCAGCAGCCTTCAGCCTGGCGATAAGCGAGTCCGATATATGTGCTAATTCCTTTTGCCTGGCTGTGCGGGCGTCCTCTGTTGTCGACCAGGCCTGCATTTCTTCTGCGCTTAGGTGGCCAAGGTTCATGTCGACCAAATCAAGTTCGTCAACCGACAGGGTCTGTTTGTTGGCTAACTTGGTGAGGTAGGTCCGGGCAAGTCGGGATGACTGGCCTTTTTGCTGACTCAGACTGGAATAAACCACAAGTACATTTTTCATTACGAGCTCCTTAATGAGTTGTTGCCCACAGTGTATGCTCGCTTTAATTGAATAAAAAATGGATTATTTAGACCCTTTCATTCCCTTTTTTAGAACATTTATTGTTAATATTACATCGCCGTAATGTTAACAAAATTCACGATCTCTCTTATACGCCACCGCGTAATCGACCTTGAAAGAAAACGCTTACGAGGAAACATTATGAGACGGACTAAACTGTTGCTTTCCGCACTGGTTGCGCCAACATTGATTACCGGGTGCTGGCTTGACGATGACGACGACGATGATAACCAGATGCCGGACCCTGAATACGCGAATGTGCGCGTCATTCATGCCGCATCTGATGCCCCGACGGTGAATATTACCGCAGGTGATGAAATACTCAACGGACTTGAAATGGTGGATTACCAGATGTCATCTGGTCGTTTCGAAGTCGAAACCGGCGATTACGATGTCGGTGTGACCGCCAACCTGCCGGGTGATGATGCCGAGGTCCTGCAATCCGACGTGACCCTTGCAGCAGACATGAATTATGACTTTTTCGCAGTCGGTAACGTAGCTGACGATAGCCTTATGCTGTTACCCGTAACGAGCATGGAAACCGCTGTTGAAGCCGGCAATGCGCAGGTTCAGATTGTTCATGCGGCATCAATGGCCCCTACCGTGGACATTTATGTCACTGCGCCTGACGCGGTGCTTACCGATGAACAGCCTCTGGTTACTGCGGCATTTACCGATGCGACGGATCTTGTGCAGGTACCGGCTGGCGATTATCGCATTCGTATCACGGCTGCAGGCGATACCAACGTCGTGTATGACTCAGGTACCGTCGAATTGGCAGATGGGGCTGACTTGCTGATTGCGGCAACCAATAATGTGTCGACCGGTGATTCACCAGTGACCCTGCTGGTTGCAGATGGTACCGAAGCAATGAAGCTCTATGATGTGGATGCAACAGCAGATATTCGTGTGGTACACGCCATCAGTGACGGTCCGGCAGTTGATGTGATTGCTAATAACGAGGTTACGCTGGTAGACGGACTTGAATTTCCCAACGCAACAGACTATCTGAGCGTAATGCCAGCTGATTATCTGATTGATGTGGTGGCCGATGCGGACAATAGTGTGGTGGCAATTGACGATGCCGAAATCACACTGGAAAAAGGCATGTTCTACACGGCAATTGCCAACAATACTCTGGCAAACCCTGAACTGGATCTATTGATGGATATGCCACGTAGCATTGCCACCGAAGCGCAGGTGCGCATCATCCATGCGTCACCTGCCGCCGGCCCGGTGGATATCTATGTCACTGCTGATGGTGAAATTGACGGCGTCGATCCGGCGTTCAGTAATGTTGAGTACAGCACAGACGAACTGGCCGAGACAGGTTATGTCAGTCTGGCTGAAGGCGACTATGTGGTTACCGTTACTCCCACAGGTAGCAAAACAGCGGCCATCGAAACCGGTATGCTAACGCTGGAAAACGGTGGCATTTATACAGCCGTCGCAGTAGATGGTGCGATGGAGGGTGACATGCCGCAACTGATTTTACAGGATGATCTGGCTCCACCAGCCCCTGAATTTGATGCAGATATGACCTATTCAGTGAGTCTATCAGGCCACCAGGAAGTGCCCGCACTGGATGTCGCATCAATGGCATCAGCGACCGTTGAAATTGATGAGGAACTGGGGGCGTTTAAGGTCACACTGGATGCCTCAATGATTGAAAACGCGAATGCCGCCCACGTGCACGATGGCGACATTGGTATGAACGGCGGGGTTGCATTCCCGTTAACGGATAATGGTGACGGTATGTTTGTGCTTGAACAGACAGCGTTAACACCCGAGCTACTGGAAGACCTTACCAGTGGCGAATGGTATCTGAATGTTCACACTGATGCCTATCCCAACGGTGAAGTTCGTGGCCAGATTGTCGCTGACACCACTGCCGTTGTCACTTTTCCAATCAGTGGCGCGCAGTCAGTCCCGGCGGTAGACACCATGGCGATGGGGTATGGTTACGCGCTGTTTGATACCACCAACAATAACGTCACACTTACCGCGGTAACCGAAAACCTTGAGTCTGCAACAATGGCACATATTCATTCCGGTTACGCCGGGGAAAACGGTGGTGTTGTGGTGGCGTTGACTGAGAATGCGGATATGGAGGGTGTGTGGATGACCGATGGCGCTGTGGAGCTGGACGAGGCAACGGCAGCGCAGCTGTTATCAGGCGGCCATTACACTAACTTCCATACTCCGGACTTCCCCGACGGTGAAATTCGCGGTCAGATCACCCCGGACAACATTGAAGTTTACGGCATTATGGCCAGCGGTGATCAAGAGGTGCCAGCGGTAACAACCGATGCCTACGGCTATGGTGCCTTCACACTGAATACCGACACTGGCGCCCTGCGTGGTCAGGTTACTGTTGTCGATATTATGCCCAATGCCGCACACCTTCATGCCGGTGCTGCAGGTGAAAATGGCGATGTGGTGTTCGGCTTGAACGATGCCGGTATGGACATGTGGACGGTGCCTGAAAATACGATGCTGACTGACGAGCAAATTCAGACAATGCAGGATGCGGGTTACTACACTAACTTCCACACCGACGCTTTCCCTAACGGTGAAATACGTGGTCAGGTTACTCTTGGTTTTGATCAATAGTCACACTGACTGACGGCCATTAAAAAGCCCCGCATTGCGGGGCTTTTTTTTACGTTGCATTGATTACAACGATTCCAACGCCTGGGCAAAGTCGTTAATTAAATCATCGGTATCTTCAATGCCAACACTGATGCGGATAAGCGACTCGCCAATCCCCATTGCTTTTCTGCCTTCTTCTCCGGCTTCGTGAAAAATAGTCGCAGCCACGGGAAGCGCCAGTGTGCGGTTATCACCAAGATGCGTGGCACAAATGACCAGCTTTAACCGGTTAATAAATGCCACCGGATCGTAGTCTTCGTGCAATTCCAGACTCAGTATTGCCCCGTAGTAGCCATTTAGCTGCTCACGGGCCATAAAATGCTGAGGATGATCAGAAAGACCGGGATAAAACACCTGTTTGACCTTGGGCCGTGTTTCCAGAAACGTGGCAAGTTTAAGCGCATTACGACAGCTTCGCTCAAGACGCAGTGCCAGCGTTTCCATGCCAACCGAAAGTGCATGGGCCGCGTCGGGCGCCATGGTGGCGCCCAAATCGCGCAGCCCCTTCTTTTTAATTTGGGTCAGACCCCATTGCACTTTATCTTCCACCTGATAGGCAGGGGCGATATTGGGAAAAGCCTGCCAGTCGAACAGACCGGTATCGGTCACTGCCCCACCCAATGCATTACCGTGACCACCGACATACTTGGTGAGCGAACAAAATACCAGCGATGCATCAAATTGCTTCACTTCGGTTAAGGGAGGCGGTGTCATGGTGTTATCCACCATAAACAGAATATTCCGGTGTCGGCAGTATTTTCCAATAGCCTGCATATCAGCAACCTGGGTAACCGGATTAGCGACGGTTTCGGTATACACCCCGCGTGTATTCGGCTGATAGGCATCTTCAATGGCCTGGACAGAGGTCACATCAACATAGGTGATGTGAACACCAAAGTCGCTTAGTGTATTAAAAAAACTGCGGGTATTACCAAACAGGTAAGCGCTGACAATCAGGTGATCTCCCTGTTTAAACAGCGCAAACATCGTGCTGCTGATCGCCGCCATACCGGTTGAGAAGCACAAACTACCGATGCCCCCCTCCAGTTGATTGACCATTTCCTGCAGGGCACTGACAGACGGTGTGGACGACCGGCCATAAACATGACCAGGCATCTTCCCCTGAAACACATCAATGATCCCTTGTGCATCCGTGTATTCAAATAACACAGATTTGGTTGTGGGGGTATGAACGCCACCATCTTCCGGCGTATTTAAATAACGATCCGCATGCACCTGACGGGTGGTGAACCCTCGTTCTTTCACTTAGGTGGCTCCCTTAATTTTTAATCAGACAGTTGTGTGGAAACTTACCACACACACTAGCATAAAAGGCATAGGTGGTTTCCATCTGATGTTCGACATTTTCAATTTGCTCAAGAACCGGACCAAACACAATCGTTTTGCGGCGGTAATCGAAGGCAACCAGTTGCACCGGCACGTTAGCAGCACGGGCAATTTGCATAAAGCCACTTTTCCAGGGATACACCGGTTTGCGTGTTCCTTCAGGTGCCAGCACCAGCACCATTTTGTCAACCTGACGTATTTTAGCCGCTATGTTTCCCACCATACCGTGGGCTTTACTTCGCTCTACGGGAATACCGCCAATAAAGCGCAAAAAACCGCCGATAGGCGGCACGAACAGCGAATGTTTACCAAAAAAAGAAATTTTCATACGCAGCGTAAACAACACCAGCAGGCCAACAAAAAAGTCCCAGTTAGAAGTATGCGGGGCAATACTGATGATCAGCTTATTTCGGTTCGCCAGCTCTCCTTCCGCCTGCCAGCCCCACTGTCGCAAAACCCAGGCACTGAAACGTGACAACCATACTGGCCAATGCTTGGGCAGCGCGTCGCCTGCCAGTGTTTTTTCAAGTTTTTGTTTCATACTCAACGTGGTAGCTTACCGGTATAACAAGATGCAAAGATGTCATGCTTAATGTAGCGCTCACCCCGCCGCCAATCAATAGCGCTTTTCGGAGTTCCTATGTGCATTTTATTTGTTGCCAATCAACAACGTGCAGACATGCCGCTGATAATCGCCGCCAACCGCGACGAGTTTTATGAACGACCAACGAGCGCGTCACATTTTTGGTCAGAGTATCCTGACATGCTTGCCGGCAAAGATCTTGAAGCCGGCGGCTCATGGATGGGAGTTACCCGTCAGGGACGTCTGGCGGCACTGACCAATGTCCGCTCGCCGGCTGCCAGCCGCGACAATGCCCAGTCGCGGGGGGAACTGGTAACCGCTTTTTTAAACTCAGATAAGACACTGTCGCAATCCTACCGGTGTTTAACACATCAGCGTGAGCGATATCAGGGTTACAACCTGTTGTTCGGAGACATACACCAGCTTGCGGTTTACAACAATATTGAGGATCGTCTTGTTTCGCTCACCCAGGGGATCCACGGCCTGTCTAACGCCACCTTAAATGCTCCCTGGCCAAAGGTGACGAGGGGCATGCAGGCACTTAGTCACTATTGTCATAACAGTGAGCAGGTGCAGGCAGATGATCTTTTCACCCTGCTCGCCGATGATAAGCAGGCGGATGATGAGGTGCTGCCAGATACCGGCATTGAGAAGCAATGGGAAAAGCGACTCTCTTCTATTTTTATTCAAAGTCCGCAATACGTCACGCGCTCTTCCACTGTACTGCTTGTTGACAGTAACCAGCAGCTTTACTGGCGGGAGAAGCAATTTGATCCTGAGGGCAGCGTAATATCTGACGTGCGGGAACAGTTTCGATTAGCCTGATTTGACACTTAAAAACTAAAATCTTTCTGCCGGCACTCGAATTTTAAACCAGCGGTGGCATAATGCCTGTCTGCTCTTTTATACACAATCAGAGGATCTACCGTGTTTGAAGTATTACCCCCACTTTCGCCAGACCCAATTCTCGGCCTTTCTGCTGCATATCAGGAAGATACAAACCCGAACAAAATCGACCTCGGTGTAGGTGTATACAAAGATGAAAAAGGTAATACCCCTATTCTTTCCAGTGTAGCGAAAGCCCAACGTATCCTGCTCGAAAAGGAAACGTCCAAGGCATATATTGCGCCACAGGGTAATCAGGGCTTTATTGACGGCATGTTATCCCTGCTGCTCGGCGAGACCAGCAAGGTGCGGATGGCAGATCGCGTTGCCGCTGTTCAGGCCCCGGGTGGCTGCGGTGCACTTCGCATTCTTTCTGAATTGCTGGTCCGTTGCAGCGACAAAGCGCGGGTATGGGTCAGCGATCCCACCTGGGCAAACCATATTCCGCTGATTGGCTCAGCCGGTTTACAGCTTGAAACCTACCCGTATTTCGATAAGCAAACCGCCAGTATTCGCTTTGACGCCATGATGGAAACCCTTAAGCAGGCCAAGAAAGGCGATGTCGTTCTGCTACACGGATGTTGCCACAACCCAACCGGTGCCGACCTGACCCATGATCAGTGGGACGCCGTGCTGGAGCTGGCGCAGGAACGCGGCTTTTTACCTTTCCTGGATGTTGCCTATCTTGGCTTTGGTGACGGTCTGGAAGCCGATGCCTATGGCGTGCGTCTGATGGCGGAGAATCTGCCGGAAGTGGTTATTGCAGCGTCGTGCAGTAAAAACTTTGGCCTTTACCGTGAGCGTGTTGGCCTGGCCGCTGTGATTTCAAATAACAGTGAAACCCGCAACATTACACAGGGGCAGCTACAGTTTGTTGCCCGTGGCATCTACTCCATGCCGCCAAGCTACGGCGGTGCGCTGGTTGACATTATTCTGTCTGATGAGGGGCTGAAAAATACCTGGATCGGCGAAGTCGATGACATGCGTAACCGCATGCAAACCCTGCGTACCATGCTGGTAGAAAAGCTCAACGAAAATGGCGCAGATCGGGACTTTAGTTTTGTAGAGCGCCAGAAAGGCATGTTCTCGTTTTTGTGTATCACGCCCGAGCAGGTCCAGGCTATGCGCGACGAGCACAGTGTTTACTTTGTCGACTCAAGCCGCGTAAATATTGCGGGAATCAACAAACAGAACGTCGATACGCTGGCGCGCGCACTGGTCTCCGTCCTGAAATAGAAAAGGTGGGACAGGCGCCTTGCCTGTCCCAGTCTTTAAGCCAGCATACCGCCATCAACAGTCAGCGTTGTCCCTGTGGTATAGCTTGACGCGTCAGAGACCAGATACAACACCGCCCCTGCCATCTCATCTGGCTCAGCCACCCGCCCAAGCGGGATCTGGTGAAGCGCTTTTTTCAGTATTGCATCGTTTTTGGTCAGTGCAGAAGCGAACTTGGTGTCAGTAAGTCCCGGCAATAACGCGTTGACACGAATATTAAGCGGTCCGCACTCTTTCGCAAACGACTTGGTCATGCTTATCACCGCCGCCTTGGTAATAGAGTAGATGCCCTGCATATCTCCAGGCACCACACCGTTAACCGAGGCAGTGTTGAGGATCACGCCACCGCCCTGCTCACGCATGATTTTTCCGGCTTCCACAGACATAAAGAAATAGCCGCGAATATTTACGTCGACCGTTTTGTTAAATGCTCCCAGATCAGTGTCCAGCACGTGCCCAAAATA
>CAZDUT010000030.1:12501-20440 GCA_964508695.1 uncultured Alteromonas sp.
GTTGGCTGCCGCATTGTTAACCAGTATGTCGAGCTTGCCATATTCACCCTTGATGTAGTCAAAAGTCTCGCTAATCTGATCCATATCGCCGACATGGCACGCCAGCGCCTCAGCCTTGCCACCGTTTTCCCTGATTGACGAGGCAACGTTTTCACAACCGTCCAACTTACGGCTCGATACAATGACCGTGGCGCCCTGTCGCGCCAGCAGTCGGGCAATTGACTCTCCAATCCCCCTGCTCGCGCCAGTAACCAGCGCAACCTTGCCGGACAAATCAAATAATTCACTCATTTTACTCTCCTTATGCCAGCATACCACCGTCCAGTACCATCGACTGGCCGGTCATAAATGACGATTCGTCTGAACACAACCAGGCTATCGCGCCGGCGACTTCCTCGGTTTTACCCAAACGCTTCATGGGATTGGCCTTGATAATGCCCGCACGTCCCCGTTCATCCATATGCGACAACACCCCCTGTACCATCGGGGTGTCCACGAAGCTTGGACACACAGCATTGATGCGGATATTCGCCCGCGCGTATTCCACCGCCGTCGAGCGAGTCAGACCGATAACGCCATGTTTGGCGGCGCTGTAGGCACTTATCATCGGCGCACTGCGCAGACCAGCAACAGAAGCCAGATTGATGATCTGGCCGTGCCCCTGTGTCAGCATCGTGCTGATCGCCAACTGCATACACCGCCATACACCAATCAGATTGACGTTGATGTTACGCATCAAATCGGCTTCACTGACTTCATGCATGGGGGCCGGCTTATGATCGACACCCGCATTGTTTATGAGGACATCTAACGTCGCGTAGGATTCGGCGGCCATGCTGAACATCGCGTTAACAGAGTCCTCATCGGTGACATCTACCGTCACGGCATACGCCTTCCCCTGTGCTTGTGTGATCGCTTCGGCAACGGCCTGGGCTTTTTCCCCCTGTATGTCAGCAACGCCGACCAGGGCGCCACGACTGGCAAGTAGTTTTGCCACGGCTTCGCCAATGCCTGAGCCGGCACCTGTGATAAGGATATGTTTGCCCTCTACCTGCATGGTGGTTACTCCTGATGATTCACTTTCAGCACCAACTTGCCGAAGTTTTCGCCCTTAAACAGCATCATCAGTGTGTCGGGAAATGTCTCCAACCCTTCTACCACGTGCTCTTTTGCGTGCAGTTTGCCACTGGCCAGCCAGCCGGCCATTTCCTGTGCCGCCTTGCCGTAGTTTTTCGCATTGTCAAACACCACAATGCCTTCCATTCTGGCGCGATTCACCAGCAGAGACAGATAATTCGACGGACCTTTCACTGCCTGAGTATTATTGTACTGGCTGATAGCGCCACAGATAACTATGCGAGCGTGCAGGTTAATGCGAGTCAGTACCTCGTCAAGAATATCGCCACCGACATTGTCAAAATAGACGTCCACACCATTTGGGCAGGCTGCTTTCAGATCCTGGCGGAAATTATCCGCTTTGTAATCAACCGCCGCGTCAAACCCAAGCTCACTGGTCAGGTAATCACACTTCTCTTTGCCACCGGCGATCCCCACTACCCGGCACCCCTTAATCTTGGCAATCTGTCCGACAACACTGCCTACCGCGCCGGCGGCGCCGGACACCACGACGGTCTCACCTTCTTTAGGCTGGCCGGTATTCAGCAAGCCAAAATATGCCGTCATGCCTGGCATACCAAGCACACCGAGGTAGCGCGGCAGGGGTGCCAACGACGGGTCGACTTTATGGATACCTTTCACATCCACGACGGCGTACTCCTGCACACCAAAATTACCGTACACCATGTCTCCTTTGTCGAAGCCATCCGCCTTTGATTCGATGACCTCTGCGACTGTTCCGGCACGCATTACTTCACCAATTTGCACAGGTTCAATATACGACTTGCCTTCGTTCATCCAGCCTCGCATGGCCGGATCCAGAGAGATGTACTGAATTTTTACTGCAATCTGACCGTCCTGTACCTCTGGCAGTGAGACTGTCGCCAGTTCGAAATTATCGCGGGTAGGTTCACCTACCGGGCGCGAAGAAAGTTGCCATTGTTTATATTGCATTATGTTGTGCCCTTTTCTCAGAAGTGATCCGGCATGACCGCATCACAGGTTGGATCAGAAGTACTGATGATATCGATATCCCGTTTCACCAGCGGTAATTCCCAGTGTATATAATAGTGTGCGGCGGCCAGCTTGCCTTCATAATATGCGGCATCGCTGTCTTGTGCCCCTTTTTCAAGCGCGGCTTCAGCGACAATAGCCTGCCGAAGCCAAATCCAGCTGACAACGCAGGACGAAAACACATTCAAAAAGCAGCTGGCATTGGTCAGCGCGATGGATTGCTTATCGCTTTGTAAATCGCTGGCTGACTGGCGGATGAGCAGATCGAGCTGGCCGATATACGGCAAAATACGTTCGGCAAGTGCCTTGGATCGCGGCTGCACTGCCCGCTTGATGTCTGTATTGACCCGTTTCATCAGCGTCTCCAACCCTTGTCCATTCTGTTGCCACAGTTTGCGTCCCAGCAAATCGAGCGCCTGAATGCCGTTGGTGCCTTCATGGATCGGGTTTAAGCGATTGTCTCGCCAGCACTGTTCAACCGGGTACTCACGGGTATAGCCCGCTCCCCCCAGTACCTGTATCGCCAGATCATTGGCTTTCGGTCCATATTCAGATGGCCAGGCCTTGAACACCGGCGTTAACAGATCAATCAGCTGCGCCAATGCTGCTTTCTCTTCCTGATCGTCAGTACAGGCCATGCAATCCATAAGGTAGCTGCCGTATAAACATAACGCCATGCCACCTTCGGTATAGGCCTTTTGTGCTAACAGCATACGTTTGACATCCCCGTGCTCGATAATCGCACACTGAGGATCATCGGCCGTCTGCACCCCGCTCCTGCGTCCCTGGGTCCGGTCTTTCGCATAGTCCAGTGAATAGCGATAGCCGCGATAGCCAATCATTGCGGCCCCATACCCCACACCAATACGCGCTTCGTTCATCATCATAAACATATAACGCAGTCCCTGATGGGGTTCACCGATAAGGTAACCGTGACAGTCGCCATTTTCGCCAAACGACAGCGCCGTGGACGTTGTGCCGCGGTACCCCATTTTATGAATAAGGCCAGCCAGTCCGACATCATTTCGTTCGGCAGGCTCGCCGTTGCCATCCAGCCGATACTTGGGCACCGCAAACAACGAAATCCCTTTGACGCCCTGCGGACCTCCTGGGATCTTAGCTAAAACTAAATGCACAATATTCTGAGACAGCTCGTGCTCGCCGCCGGATATATAGAGCTTGCTCCCTTTTATCCGATAGCTGCCATCATCAGCGGCAGTGGCCGAGGTACGGATATCTGCCAGCGACGAACCGGCATGAGGTTCAGTCAGCGCCATGGTACCGGTAAAGGTGCCGGTTAACATATGCGGTAAAAAGCGTTGCCGAATATCCTCGCTGGCAAAGTGCCGAATAACGTTAGCGGCGGCGGCCGTTAAAAACGGGTATGCGGTTGTTGAGGGGTTCGCGGCCAAAAAGTACCCGGCACACGCATTCATTATCACACCCGGTAACTGCATACCGCCATCTTCAAAGTCAAAATGCCCGGCAATAAAGCCAGCTTCACGGTAAGCATCAAAGGCGGTTTTCACTTCATCAAGCATGATCACCTTGCCTCCGTCGAAGCGTGGCTCGTTTTGATCTGCCTTGGCGTTGTGATTCAGAAAAGTTTCTTCGGCGATCTTTTCCGCCGTATCGATAACCGCGTTGAACGTGTCAGTCGAGTGTTCACTGAAACGCGGATAGTCACACAGTGCGCCAGCATCCAGCAGCTCATAAAGCTGAAATTGCATTTCACGACGCGGTATAAGTTGCTCAGCCATGAAAAACCTCCAAAGTAATGGTAGACACAGAGGCAAACGCTAACCTGTTTACATCTTCCTTAACTTATTGTGACACATCCGCTACACTGCCATGACTGTCATAAATGACACAATAATGGTGATTTTCGCCATCTATTCATTTTATTAATAGATATGTTGGATATGTTTTTATGTCTGTCAGCCCGCCTGCTTACAGAGTGACCATCGTCGGCTTTGATCATGCCTTGTCGTCCGCCATTACCGGTGCGCTGGATTTATTTGCACTCGCGGGTGTGAGTTGGCAACGCATCCACCAACAACCGATACGGCCTTTTTTCGATGTCCGAATCGCCAGTGTCCACGGCCATCCATTCACCTGCACCAACCAGTTGAGGTTAACGCCCCACGTAGCCCTTGAAGATGTCACACATACGGACCTACTGGTGGTCCCGACCATTGGAGGCAGTGTCGACAAAGTGCTGAGTGATAATCAGGCACTGCTTACCCTGTTGCGACAGCATGCGCACCAGCACACCGATATTGCCGGTAACTGCACCGGTACATTTCTGTTGGCGGCTGCAGGACTACTGAACGGGCGCGTCGCAACGACACACTGGGGGTATGCGGACCGGTTCAGGGAGCTGTATCCCAGAGTAAAGTTACAGCCAGAGAAAATGCTGACCCAACAGGACAATGTATTTTGTGCGGGTGGCGGCATGGCATGGTTTGACCTGGCGCTTCTGCTGATTGGTCGCTACTGTGGTCACCAGGTAGCAACAGACACCGCGAAGTCTCATGTACTGGATCTTACGCGCCCTAATCAGACGGTTTACGCCGGAACCCGCCAGCGGAAGTTTCACCAGGACCCGGATATACTGGCAATTCAAAGCGAGCTGGAAAGCAATATTGCATCGCCGTTATCGTTACCCGCCCTTGCCTCCCGGCATAATATGACTGTGCGAACCTTATTACGACGCTTTCAGAAAGCCTGCGGACAAACGCCGCTCAAATACCTGCAGGCGCTGCGGGTCGAGTATGCCATGTCCCGGCTTGCCTCGCATTCTGTCGCAATAGACGCGATTGTCAGCGAGGTCGGTTATGAAGATATCAGTTCGTTTACGCGCCTCTTTAAACGTCACACCGGCGTGTCACCGGCCCAATACCGGACAAAATTTAAAAACAGCTAAAAAAAGCGACATATTTCACGCCATTCGCACAATTTTTGTGTAGAATACCCAGCCGCGTAATATGCAACTCAACTCGCACCTTTTTAACACTTATTCTTTGACAACACTCTTGGTGAACACATGAGAACTTATAAACTAGCGTCGCTGGCGCTGGCAGTCAGTGCCGCGATCAGTACTTCAGCTATTGCCCAGGACACGCAGACAACAACTAAAAAAGAAACGTCTCTTGAGCAAATCACTGTAACCGCGCAGAAACGTACCCAGTCTATTCAGGAAGTCCCAATTTCTATTGCAACCCTGAACGGCGAGGAGTTTGAAAGCCTGTTCTCCGGCGGTGGTGACATTCTCGAGCTGGCAGTTCGTGTGCCGGGTCTGTATGCAGAGTCATCAAATGGACGGGTTGCCCCCCGTTTTTATATTCGCGGTCTGGGAAACACTGACTTTGACCTGGCAGCCTCGCAGCCAGTCTCCATTGTTATGGACGAAGTGGTCATGGAAAACGTGGTACTGAAAAGCTTCCCACTGTTCGATGTGCAGCAGGTAGAAGTGCTGCGTGGACCACAGGGTACACTCTTTGGCCGTAACACAACGGCAGGCATTGTGAAGTTCGACACCGTTAAGCCAACACAGGATTTCGAAGGTTACGCTGAACTTGGCTATGGCAGCTATAACACCGTTAACTTTGAAGGCGCTGTGGGCGGCGGTATTGCCGAAAACCTGTCAGGCCGCTTCTCAGTGCTAAGCCAGGACCGTGATGACTACATCGACAATGGTTTTACCGGTGAAAACGACGCCTTGGGTGGCTTCGACGAAAAAGCCTGGCGTGGACAGTTACTTTGGGAGCCAACTGCAGACTTCTCTGCCTTGCTGAACGTGCATGGCCGTGAGCTGGAAGGCACAGCCTCTATATTCCGAGCTAATATTTTCGACAAAGGCAGCAACGATCTTAACGAAAACTACGATCGCACTACCGTTTGGTATGATGCTGATCTTGATGGCGACGGTAACGCTGACAATAACCCGCAGGAATACAGTGGCTTTGGCTCATCGCTGAAACTTACTTATGCTTTTGACGGTATGGAACTGACGTCAATTTCTGCACTGGAAACTGCTGATGGCTATAGTCTGGGTGATATCGACGGCGGCAGTGGCTCTGGTGATACGGCGATGCCAGCACCTATCCCGTTTACCGCTGTTACACAGGATAAAATGGATGACCTTGAGCAGTTTACACAGGAAGTACGTCTGGCCAGTAATACCCGCGATGCCATGAACTGGCAGGTCGGCGCATTCTTCTTTGACTCTTCCTTCAATGTCACCAGTATCGATGGCTTCTTCGGTGCCACTACGGTATTTCATGAAAACACCACCTGGGCTGTCTTTGGTCAGTCATCCTATCAGGTCAACGACAAGCTTAACGTAACAGGCGGTGTTCGCTATACCTACGATGAGAAGTCACTGCGGGTAGGCGAGCAAAACGTTAATGGTTTTGCATTACAAATTGGTGCTGCCGCGGTCCAGGATTATGATCCCATTGATGTTGATGACGGCCAGGTGAGCTTCGAGTTAAGCGCAAATTATAACCTGACAGATGATATGTCAGTGTTCGCGCGTTATGCCAATGGCTTCCGTGCCCAGACCATCCAGGGTCGTGACGTAGCGTTTGAGGGCGCGCCTTCTGTGGCCGATGCAGAAACCATTAACTCCATCGAAGCCGGTTTCAAATCGGATATGCTCGGTGACACCCTGCGACTGAACATGGCCGCATTCTACTACACCGTAGATGATATGCAGTTCTCTGCAATCGGTGGGGGTAACAACTTCACTTCACTGGTTAACGCTGACCAGGGTGAAGCATACGGTTTTGAAGTGGATGCAGAATGGCTGGCCACCGATCAGTTAACGCTTACCGCGGGCTATAGCTACAACCATACCGAAATCAAAGATGACAACCTGACTGTTCAGCCTTGTGGCTCGAATGCTGATTTCGCCGGAAACTGTACTGTTATCGATCCAAGCACTGACGACAATCGTGCCTTTATCGACGGCAATCCGTTCCCGCAGGCGCCCGAAACCATCTTTAACTTCACTGCACGCTACACCATGCCTGCGGGTGATGATGGTGAACTGTTTGTTTTCACCGACTGGGCTTTCCAGGGTGCGACCAACCTGTTTTTGTATGACGCAGTTGAGTACAGAACCGACGATAACTTCGAAGGTGGCATTCGTATTGGTTATGACAACTTTGCACATAACTACACCATCGCCCTGTTCGGACGCAATATTACCGACGAAGACAACGTAAAAGGCGCAATCGACTTCAATAACCTTACCGGTATCGTAAACGAGCCGCGTATTTGGGGTATTGAGGCACGCGTGTCTTTCTACTAACGCACAGTCTGTGTATTAGCTCTGTAAAAGGCGCCGCGTAATGACGGCGCCTTTTTTAATACCCACTGACTGTGATCATTTTGTAACGCTCGTGATTCACCATACATACTGCTGCAGTCGTCAGCCATGCGCTTCTTTGAACATTCCAGGCTTTAATAAACCCGCTGTACAACGCTGTGAGCACAGACAAAAGTGATTAGGCCGCAAGCACCTGCTGTTTGTTAACCGATTCGAGCATGAACTGTAATTTACGACATGCCTTTACCCCACGAACATCCCTCACGTAAAACACCTGCTCAATAATTTCCCCTTTCTCATTAATAAGAAAGCTGGCTAGTCGTTGTTGTCGGTGGGGGAGAAAAAACTGATGATATCGCAGGCTCGCCGACACCGGCTTTTGCATGACTTTCTCAAACATACACCACGGCAACTTCAGGCTTTCTGCTCTAATATCGCCACCATGCATTTGTGTCACCGCCTGGAAGGCATCTT
>CAZDUT010000031.1:0-9642 GCA_964508695.1 uncultured Alteromonas sp.
CTAAAAACCCCTTTTAATACATGTGGTTAGAAAAATGCCAAACTGACACTGTTAATTATCCTGACACCTAAACGTTTGATTTTTAAACAGTTGCCAGTTTGTTGGCTATCCCTGCCTGGCCAGTGCCGCTTGCTTTTTCAGGCGTCGCTGACGTCGGTAGTCATGCATAGAGTCAAGGCTAAACAACAGCAGTCCTGCCCACACGAACCCAAACGTAATCAGCCGGTCTTCTTCAAGTGGCTCGCCATAAATAAAGATCGCCAGTAAGAACATCAGTGACGGACCAATGTACTGGAAAAATCCCAGGGTTGAATACATGATGCGCCGGGCTGCAGCGGTAAAGCACAGCAGAGGGGCCGTGGTGACCAGCCCTGCGGCAATCAGTAACATATTCAGTTCGGCCGAATTTGTCAGCAGATTACTGTGCGCCGATCCGAACCACAGCCAATATCCAAGGGCCACCGGCAACATCATCAGCGTTTCGATGAACAGTCCGGGCATGGAGTCGACCGCAACCTGCTTACGCAGCAGACCATACACGCTGAAACTTCCGGCCAGTACCAACGCAATCCATGGCAGATACCCGTAGGAAAAAACCAGAATGGCCACCCCGACGATGGCCAGGATAACGGCGACACGCTGCAGAGGCCGCAGTCGTTCACCCAGAAAAATCCGTCCGAAGAACACATTGATAAGCGGATTGATGTAATAACCCAGACTGGCATCCAGTAAGTGGTCGCTGTTAATTGCCCAGATAAACAATAGCCAGTTGGCCGCCAGCAGGATACCGGCAAAGAAAAGTACTTTCATCACCGCGGGAGAGCGCAATGCAGCTTTCACCTTTGGCCATTGACCCAATGCCGCAATCAGCCCAACCAGTATCACGACGGACCAGATGATCCGATGCATCAGGATCTCCGGCGCCGGAATGAGCTGTAGCTGCTTAAAATAAATAGGTGCTACGCCCCACATGGTATAAGCGGCAATGGCACATATTACCCCAACCTGGGTAGCTTTATCGTTGTCGGCGTTGCTCACTGCGCCCTCTTATGTGGATAGGAAACAAAAATCGGTGCGTAGTTTACAGCAAAAACACCGTCCCCAGCCCTAAAAACGCGACGAAGCCGACGATGTCAGTGACCGTTGTCAGGATCACCGAACCTGACAATGCCGGGTCTATCTTAAGCTTGTCGAGAATAACCGGCAGAAATACACCCGCCAGCGCGGCGGCGACAATATTCATCAGAATTGCCAGACAAATTACAATGCCCAGCAATACATCGGTGAACCAGAAATACGCCACAATACCGATCACAATGGCCCAGATAACGCCGTTGACGCCGCCCACCTTGAGCTCTTTCACCATTAGCGCCTTGAAGTTGGCACTGGTTACCTGACCCAGCGCGAGCCCCCGTACAATCAAGGTCAGTGTCTGGCTGCCGGCAATCCCGCCCATACTCGCCACTACCGGCATCAGTACTGCCAGAGCCACTACCTGTTGTAACGTGCCCTCAAACAAGCCGATAAACCAGGACGCCATAAATGCCGTGAGCAGGTTTATTCCCAGCCAGACAGCACGGTTTTTGGCACTTTTTGCCACCGGTGAAAACAAATCCTCATCTTCATCCATACCCGCCGAGGCCATAACCTGTCGCTCATAAAACTCATTGACCAGTTCACTGGCAGAGCCCACATCCAACCGACCGATAAGCTTATTGTTGTCATCTACCACAGGCAGGGAAGCCAACCCTGACCGTTGCACAGTCAGTGAGGCGCTTGTCGACTCATCGGTTCCCTTAAGCACACTGACGTTTTCTTCGGTCAGTTCAACCAGCGGCAAATGCTCGGGCGCAGACAGTAACCGGGTGACTTTTACGGCCGCAGAAAACTGTCCTGACCGGTTGACCAGAAAAATCGTGTCGCAATGGTTGGGCACTTTACGTCGAACCAGCCGAAGCCCGTCACGCACCTTGGCATTTAATGGCAATACCAGCAAATCGTGGTTCAGCCAGTGACCTACCTGTGCATCATCAAACGCGGTGGCTTCCCGGAAATAATCCTGTTGTTGGGCATCCAGTTCGGCATAAGCAAGATCAACCAGCCGGTTAGGTAACGAGTCGAGCAGTTCCAGCAGATCTTCGGCTTCAATATCCGAGAAAATGGCCGCCCACTCGTTATCTGCGGTACTGTCGATAAGGATTTCACGCGGATCACTGCGCATTTCCACCAGCACATCGAGCTTGCGATCTCTCGGCACGCCTTCCCATACGGTACGCCGTCGCTCGACCGGCAGGGATTCCAGTAGCGATGCGATATAAACATCATCCTGACCGGCCAGGGCTGTGACAATGGCCGCCGGGTCGTCCATCGGGTTCTCTGACACAAATTCTTCGATAAGATCCGGCAAGGGTTCAGCCATAACTTGTCTCCAATGATAAAACGACAACTGACGCGTTAGCCCAGTATGTAGGTTCCGGTACCAAACGCGATATGATCCTGCTGTTCGTTATGCAATTCCATGCGGCACACCGCTACCCGTGCCCCACTGCGAATGATCTCGGCCGTTGCGATGAATTCGTGACCGCGGCCGGGTCGCAGGTAGTCCACCCGCATGTCCACGGTGCCCATCGTGGCCAGTCGCTGCTCCATAGCGCCAAGCTCATCGGCAGGCGTTTGCTTCACCGCCTGAAGCGCCGCCGTCAGGCCGCCAATGGTGTCCAGTAAACTGGCGGTTACGCCACCATGCAGTATTTTTTGATAGGGATTGCCGGTCAGGCTGTCTTTCCACGGACAGCGCAGGTACACCTGCTGATCACGTTGTTTGACTTCAATACCCAACAGCTCGTGATAAGGCATGGCGTCGCGGAACAGGGCAGTAACGCGGTCGCAAAGTGTATCATGGTTTAGCGCAGACATAAGGACTCCTGTTTACTGCGCCCGAAACCATGCGCAGCAGAGCGTTTTTTTCTTATCTTTACAGCATATACTGTTTTTTAGGCCAGAATTAGTCCTTTACCCGTGAAGCCGGCGCAAATTTTCCGTAAAATCCCCCCGATGAAAACAACAACGCTCGAAGCCGAACAAGACACCCTTAATCAGACTGAATTTACTGACCCCCAGTCAGTGCTTGAGCAAGTGTTTGGGTACAAATCCTTTCGCGACGGACAGGCAGATGTCATTAACGGTGTGTGTGAGGGCCGTGATGCACTTGTTCTGTTGCCAACCGGTGGCGGCAAATCACTGTGCTACCAGATCCCGGCCCTGCTGCGTGCAGGTACGGGCATCGTCGTGTCGCCGCTTATCTCGCTGATGCAGGATCAGGTAGAACAGCTGCGGGCGCTGGGCATACGCGCCGCTTACCTGAATTCCAGCCTTGAGGTACAACAACAGCAGGATACCCTGTCACAACTCACCAATGGTGCGCTTGATTTACTGTATGTGTCCCCGGAGCGTCTGTTGCAATATCAGTTCCAGCGTACCCTCTCTCAGTGTGAGATTGGCTTATTTGCCATCGACGAAGCCCACTGTGTCTCACACTGGGGCCATGATTTCAGGCAGGACTACCGGGAGCTGGGACAACTAAAGCATCAATTCCCCGCTATTCCGGTTATTGGTCTCACAGCCACCGCCGATGCGGCTACACAACAGGATATTCTGGCGCAACTCAGGCTCAGCGATCCGCTGATTTATAAGGGCAGTTTTGACCGCCCCAATATTCGCTACCGGGTAATGTCCAAATACAAAGCCTTTGATCAGGTGGTGGACTACGTCAAGCAACAGGATGGCAGCGGCATTATTTACTGTAACAGCCGCGCCAAGGTCGACGATCTGAGCGCCCGGCTTTATCGTCAGGGGATCCGCTGTGCGGCTTACCACGCCGGGCTGGACAGTGACGAACGGGAATTTGTTCAGCGTCAGTTTCTTAACGACAAGGTTGATGTGGTGGTAGCCACCGTCGCTTTCGGCATGGGCATTAATAAATCCAATGTACGGTTTGTGGTTCATCACGATGTGCCACGCAGCGTGGAGTCGTACTATCAGGAAACCGGACGTGCCGGTCGAGACGGGTTAGCTGCAGAAGCCTTGCTGCTGTTTGACGAGAAAGATGCAGCGCGGGTTCGTCAGTGGATTGGTCAGGGCGATAATGATGTGCGCAACGATGTTGAACTGCAGAAGTTTGCGGCGATGGAAGCGTTTGCCGAGGCGCAAATCTGTCGTCGCCAGATATTACTGAACTACTTCTCCCAGTTCAGTGACAGTGCCTGCGGCAACTGTGATATCTGCCTGGATCCACCGAAGATGGTTGATGGCCTGGTGACCAGCCAAATGGTGCTGTCGTGTGTGCTGCGACTCGACCAGCAGGCCGCCACCCAATATGTGATTGATGTGTTAAGGGGTAAGCAGCTTCGACGCTTGCAGGAGGCCGGACACGATCAGCTGACAACCTATGGTATCGGCAAGGATAAGAGTGACAGCTACTGGCACAACATTATCAACCAGCTGATTCATCAGGGGCTGATACGGGTCGATATTACAGCCAATGCCGCATTGCGACTGACCGAAGGAGCCCGTCCTGTGCTCAAGGGTGAATGTGCAATTATGCTGGCGGTGCCGCGTCTGGAGTTCAAACCTACCAAGAAAAACAAATTTGCGTCGGTGAATTACGATAAAACTCTGTTTGTGCGACTCAAACATTTGCGTAAAGTGCTCGCCGAGGAAAATGACGTACCGCCGTATGTGGTTTTCAGTGACGCTACGCTGGTAGATATGGCGTCAAAGTTGCCCACATCCACTGACGCCATGCTGGATATCAGTGGTGTGGGTAACACCAAACTGGAACGCTACGGCACTGCCTTTATGCAGCTGATCGACGATTACGTTAACCGCGAACAGCCACCTCAGGCGTAATCATATTCGCCGCCTTTTTCGAGTGCACGCTGATACGCGGGACGGGCATGAATGCGTTTCACGTAGGCTTTAATTGCTGCCAGGTTATCGGCACGTCCGCGTGCCACCAACGTTTCCAGTGGAAAGCTCATCTGAATATCGGCGCCGGTAGGCGCGTCACCGGCGAACCACTCATTGGATGATAGGTACGACTCGACATATCGCAGGCTCTGATCAAGGTTAGGCCCGTAATAGGCATTTAAAATGCCGTCGATCAGCTTGTTGGCAATGGGTTTTACAAAAAATGGTTTCGACGCTTTTTGCCGGGCTTTTTCCAGTACCAGACGCGCTACCATTGGCGGCATCAGCGAGCCTTCCGCAAAATGCAGCCAGAATAAATAGTCCTGATGTGCTGCGGCGTCCTTGGGTGGCACAAAACTGTCTTTCGCATACTGCTCGATAAGGTAGGCAATGATTGCCCCGGATTCTGCCAACGCGCCGGTATCGGTGGTCAGAACCGGAGAACGTCCCAATGGATGCACCGCGGTAAGCGACGGTGGCGCCAGATTGGTTTTCGGATCTCTTTCATAACGCTCAAGATGATATTCCACACCAAGCTCTTCAAGCAGCCAGAGAATACGTTGTGAGCGTGAGTTATTTAAATGATGAAGTGTTAGCATGTTCCCTCTGACCTGATAAATAATGGTTATATAAATAGTGTTGTGATGTAGCTGTTACCACAGTATTTCATAAAGAGTTTAGTGACTTACATTTATTTAATTGATGGATGACTGTTCAGCAACGTCATGGCCGCTTTCCATAGCAGAACAACTCTGCTAGCGTTCACGCATCACCGGATACTAAATGCTACTATGTCGTTACTTTCTCACCGCTATGCTGATGCCCTCGAATCGCTGACCTCCCCGGTTTTACCGCAGGGGCTCAAGGGGATGCGCCTGAGTATGGTCAACCAGGCGCTGGCCAGTGAATTGCAGCTCGATGAGGCACTGTGGCAGGACGATACCTTGGTCAGCCTGCTTAGTGATCCGCAGTCCGCCTGGGCGCGCAATGCGATTGCGCAAAAATATGGCGGTCACCAGTTTGGTCACTGGAACCCGGACTTAGGCGATGGTCGCGGCCTGCTGCTCGGAGAGTGCCTGGATACACAGGGGGCGTATCAGGATCTTCACCTTAAAGGTGCCGGACAGACCCCCTATTCGCGCTTTGCTGACGGGCGAGCCGTTTTACGCTCTACCCTGCGTGAATATATTGGCAGTGAGGCGCTCCACGCGCTGGGGATCCCATCGTCGCGCTCGTTATGTTTGTTCTCCAGCGACCAAACTGTGATGCGTGAAGCTCCCGAGCCCGGTGCCATGATGATCCGCACGGCCCCGAGTCACATTCGATTTGGTCATTTCGAATACTTTTTCCACAGCGGAGAAAAACAAAAGCTCGATGCACTGTTTGAGTTTGTACTTCACGAGTATTTCAGCGAGTGCCTCAAAAGTAGCAACCCGCATAAAGCCTTGCTGCGCGCCATCACATTGCGCACGGCACGACTGATTGCCGGCTGGCAGTGCCATGGCTTCGTCCACGGAGTGATGAATACCGACAATATGTCTATCCATGGGATCACGTTTGATTACGGTCCCTATGCCTTTATGGACAGCTTTGAGGCGTCAGCGGTATTTAACCATTCTGATCCGCAAGGTCGCTATGCCTTTGACCGGCAGCCGGGCATTGCATTGTGGAATCTTAATATGCTGGCGTATGCCTTTAGCGATTATTGTACTCATGACGATATTCGCGAGGTACTGCAGCAGTTCGAACCGGTCTTCCTGCAGCAATACGAAACACTGATGCTTCACCGCCTGGGTTTGCCACAAACTGCCGAGGGTCGGCAACTGTCCAATGACTGGGTGGCCTTACTGGCCGAGGAAAAGCGCGACTATACCGCCAGTTTTCGTGCGTTGGCGTTACACCAAAGCCGCGATGACATGACTCCACTGCGCGACAATTTCATTGATCGCGCGCGGTTTGATACGTGGTGGCAACGGTATTCTCCGTTGCGTCAGCCGGGTGATTTGCTGTCGCGTAATCCTGCGGTTATTCCCCGCACACACCTGCTCTTTGAAATTATTCAGGCCGCAGAGAATGGCGACTTCACGCCCGCCAAGGACTTGCTCGACGCCTGCGTTCATCCCTTCGATCAACGATGGGACCAGCATGCATTCTCACTGCCACCAGCAGATAATAATACCGTAAGCCTGTCATGCAGCAGTTGAGTCCCGGACAGTTGCTACAGGCTGTTGCGGTAAATGATGATGTGATCATCATCGATATGGCATTGCCTGACAGTGTGGCGACGACGCACCAGTGGATACATCAGTTTTGCGCACTGACCGGCACCACAATGGCCGACCAGGAGTGGGGGGCTGATCGCTTCCAGGCACACCTTCGCTGTGGTGAAATACGTCTGTTGCTCTGTATAGAATGGCTGTGTGACGCAATCTGGCTGGAGCCAGACGCCGGGGAAAGCTGTTCGACCGGGGCAATAGCCGCACGTCTGGTTGACAATGTCAGTTCACAAAGTCAGTAATGATCCGCTACTATGGGTTTATCGGCGCATTTTTCAGCGGGGCCCGTTCGGCATATATGGCTTTTGTGACAGGGATTAGGTTCAATAACGTGGGCGTGCTGCGCTGCTCGCTGCTCATTACGTTACTGATCTGGTGTGCGCACTTATCGGCAGGTCAGCTGATCCTTGACGACGATACCGACGTGGCGAGCTTAAAACAGGTGAGCGATACACTGGTTCTGCCCAAAAACAGTACCTACCGTGATGCACTGGATGCCACAACACCCTATACCGATCTGATGGCGTTTCGTGAAATCCCTGCAGATAAACGTTTATGGCTTAAATCGGAAGTCATTAATCACAGTGAATCGGCGCGTTCGTTAGTTATCACCCTCAACCGGCTTAAAATTGATCAGGTTCATTTTTACCTGATCGACCAACAGTACCGCATCATTGATAGCTCGACCTATCAGGCCAGCGCCGTGAGTATGGAAGCAGACTGGCCCTCTCCCTATATACGCTTTAGCCTGTCGCTTGCCGAAAACGAAACCGTTACCGTGCTGCTGGGTATCAGTGATCAGGGCCCCGCGAACTACAGCATTGCACTGTGGGACGAGGACAGCCTTGAGGTTTACGATCGCCTGCGGTTAATACTGCTCGGTGCGATGCTGGGTATGCTGTTTATTGCCTGTGGTTATTTCCTGCTCTCCTACCTGTTTCAGCGCACGCCCGCCCGTTTCTGGCTGTCGGTGTGCTTCGGACTGGCCACGGTGCTGGTCTTTGTGACTCAGGGCGGGCTGGCGCGCTGGCCCGGCCTTATTCACACATCTGAACTGGTTATCGCTTCCCTGCTGGCCCTGATAACATTGATGCTGGCGCAGGTCTCGCACAATTTATTCAGTCGAATTCCACTGCTCCTGAAGCTGGTTAATTATCTGATGCCACTGGCTTTTCTCGGGTTTTGCGTCTTGGATAATGCGTTTAATGCGACGCACTTTATTTATCTCTTTATGCCGGTCATCGGCCTCTTTCAGGTGCTGCTGGTGATCCTGTTTCGCGATCGCCGTCACCCGTCACTTAGCCAATTGTTTGCCATGGCCTGGACTTTCCTGTTCGTGCTTTATGCACTGCAACTCAATAATGCGCTGAACAGCGATGTGCTGTCTCTGACCTCTTTACTGGTCATGATTATTGTCACCAAACTGGCCATGTTGTTTTTTGCTTTCAGTCTCGAGCAAAAGGAGCGCTCGCTTAACAGCCAGCAGCTTAAATCCCGTGACCAGACCATCTCCAACCTGCATCATTTTTATGATTTATTCCGTAACTCCGTTGAGGGTCTGTATACCTCCACGGTTGAGGGAAAGCTGAAAAGTATTAATCCGGCGATGTGCACTCTGTTTGGCTACGACGATGAAGCCACCATGCTGGCGAGCGTTAATAACACCCGGGATTTCTACGCGGATGAACGCGACCGTGATGTGTTGATCAGTGAAATTGTCGACAAGGGTCAGGTGATGGGCCGTGAAATCCGGGGTAAGCGCAGTACCGGCGAAGAATTCTGGTTCAGCGTTTCCTGCCAGTTGAGAAAAGACAAAAGCGGCAGTTTTCTGTATGGCTCTATTTTCGATATCACCGAACGAAAGAATTCCAGCCTGAGTCTGGAATTTCTCGCTACCCATGACTCGCTCACCGGTGTCTATAACCGCCGCGAATTTGAACGCCTTATCGCCCGCGCCATTGATAGCGACGCCGAGGTGGTGTGTCTGATGTATCTTGATCTCGACCGGTTTAAGGTAATCAACGATACCTGTGGCCACAAAGCGGGTGACGAACTGATACGGGAGATCGCACGTCTGATTGATGAAACCCTCGCGGGCCATGGCTATCTGGGCCGGCTGGGCGGTGACGAGTTTGGCATACTGTTTACCGAGCATCCGGAAGAAACCGCCTATCTGTATGGTATGCGCATTCTATCGGCTATTCAGTCGTACCGGTTCATGTGGGATAACCGCATCTTCACCATCGGCGTAAGCATTGGGCTGGTTTCCTGCCGTGAAACCTCCGGTGATCCTGAGCACTGCCTGAGTATGGCTGACGCGGCCTGTTACTTTGCCAAAGAACAGGGACGCAATCAGATCCATCGTTTTCGTAACGAAGATGAAAGTATGCAGCGGTAT